>NZ_JBHRYU010000033.1:0-105433 GCF_042649185.1 Cohnella sp. GCM10012308
AATTCCATCTCTTCACAATCCTCGTTTGGGTTTAACTACTAATTCTCGATGGGTATGCTTAAATCCCTTCTAGGTTAGAAAAAAAACAAAAAATCCCCCCGCCGAGGGGGGGAGCTAAGTAGTAACCGCATTTGCAGGAATTTCATCAAAGGGAGCGAGCCCATAAAAAATACATGCACAAATGCAGCTTTTTTAACCGCCAAACTTTCAAAACGCCGATACAAGCATAAGCGCGGTTCATTGTCCGCGAACGGCCGCCCCGCTTTATACTTTCTGATCATCCAAAAAAGACGAAGCAGCATGCGAGCTGCTTCGTCCTCTAAGGTAATCTATATAATCTAAGTCTTACTTCAGGCCCTGGCCGTTCCAGAACGTGATCTCCTCGAGCGGCAGACGCGCCGTCGCTCTGCCTGGAGCCGCCGCTTTGCCCACCGCGATGAGCATGACCGGCACGAGCGTCTCGGGGATGCCGAACTCTTCTGCGAGCTTCGCGGCATCGTAGCCGCCCATCGGCACGGTGTCGTAGCCGCGCGCTTTGGCCGACAGCATGATTTGCATGCTGACGAGTCCGCCGTCGACAAGCGCGATATGCGTTTGCTTATCCGCGCTCAGGTTGCCGTACATCGTAAGACTGCGCTCCGTGTACTGGTCGGCGAATTCGCGGGGCATGATCCCCTTCTCCACCGCGATATCGTTAATTTGTCCGAGACGCTTGAAGCCTTCGCGGTCCGCGAGCACCGCGATGACCGCCGACGAATCGACGATCTGCTGCTGGTTGAACGCGATCGGCAGCAGTTTTTGTTGCAGCTCCTTGTCGTGGAAAACGAGGAAACGCCAGGATTGCGTATTGCTGCTCGAAGGCGCCAGCGACGCTTCCGCCAGAATTTCCTTCAGCTCGGACTCGGAGATCGTCCAGTTCGGATCGTACTGACGTACGGAATGACGGTCGCGGACGACGCTTGCATATTCGGTTGCGCTTGCGATAGTTTCGCTCATAAATATTCCCTCCACTTAATGATCTATGTTTGTGTTGAACACAGTTAACGTCGCGAGCCGGCTTAACCGGTATCGGGACAGCGTCCAACTGTGCTCTTTCAAACACAGTATACGGCCGTCCCCCGCCAACTGTCAACATGCGAATTACAGTTCGCATCGGGCGTCAAAAGGGGCTGATTCCGATATCGTCCAGCATGACTTTTGCCGGACCGCCGCTCAGCACGAACGAGATCCCGCTGAGGGTACCCGGCTCGAATGACGGATTCGCCTCCGTCCATGCGCCAAGCGGCAATCGATAGGTTTGGAATACCGGCTCGTACGGCTCCCGGTACTTTCCGTCGTCAACAAGAGACTCCAGCGAACCCAGACGGGTAATCGAGGCGCGGAAAAGCGGCTGCGGCGATGCGAAATCCGAGAGCGGCACCTCGACGTAGGTTCCGTTCGCGTCCGTAAGGCCGACTCTGATCGCCGCTGCGTTAATCGTTCCGCTCTGACCCTTGAGGTCGCGGGACAGATCGGCCATCGCAAAGGCGAGCGCAGCTTTGCCGTTTGTAGGAGCGCCGGTGGCAAAGGCTTTTCCCCACGTCATCGTGAATTTGCCCCCGTCGGTTGCCCACTGCAACGAGAGCCCGTGCGTTCCCTTGCCGTTCCTCTGCCTGTCCAGCGCTTCGGCGACTTCTGCGGTCACGCCCGCCGACATTCCCGATATGCCTGCGCCGGGAATCGCCGGGACGGCATCCCGGTCGTCAAACCGGGCTAACGCCATAAAGGCATCGCTCTCGTACCGACTGACGTAACGCGTAGCCGGAAGATAGGCGCTCGCCGAGCGATAATCTTCGAATAGCGGCATGTAGGCGTCGTCTCCGCCGAGCGTCGCTTCCATAAAGGCGGTCAGGTAGCCCTTGGCGATCGTCCGCTGCGCCTCTCCCGGGAGCGCAGGCTTGCGTAGAAAAAGTCCCGCCGGCAGCGAGCTGTCGCGCTGGCCCCAGCTCTCGTTAAATTGCCCGTGGTTGGCGCCCTCTATGTAGAGGGACGCTTTGAACGCCGTACCGGCTTGTCCGGCCCCGCCGGCCGGAAACGTCGTGCGCGAATACTGCCGGTCGCCGAAAAAATCGTTGATATCGGCGTCGGACGCGCCCTGCAGCGTCAGGTAAGAGACGCCGCGAAGCCGTGCCTGCTTGCCGTCCACGACGGTGTCGGTCGGCGCGATCGCGGCCACGGATACGATCCGATAGTCCGCCGCCGCGGGCAAGGACGCATCGCGCTCGAACCATTCGTCCCGATCCGCCGCCATCGCGACCGCTTGTCCGCCTCTCGAGTGCCCGACGAGCGATATCTTTTGCAAATTCACCTTGCCGTAGAGCGGAGAAGCCGCATCTTCGTTAAAGTCCCGCAGCTGGCCGATGTGCCGTAGCAGCATCCAGGCCCTCAGCTTCATATCCTGATCGGGAATGCCCGACCAGACGGAATAGTTCAGAAAGTTCTCGTCGACCGATACGGCGATGTAGCCGCGGCTGGCGAGCTGCTCGCCCAGATAGGCGTAGCCCCCGTCCGAGTAATCCTCCATCGCGTGATTGCCGTGTACGATGAGCACCAGCGGAAAGACGCCTTCGCCGCTCGGCATCCACACGCGCCCGTTTAACGGAAGCGTCTTCGGTCCGAACCCCCAGTACCATTTGCGAAGAAGCGGCCAGTCCTTCAAATAGGCGGACGCGTCCGCCTGCTTCGAGACCATCCGCGCGTTCTTGCCGAACTCGGGGCGACGATCGGTTCCGCTCCCGTAGGTGAAGACATCGTAAGCGTAGCTGCCTGGCAGCGACGGATCGCCCGTCGTTAGCGGAAGAAAGGCGCTCTCGGCGCCATCGGCGTCCCCTGCGCTCCCTTCGCCCGCGTCGGCCGCGGAATCGGCATCGTCCATCGAGAAGCGACCCGGCCAATCCGGCCGCAGAAGGGAAGGATCCGCCGACCAGGCAGCCGCGCCGCCGACCAGCGCCAGCGCAAGAATAGAAGCGATCCGCCGGCGCTTGCCGGTCTCCCGCGCGAACGCTGCGGCAAGCAGCCAGCCCGTCCCGGCGGCGGCGAGCGTATAGGCGCATGCCAATAGAAGCGACAGGATGACGCCCATATCGCTGAAAAACAGCAAAAAAAAGGCAAGCACGCTCGTGTACAGCAGGCCGCCTGCGGTCGCGAACGGACCGGACAGCCGCGGCACGAACGTCAGGGCCCATGCGATGAGCAATGAGAATAAAGCGAAGGCTCCCGTATGCGCGGATATTGCCGATATAAGATCGATCGGCGTTCCGAAGCCCGTCGGCGCGCCCAGTATGCCCGTGCCCGCTGCGGCGCCCCCCGCGATCCACAGCCCCGCGATTGCGCCGCGCCACGGCCCTTGGTCCCCGGCGAAGGCGCGTCCCAGGCGTCCTTTGCCCGTCTGCAAACTGTAGGCGCGGCGCGCCGGCGCTATACCGGCCTCTCTGTCGCCCATGCCCGTCAGCCCCTTTATCGTCCGTCCATTATCTATGAATCTATTATAACGCCGCCAGGCGGGGCCGTCCTATGACCAAGTTCAGGAACGGTGCCGGAAAAAACGATCGACGCCGCGCACGCCGTCATCCCGCGTGGCCGATCAGCCCGAGCCATTTCCAGTAGGGCACGCAGGCGACGGTCAGCAGCAGCACGGCGAGGCCGTAGCCGAGCGCGGTCAACTGACCCTGGCGATGCGTGAACGATCGCCCTTCCGCGCTATAGTAGCCGGTCAGATAGGTCGGGGACTGGTAGGCAAAAAAGAACGGATCGGTCGATAGCAAGATGACGAAAACGAGCACCCAAGGGTGGATGCCAGCGTGCGCCGCCAGGCCCGCGGTCGACACGACGAGCAAAATGACGGCCGCGTCGTCCCGGACGATCAGCGTCACGAGAAACGACAGCAGCACGACCGAGACGAGAAACAGCGTCGGCGAGCCTGAGAAGGAAGCCATACGCGCGCCCAGTACGTCCGACATCGCATCCACGACCCCAACCCGCTCGGCAACTTCGGCAAAGCTGAAGGCGACGCCGATAAACAGCAGAAACGGCCAATCGATGCCCGTCTTGAGCGCCTGTCCGTCCAGCACGCCGAACACGACCAGCGCCGCGAAGCCGAGCAGCATGACCCAGGCGTAGTCCAGTCCGTGCAGCGGCTGCAGAACCAGCAGCGCGATCGACCCGAGCGCAGCCGCGGCCGTCACGCGCTCGCTTCGGGTCCACCGTCCGATCAGCTTCAGCTGATCGTCGAGCACCTCCCGGCGGATCGGGCGTCCGGGCTCCCGCCGGCGAAAGGTCCAGGCCATGTAGCCCGCCATCGCTCCGCCGAAGACGAGGAAGGCCGGCAAGGCGTAGATCAGCCATTGGAACCAGCTCACGCCCTTTGTCCCGCCGGCCATGCCCAGCGCCATAACGTTGGTGTAAGAGCCCGTCAGCACGAACGGCGCCGTGAAGCCGTAGAACACCATCGCGGTGAGCGACAGCCCCGCCATCCCGCGCGAGCGGTCGGCGAAGCCCATCGCTTCGGACAGCGTGCGGGCGATCGGCACGCCTAGTCCGACCTTCGCCGAGGAAGAGGGGATCAGCGGATTCAGCAGCGCGCCGCTCGCGATAATCCCCCAGAACTGCCCGCGGTAGCTGGCGGGAAACAGCTTCAGCGCGAGCAGGGAAAAGCGATACAGCAGGCCGGACTTCGTAATCGCCGCGCCCAGGGCCAAAATGAACAGCATGTAGAGCCAGCTTGGCGAGGCAAAGCCGGACAGCGCCACCGACGGCTCGACAACGCCGCCCGCGACCCACAGCATCGCCATGAACAGCGCCACGAGGTAGTCCGGCACGACGCGCACGATCCACATGACGACAGCGGCGATGCCGATGCCGATGAAGTCCATCCCCTGCCGGGTCAGCCCGGCGAACGGATCGGCGAAGTGGAAATAAAGCAAACCGGACAGCGCCAGCACGATGCCGGCAAGCCAAGCGAGACGTCCGCCGCCCAAGAGCGCGCCGGCCTGCTCGACGAGCCGCTTGTTTCGCTCGTCCCGCAGCTTCTCTCTGGCCAGGCGCAAGCCTTGCTCAGTGCTATCCGGCTCGGTGCCGGGAAGCGACTCGGCGAGCCGCATGTATTCCAGCGCTTTGTGCGAACGGCCCGCCTGCCTGCACCATTCGGCTCCCCATGCGTACAGGGCAGCGGTCTGCACGGGCTCAAAGCGTTCGGACGCCGTCTCGAGCGCCGTCTCGAACCGGACGTACCCCTCTTCGCGGCCGCGTGCGAGGCAATCTTCCAGATAGGCGGCGAACAAGCCCGGATGGTCGAACAACAGCTCGTCGGGGCAGCGCGCCAGCAGGTCCGCGAGCGGCAAATCCTGCCGAGGCGCAGGGGCCGTTGCGGAAGTCCGCTGCGCGATTGCGCCGGCCGCGCCGCGGCTGAGCGGCTGCCGGGTCGCGGCCTCCAGCGCCGCTGCGGCCTCGGCGGCGCTCGGCGATGCGCCGGCGGCGCGTAGAGCGGGCGCGGCCTCCAGCAGCGCGAGCAACTCCGCCCAAGCTCCGCCGTCTGCCAGCAACGCTGCCGCAGCCGCCGGGTCTCCTGTAGCCGCATAATATTGCGCGGCGTCATGCGTCAATTGTGCACGGGCGCCATGCCCATGCCGCTCGACGTACATCTCCTTCAGCACGGCTCGCACGGCCGGCATAACGGCGATGCGTGCGGCGCGATCCGGATCCTGACGGATCATGGCGCGAAGGTCCGCATCCGCTGCCAGCGCGGCGTCGAAGGAGCCCAGTCCGGACAACTGCTCCAGCAGCGGCTTGTCCGCAAACGACAGCGCCGCAGCCGCAAACATCGCGTTCGCAACCTCGGCCGGCCACTGCGACGCCTGCTGACGGACCCTTGCAGTTTCCGCCTCGCGCGTCTCCGTCAGCCGCGCGTTCGTCTGCGTCAGCCTGCCGGACAGCAAACGAATAAAGTAGGCGGAGAGAACGGCGTGCTCCTCGATCAGCTGCCGAAATGTCTCTTCGCCGAGCTCGAAAAGCTCCGTCTCGGCTGCCGCGACGGCGGTCGCGCTGCGCGGCTCTCCGGTCAGAAGCGCCATCTCGCCAAGCATATCACCCTCGTGCAGCACCGTCAGCGCCCGCCGCGCGCCTTCCTCCGTCTCCACGTATAACGCGATCTGGCCGCGCAACACGACGTACATGCCATCCCCCGGGTCGCCCGCCCGAAACAGCGTCTCGTCCGCCCGCAGCGTACGCCTCTCCAGTCGCCCAAGCACCTTGGCCAGGTCCACATTGGACAGCCCTTTAAACAGCGCGATATCCGCTATGTTCACAAACATACCTCGACTTAGCAATAAAGTAACTTCATGTCGCCTATCTACCGTGTACCCGCACTCTCGCAGACCCATAGCGGCAATAATTGCCGCTATCTACCTCGCATCCACACTCTCGCAGACCCATAGCGGCAAAAACTGCCGCTATCCATCTCGCACCCTTACTCACGCGAAACCATAGCGGCAAAAACTGCCGCTATCTACCTCGCATCCACACTCTCGCAGACCCATAGCGGCAAAAATTGCCGCTACCTATCTCGCATCCACACTCTCGCAGACCCATAGCGGCAATAATTGCCGCTATCCATCTCGCACCCGCACTCTCGCAGACCCATAGCGGCAATAATTGCCGCTATCTACCTCGCATCCACGCTCGCTCTCGCAGCCCAAGTAGCAATCTCGGCCGCCCTTGCTACTCCCGCCTCGAGAGAGGCCCAATTTAGCGCCACCCTCGTTTCTCACATGTATCGTAAGCCCGGCAGCACGCTTCAACCATTGCCGAAAGTTAACGTCTTAGTGTCCCGGGCGCGGGCGGCCGCGCATGCGGGCCAGCACTTGCTCGATGTCCTCGGGGTGCAGCAGCTCGATCGGGGACATGCCCTTGTCAAAGTGCAGGCCGTCGGCTTCGATCAGCAGCACGTACTTGCCGTTCATGCGGGCGATATGGATAGAATCGCCGTAATCGGTCATCTTGGCCCGTACGGATATATCGTCGGCTTTGAACTTCAGCTCCAGGTCCGGCTGATACTCCACGATATGGGCGGTCGCGCCCATGACGTCTTCGTGCGTCCACTTCTCCTGCAGCTGCCGCTTGTCGCCGGCCGCCCACATCTCGAACTCGCGCGCCTCCTGCGCCCAGCTGCCGTTGCCGCGCGCAGCCCGCGATATACCTCCGCCTCCGCCGCCATAGCCGCCACCGCCCTGGCCGCCGCCATAGCCACCGTCACCCTGGCCGCCGTATGCGCCGCCCGAGCCGGCTTCGTCGTAACCCGACGCGCCGTAGCCCGGCGCGCCAAAGCCCGTATCCGCCGACGGGTCGCGCTGCCGGATCGCCTCGTACTCGCCATAACCGCCGGCAGCTTCGCCGCCGGCCCCGTACGCGTCGGCCATTCCGCCGTCCTGCAAGGCGCCCGGGCCGCCCATCGCTCCCGCGCCCCCGTCCGCCGCATAGCCCGTCTCGCCCTCCGTGCCGTCTCCCGACCATTTGCGCTCCATATATTCCTGCACAAGGCCCAGGACCTGATCGTTCACGATCTCCGGCTTCGACTTCTCGTACGAAACGTACTTCAAAAAGTCCTCGAAGTAACGCGCATGCGATGCCTGATGAATCTTCAGCTCGTAAGGCTCGAGCATTCCTTCCTCCGGCATGTGGGGATACTGAATCGACTTGATGTTGCGCGCGCTGATGGCCATGTCGACCTTGGAGATCAAGCTGCGCTCGTCGGAGATGCGGGCGATCTTGGACTCGAAGTCGCACTTCAGCACGAATACGAACGGCTCGTCGAACAGCTCGTTCACCTTGGCCGCCGCCACGATAAACGCGCCTCCGCGCACCGCGCTCGTGTCCATATAGCTCCGCAGCACGTCGTCGCACGCATAATGGAACTGCTCCTTGGTCGTGGCCACGCGCAGCCGCTGGAACAGGTTATAATTCGGATTGCTCTCGGGCTCCTGCCCCGGCTCCATAATGAAGCGGCCGATCTTGGTCGGCGCCGCGGCGGTATCCGGGTTGATGTCGGCCTTGCGCTTGGCGATCCGCGCGAACTCTTCGTCGAGAAACGACTTGACTTCGCTGTCCTCGTAGTCGTAGTGATCCAGCGTTTGATAATGCTTGTATCGCTTATTCGTGTCCGTCTCCTTGTCGCTCTCCGACTGAATGACGAAGAAGGACAGGTATTGTATCGAAAATCTCATTGGATACGGTCTCCCTGCTTTATCGAATCTGGTTCCGGCATAGCCGCTCTAAGCCAAGTGTACCGATCGCGGCTCGCAATTGTCCAGCCCCGCAAATGTCAAACCCGCCGCTGACAATCAGTTGTCACTGAAGACGCTGTATTATAACGTTACTAAAACAGAGGAGGACCGCTCATGACCGTCAAAATCGACTACAAAAAACACGACAAAGCGCTCTATCTCCCCAAAGGGGAGCCCGCTATTCTCGACGTGCCCGCCATGTCCTTCGTCGCGATCGAAGGCGAGGGCGATCCCAACCGTCCCGCGTTCGCGCTGGAAACGGAGGCGCTGTACGCGCTAAGCTATGCCGTCAAAATGTCCTATAAAGGAAACGATGCGCCTGCCGGATACTACGATTATACGGTCTATCCGCTCGAGGGCGTATGGGGGCTCGTCGACTTGACGAAGCCGTCCACGGACAAACGCAATCTAAAGTACACGATCATGATTCGCCAGCCCGATTTCCTCACGGCGGACGGGTTCCGGTATTTTGCGGAAAAGACGGCGGCCAAGAAGCCGAACGCGCCACTCGATCGGCTGAAATTCATCACGATCGCGGACGGCTTGAGCTGTCAAATGATGCATACCGGCAGCTTCGAGGACGAACCGGCCAGCTTCGCGAGGATGGAGGCGTTTTGCGCGGAGTCGGGCTACCGGCGCGCGTCGAAGCTGCATCGCGAGATTTATCTGTCCGATCCGCGCAGGACGGCGCCGGAGAAGCTGCGGACGGTGCTGCGGTTTGCGGTAGCGAAGTAGACGAGTTGCCAAAAAGATTCCGGCTAGCGGCGCCCATGGAATACATGCCGGTACGCCCGCGGCGTCAGACCTTCCCTGGCGCGGAAGCAGGACGTGAAGTAGGCGGCCTGCTGAAAGCCCGTCTCTCTCGCGATCTGCAGAATGGGCAGGTCCGTTTGCAGCAGCAGCCGCTTGGCCTGCTCGAGCCGATAACGCAGCAGATATTCCATCGGCGCGCAGCCGAACCGCCGGCGCATGCAGCGGGCGACGTATACGGGGTGAAACCGCAGCGCCTCGCCCAAACGCGCGGCCGTCAGCGGCTCTGCGTAGTGCAGGCGCAAATAGGACGCGGCGCGGTCCGCCACCTCTTCGCCCGGCTTCGGACCCCGTGCGGCTAGCGAGTCCGCGAGCAGCGGCAGCACCTCCTGGAACAGCCGCTGCTGCCGCCAGCGCACGTCGTCCAGGTGCGAATTGGACTCCAGCCGGGTCAACCGGTCCAGCAGCTCGTACATCCGGCCGGGCTCGGCAAGCCGCGTGAACTGCGGCAGCCGGATCGCGAACGGCTGGATGCGGGGCTTGGCCTGGCGCGCTTCTGCTGGATTCGCGCCTTTATTCTCGCCTTGATCCTCGCCCTCATTCTCGCCTTGATCCTCGCCTCCAACCTCGCCTTCGTTTACGTCCTCGCCTTCGTTTACGTTCTCGCCGAGCGCCCGCCACGAGCCTTCCGTATCGAAATGCAGCCAATACGAAGCCGTCTGCTCCCTCGTACCCTCCGTGGGATAATGATGAAGATCGGGCCGCAGGATGAGCGCATGACCTTCCGACACTGCGTAACGACGCTCCTCTTCGCCGACATACAGGCAGCCTTGCCTGACCACCAGCAGGTCGAATTCCCCGATCGCGATGCGCTCCGGATGCTTGCGGCCGGGTCCGGCCAGGCTATAGCCGCTGCGGATGTAGCCTGGCAGCGGCGGAGAATCGAACTGCAGGACGGACATGCGGACGCTCCTTTCCGCCAGCCGGCGGCGCTCTATTCAGGTCGGCCTTGTTAAGGAGATTTGTTGGCCAACCTCGCTATTGATTAGTCTATGCAATCCGGCTATCCTCCCGCAAGCCGCCGCAGCATCCGCGGACGGCAAAATAACCGTCAGGGGAGATCGAAGATCGTCCTGACGGTCTCGTTTTAAGTTGATGGATAACCGAGACTCGATTGTGCGGAACGACTGGCGACGGCTCATCCGACAGCCGTTCCGTTGGCTCATCAGACAGCACCTTCAATAGGTTGGCCGATCGTTGCCCACGTCGTTCTTTCGCCTAAACGCCTGCAAATATACATCTATTTCCGCCGATGTCGGCTCTTTTAGGCAGGATAGATGCAAAAGCGCAGTTATTTTACTCCACCAGCTGAATTTCCCGCTTAAACTTGGCATTTACCTGCACATTTGCAGGTATTTCATCAAGTGTCGTCGGTCGGCAGAAAATACATGTACAGATGCTGTTTTTCGACTCGCCAGACATTCTGAACAGAGCCTGTCGCGCCGAAATCGTGCTTACCTTTCCTCGATTTGCCGCAGGTTTCATTTTTAATAGTTTTAGTTGTGCCTGCATAACTTTCCGTCGTTCCCCCCGCCTATAATCAGTCATAAATACGGCTACAAGGAACAGGAGACCTCGCCCATGACAAACCCAGCCCCATCCTACGATGCCTTCAAGCTGGCCATCTACTGTACGGCCGGTTGTCTTGACAGACCGCTCGAAGAAATTGCCGCCGACCTGGATTTTTTCCAGCGTCATCTGCGATTGTCCAAAGTGTATATCGAAAATCACCGGGGAGACGTCAGCCTGAGCCGCGAGCGGCTGACTGAGCTGAAGTCGCTGTTCGAGACGCGCGGCATCGCGACCGCGGGCGGCATCACGCCGACGCTCGGCGAGGCGTACCGTCCGGGCTACCGGCGGCTGTTCGGCGGCATCTGCTACACCGACGAAGCTTCCAGAGCCAGATTCAAGGAAGCCGTCGCGAACGCGGCGGCCGTATTCGACGAAGTCATCTTCGACGACTTTTTCTTCACGAATTGCGGCTGCGACGACTGTCTCGCGCGCAAAGGGGATCGGTCGTGGGAGGCGTTCCGGCTCGAGCTCATGACCGAGGTGTCGGAACGGCTCATCATGGAGGCGGCCCGCGAGGTGAATCCCAAATCGAAGATGATCATCAAATATCCGAACTGGAACGAATCCTATCACGCCTCGGGCTATAACACGCAGACGCAGCCCACGCTGTTCGACGGCGTCTATACCGGCACCGAGACGCGCGATCCCGCGATCAGCCAGCAGCACATCCCGCGCTACGCCTCATATTCGCTGCTGCGCTGGATGGACAATCTGGCGCCGGGCCGCAACGGGGGCGGCTGGTTCGACAGCCTCGACTGCACGTACGTCGACTACTATCTGGAGCAAGCCTACCTGACCGCCTTCGGCAAGGCGAAGGAGCTCACGCTGTTCTGCTATTCGCTGCTGCGGGACAGTCACTACGTCCCGGCGCTCGGCTTCCAGCTGGACAAGCTGGATCGGCTGGCGGGCGAGCTCGGCTCGCCGGTCGGCGCGACCGTATACGTGCCGCATCGCGCGCGCGGCGAGGATCATCTGTACGACTATCTCGGCATGCTCGGCATCCCGTTCGAGCTGACGCCTCACTTTCCCGAGAAGGGAGAGGGGCCGTTGCTCATCACGGCCGGCGCAGCCGCGGACGAAGACATCGCCGTTAAAATGAAGCGGTACCTGCAGGGGGGCGGCGAGATCGTCATGACCTCCGGGTTCGTCGAGCGAATGTCCGGCCGAGGCGCGGAGGACTTCACGACGCTCCGTCCGACCGGTAAGCGTCTGTCCGTTCAGCAATTCGCGCAGCATACCTACAGCTGCACCTTCGACGATTTTGCGCTGTCCGCGGAGCCGCTGTCCTTTCCCGTCTTCGAATACAGCACGAACGGGACCTGGCAGGAGATCGTGGCGCTCAGCGGGCACAATAACATTCCGATCCTGATGTACGACAATTACGGCAAGGGTAAAATCCATACGCTCATCGTGCCCGATCACGCCCCCGACCTCTGGAAGCTGCCGGAGCCGGTCGTCACGCAGCTGCGGAGCCTGTTCGCGGCACGGCTCGGACTGCCGTACGAGCTGCTCGGCCCGGCGGATGCCGGCCAGTTCGCTTACGACAACGGCGTATTCGTGCTCGAAAACTTCGCGGCGCGGCCGCAGAAGTGGCGGATCCGGCTGCCGGAAGGCCGCTCCATCGCCGGACTGACCGCAGCCGCGCATCCGGAGCTTCTGTCCACGGACGCGAAGGACGGCGCCGTGCTGTACGAGATCCGGCTCGCCCCGTCGACGTATGCAGGCTTCCGCGTGAAGTGACCGCTAAATACGGTGCGGCGGGCCAGCCTCGATCAGCTTCGGTCAGCTTCGGTCAGTTCAGCGATGCCAGCCGCTCCAGTACGTCGCCCTTGAACAGCTCGTCCACCGCAAAGGAGACGCAGGGGAACCGCTCCGAGACGACCCGGTCTTGCTCCTCGAAAAGCTCGCCTACCCGGTAGCGGCCGTCGACGAGCAAAAACTGCTCCAGCGTCCGGGCGGTCGGGTCGACGATCCAGCACTCGGATACGCCGTGCTTCTCGTAAACCGCGTGCTTGCGCACCCGATCCCGCTTGCGCGAGCCGGGCGCCAGGATCTCGACGGCCAGATCCGGCGCTCCTTCCACGCCGCGCTTGCTGACGATGTCCCAGCGGTCCTTGCTGACGAGCACGAGATCCGGCTGCATGACGTTGGTCTTGCTGAGGATGACATCCAGCGGCGAATACAGCACGATGTAATCCGAGGTACAGCTTTGTAAGAGCAGATGCAGCTTGCCGCTGATGGCCTGATGAAAAATATTCGGTCCGGACATCAGCTCAAGTTTGCCGTCGAAGATCTCGTAGCGATTGCCGTCGTCCGGCATGTCCGCATAGATCTCGTAGGTCACGATCTGCTCGCGGACCTCACTTTCCTTGGCTTTCGTGTCTCCCTTCGCTTTCTTGTCATCCTTGTCTTTCTTATTCAGGTCAGTCATCACACTGCTCCCTTTACGGAAAAAAAGCGCCCCGTCAAAGCGACACGGACCCGTGCGCGGCTCTGACGGGGCGCTTCCCCGTGCATACTATTTACCAGTATTATGCTTGTCCGACTAAACCATGTCAATCTTTTATTCATTAAGATTCGCGCGGTCCGCTGGGCATCATCCGCTTCGATTGGGGCATAATGGTACGGTCGGCAACCGATGATCAAGGAGGTCGCAACCACGATGAATCAGCGCTATACCAAGAAGGTAACGGGCACAATCCGCCTGAGCTTCCTGCTCGCTTTGCTGGCAGTCGCCGCCTGGACGGGCTTGGCGTTGCGCGCCGGAAGTGCCGATGCCGCGGACACTTCTTACCACAAATGGAGTCTGATCGCGATCGCGGAGACCAAAGACAAATATCCGAAGGCGTCTCTCGTCGATTATTCGCACATCGGCAGAACGCAGCTCGAAAACGGCCTCAGCGAGGAAAAATTCAAGCTTTGGCTCCGCCAGGCCGACCGGGAGTTCGGCGTGTTCGTGACCGTCCGGTTCAGCGACGCCGAGGATCGTTTAGTCTCGGTCGCCATGAGCGAGACGCCTCGCTGAGTCGGGGGTCATGGATAAAAGTCCCTTTTTTGATCGAAATCGCAATTTGTCGTTTGACGGCGCTCGCACGCGTTTAATTACAGATTAAGCCATGAGTCATTGGACGCGTCGTTCCCCGGGGCCGAACCCGGGCGCTGCTGCCGACTGCGCTTCGATCACGGCGGTACGATCCGCGGGTAGACGAACCCTAGACACAGCAAGCCCGCAAAGCCGCCCTGCCCCGAGCAGGCTCCGGCCCATCAACCTTCTTGTTCGTCTCCCGTCGCAGCGCGCGACGAAGACGGCGCACCCGGCCGCTTGGCGGTTCGGGGGCGCCGTCTTTTTAGTTCGAATAAGAATTCGCGGCTTGACCGCCACGCTATGAAGCGCTATTCCAGCACGACTTCGTCTACGTACAGCGTCATCTTCCCCGTGCCCTCCGGCGAATAGACTTGCAGGCCGATCGTTTTGATCGCCGTTTTGTCGATGCCCCCGGCATTCAGGTTCAGCGTCAACGTTTGATATTCCGCGTTCAGCGTCGTTTCGTCGGCGTTCACCCAGGTCCATGCGCCGCCGTGCTTGATGAACAGCTTGGCCTTGGCCGTACCCGCGGCAAGCCGCACCTTAAGCTTGATCGAGGAACCGTTGCTCAGGTCCTTGTCCGAGATCGCGCCAAGCTCGAACTGCGGAGGGCTCCCCGTGCCGATCGCGTCAAAATCCGTCGCCAGCACCTTCAGCTCGCCGTCCGACGCCTGCCTAACGTTGGCTGCGCCCAGCGTATTCTGGCTGTCGTTCAGCGCCCAGCCCTGCGTATCGCCGTCGAAGCCGTACAGCGTGCCCGTCGGCAGCCCGCCGCCCGCGCTGCCGTTCGGCACCGTGCCGGCCGCGTCGTCGCTGACCGCGCGGATGTCGTCGAAGTACATGGAAGACGTCAGCCTGGTTCCGTCCGGCTTCGCATTCGTGTAGATGGAGAAAGCGTTCACCCTGGACAGGTTGAGCTTCGTGAGCGTGCCCGTCGCGCCGTTAGCCGGCTTGAATTCGCTGAATGGAGCGGACACGAGCTGCGCTTCTTCCGTCGCCGTATCCGGATAGTATTCATAGGTCTTTCCGTCCGCGTTGATCTGCATGACGAGCTTCTGCCCCTTGCCGTCCGGCTTATACCAGAACTGCAGCGCGTTGTAACCGGACCAATCCACGCCTCCGAGCGCCTTGGTGATGCCTGCATAGCCGCTGCCCGCCAGCGTGTAGGTATACTTCAACCCGTAGCTGCCGCCGTGCTTGTTGCCGGCGTCGAGGGCCGAAGCCGTATCGTCGCCGCCTGCATGGACGAACTTCGCGCCGAGCGCTTCATTGCTGCCGAGATAGCCCTCGAAGTCGTCGACCGATGCCGGATCTGCGGCCGCATCCTGGTAAGTGCTGTACAGGCGGATGTTGTCGATATAGACCGGATATGCGGCGCCGCCGTTGTCCAATCCGCTGCCGACGAGCGACAGCGCCAGACCGTTCGCCGCGGCGAGCGCGTCATCATCCGTCAGATCGATCGCGGCCGCATAGTGGACGTACGGCTCCCCGTCGATCTCGACCTTCTCCATGTTGTCGAAGGACACCTGCGTCGTATCCATGCCGTACTTGTTGTCCCAATCCGGCGGCAGCTGGACGACGCTCCGCAGCGTAGCCGCGCCGCTCTTGGCGCCCGCCGCGACCGGCACCCACGCCTCGTATTTAATGCGTTTCACGCCGGAGAGCGTGTCTGTGCCCGCTATGGCCTTGGCGTTTTTAAGCTCCAGCTTGAGCTCCTGCCAGGAGTCCGCGGCCGTCGTGCCCGTGACGCTTAGCTTCAGCTTGCCGTCGCCACCCAGGATCGCATGCGAGAGGCTCTCTATATCAGCCTGCCAACCCCCGTTGCTCTGGACGCCTTCGATGCCATCGTCGAACGTATACGCGCCGATCAGCACCTCGGGAATTTTGACGAATACCGTGTTCGCCTGCTCCTGCAGCACCTTGCCTTCCGCGTCGTACGCCTTGACGGCGACGGTCGCCGATTTGCCGTTCAGGCTTGCCCCCGGAGACCAGTCTGCGGTGTAGAAGCCGGTCGCCGGATCGAGCGTCAGCGCATGCTCGGCGCCGTCCGCGTCCGTCGTATAGACGACGCGGGCCGGGGTCTCGTTCAGAATACGCGCGCGGATCTGCGTCGTAGTCGTCTTGACCGTGCTCTGATCCGTCGGGGAAGCGACGTGCATGAACGGCTGCTCGCGCACCGTCGCCACGCTGCGGTCGTAAGCGTGAGATACTTCTTTGTTGAACAGCGTGTACGATTCCTCGAAATACTTGACGAAGTCGGGCAGCATCTGATGCGCAGGCTGTCCCTCGCCTGTCGGGTACGGCACGTAGGCGGTCGGTCCGAAGTTCGCCCACGTAAGCATGTACGCCATTTTCCTGGCGTCCGGATCGGACTGCAGCGCTGCGGACAGCTTCGTGTAGAAGTCGGGCGTCGCGTTGCCGTCGGCTTTCATCTGCTGGTAGCCGAACTCGGTGAGCGCGGCGACCTTCCGATGGCTGTCCGCTACGCGGGAGACGAGCGCGGCTTCCGTCGTGACGCCGTCGAACCAGCTCTGGCCTTCCCCGTTGTAGTAGCTGTCGAACCCGAGGATGTCGACGTAGTCGTCGCCCGGATACGTCTCCATGTACCGCTCCTCGCTCGTGCCGAAGCCGCCTCCCGGGGAGTAAGCGTACAGGAAGTTGCTCACGCCCTTGATATCCCGCAGGTATTCGACGGTATAGCGGTAGATCTCCCGGTATTCGTCCTTCGTCGTGAACGCCGCGCCCCACCAGAACCAGCTACCGCTCTGCTCGTGGAAGGGACGGTAGATAACCGGGATCGGGTTGCCGTTGTCGTCCTTCAAACGGTTCGCGAAGTCCGCGATGTTGTCGAGAAACGCGTTGTACGCGGCATGCTTGTCTCCGCCCGGAAGAATGTGCGAGACCACGTTGCCCTTCAGGTCGTAAAAGTCTCCGCCCGTCACGAAGTTCGGCAGATGCGAGCTGAGCGTCAGCACGCCGCCAACGTTATAAGCTTTGCGCATCACGTCTATCAGATTGTCGCGGCTCTGCGCGAAGTCGCCGTTGACGCCCGGCTTTTCTTTCCCTTCCAGCGTCAGCGTGTCCCAACCGAACAGCGCGGGGTATTCCCCGACCGCGTTGTAAGCGTCGGATTCCGTGCCGTCACGCTTGCCGATGGACAAGCCCTCCGTCGTCGCATGCTGCTGGCCGAACAAAATGCCGGTACCGCGAATCTCGTTCAGATAGACGAACAGGGACTTGGTCGCGGCGGAAGCGTCCGAATCGACAAGGTTTACGGCGACCGCAGGGTTTACCGGCGTCGTAACGGTCGGATTCGCAGGCGTCGAGGTCCCGGACGGGGCAGCTGCGCCGTTCGCGATGCCGAACGTGCCGGCTTCGACCGCTTTTCCGCCTACCGTAACGCCAGTCGTATCGATAACGGCGGTTCCGATGGCGCCTCCCCCGGCTATCGTCGTACCGCCGGCACCCGCATTCACCTGCAGGCGGTTTATCGATGCACCCGATGCCAGCTCAAGTCCGACCGGACCGTTGAAGGTCGCGGCTTCGATCCGCGCGTCCTGCCCCAGCTCCAGCTTCGATTTGCGCGCTACGGTGATCTGCGCGATCTTGGTCTTGCCGGTCGCTTGTACGCGGACCTCGCCTTCCTTGCGGTCGACCACGACTTCTCCCAAGGTTGTATCGTTCAAGATGATGGTGTTCGGGCCGCCGCCCGCGATGAAGGTCTTGCCTTTGACCGTGACGCCGTCGAGCTTTACTTCGCCGTCGCCGATGCCGGCAGTTAAGTACAGATTGCCGTTTACGACCGCGCCCTTAAGCGTCGCGCCGTCATGATTGACGACGACGTTGCCCGCGATCTCTCCGCCTTCGACGGCGCCTGCGGAAGCATAGTAGCCCGCGACGAGCTTATCGATCAGCGTCACGACCTCTGCGCGCGTAATACTGTCATTCGGACGGAAGCTACCGTCCTGATAGCCTTGCAGAATACCGGACAGCGCGTCTACCGCCGTCCGCGCATAAGCTTTTATCTGCGCGCCGTCGCTAAAGCTCTCCGTCGTTGAAGCGCTTCCGGAAACGGCTAGCGAAAACACGCGCGCCAGCAGCGTCACGGCATCCTGGCGACTGATCGCCTCTCCCGCCTGAGCCCGGTTCCCCGGGAAGCCCTCGTAATAGCCGGCTTCGCGCGCAACCGACAGGGCGCCCGCGTACCAGCTCGACTCCCTGACATCGGCGAACGACTCGTTCGATTCGGCATAAAAGCCGAATACGCGATTCAGGATCGTGACGAATTCTGCGCGCGTGATCCGATCGTCCGGATGAAACGACTGGTCGGGATATCCGCTCAGCACGCCGCTCGCTACCCACTTCGCAATGCTGTCCTTCGCCCAATGCTGCAGCGTGTCGGACAGCGGCATGCCGGCCGGCGATTCCGAAACGACGGACGAATGGACTGCCGCCGACGGCTCGGCCGCCCAGGCCGTTACAGGCGCGGCGACGCCGGTTAACACGGCGGTCGCCGCCAGCGCGGTGGACAATGCGCCCGACAATATTTTCTTAGAAGCCTTCATCGGAAACCTCCTCCATAAAGTAACCTAAAACGCGAATTCTGTTAGCGCCAACAACATGCGTTCATCCTTTTCCAGCTCGCGCAACCAGAATATGCCTCACATTATAAAGCGCTTACTTTACTCAAAACAGGTGCTGAATTACTTTTTATATAACCATTTCGCTTTTATCATCTAGCTAAATAATAACTTCATGATTTAGTTAGGTTTACAAAACGACATAATTCGGCAGAAAAATTAGGTTGCGGCGGATATCGGAACTGGATTCGGCGAGGACGCCTATCGTTGACGCATCAGACAATCGTTCCGATGAGCCTGCCTACCGTGACGCATTAGATAGTCGTACCGATGACATGCCAATCGTGACGCACTAGATAGTCGCACCGATGACCTGCCAATCGTGACGCACTAGATAGTCGTACCGATGACCTGCCAATCGTGACGCATTAGATAGTCGTACCGATGACATGCCAATCGTCAACGCATCCGACAGCCTTTTCGACACACCTGCCTGATCGTCGCCCGCGTCGTTCCTTCGCCGTAACGCCTGCAAATATACATCCTTTTTCGCCGATATCCGCCTCCCTGAGGGAAAAAGATGCAAATGTGCAGGCATTCCCCTCCACCGACCCGATTTCCAGCCTTTGCTGTGAATTTGCCTGCATATTTGCATGTATTTCATCACGCGTCGTCGGTCGGCAGAAAATACATGTACGAATGCAGGCTTTTGCCCGAAAACGTTGTCCGCAAAACATCGAAAGACTCCGGCAAACACGCCGAAAGCGCGCCGATCTGACCGCAAACCGCCGCCAAAAATTCAGATAGGCGAACAAAAAAACCTCCCGCCGCAGGCTCGGCTGCGACAGGAGGCATACGCCACCGGTTTTAGAAAAAAGCAGGCAAATACGGACGGTTCTTTTCCAGCATCTCGTCAAGCAGCTGCTTTGCCACGCGGACGGACGGCACGAGCGGATGCGACGCCATCGCCTGCAGCGCCACATCTCTGTCGCCCTCCACGGCCGCGCGGATCGTCAGACGTTCGTACGTTTTGACGGCATGGATGAGTCCTTTGGCTTGCTCGGGCACCCGGGTCACCGGCAGCGCCAGCGGTCCCTGACCCGTCACTACGCAGTTCACCTCAATGCAGGCGTCCGGCGGAAGAAAATCGAGCGTGCCTCCGTTCGGTACGTTAAGCGTCTGGATATCGCGCTTGTCGCCGTAAAGAGACTCCATCAGATTAACCGCCGCTTCCGAATAGTAGGCCCCCCCGCGCTGTTCCAGCTGCTTGGGCTTCTCCTGCAGGTTCGGATCCTTGTACAGCTCGAACAGCTCGTCCTCGACCTTCTTCACGACCTCGGCGCGCGTGCCGCCGCTTTTCAGCGATTCAAGCTGCTCCTCGAGCATGACGTCCGTCATGTAAAAATACTTGAGGTAGTAAGAAGGAAACCCGCCCAGCGAGCGGAGGAAGTCGGGGTCCCATTCGGATGCGGGCACGTTTTTGCCGTTGAATTGTTCCCGCTTGTCGAGCAGCTCGGGCAGACGGTCGATGCCCTCGATCTCAATGCGCGTCACCCAGTGCAGATGGTTGAGCCCGACGAACTCCGTATAAATGCGCGACGGCGTCGTGTCGTATTTGGTGCTGAGCCATTTCGTGAGACCGATCGGCGCGTTGCACAAGCCGATGCTGCGCACCTTGGAATAGCGGCAGATCGCCTCGGTTACCATGCCGGCCGGATTGGTGAAATTCAGCAGCCACGCGTCCGGCGCCAGCTCTTCGATGTCCCGGCAGATGTCGAGCAGCGCGGGGATCGTGCGCAGCGCCTTCATCATGCCGCCCGGGCCGGTCGTCTCCTGGCCGATAACGCCGTGCAGGTTCGGAATGTGCTCGTCCCACTTGCGGGCTTCGAGCAGGCCGACGCGCATCTGCGTCGAGACGAAATCCGCGCCTTCGATCGCCTCGCGCCGGTTCAGCGTCAGGTGCACGCTGATCGGCAGGCCCGATTTCTCGACCATGCGCTTCGCGAGCGCGCCGACGATCTCGAGCTTGTGCCGTCCCGCTTCGATGTCGACGAGCCACAGCTCCCGGACCGGGAGCTTGTCGTACCGGTTGATGAAGCCTTCCACGATCTCCGGCGTATACGAGGAACCGCCGCCGATGACGGCCACCTTCAGTCCTTGCGCCATGCTTATCATCCTCCTGTATGTTGGATCAGATCGCTTCGAATTCCGCCGCGTCCTTCAGCGTCTCGCGCGCCGTCTCCGGCAGCGGACCGTCCACCTCGAACGCGAGCCATAGCGCGCCGACGACCGGCTCGACCGCCAGCTTCACTACCGTAGCATTGGGCGCCGCGGCAGCTACGGCCTGCCGGATCCCGGCATGCACCCAGTCTCCCTTGCCCCGCGTCAGGATGCTGCCGGCCATGACGACGTCGAATGTCTCGTCCGACATGCCGAGCCTGCGGATAATGGCGCTTGCTTGAAGGCCCGACTCTTCGCCCTGCTTGCGCAGAATCGCCTGCGCGGCAGCGTCTCCGCCCTCGGCCGCCTCGAAGAGCAGCTTCGCAAGGCTTAGCGGCGGCTGCAGATCGCGGTCCAGATAATCGTGAAACATCTCCTCGGCGGTAGAATAGCCCGTCTCCGCCAGCACGAGCGGCGTAAGCGCCGTCTCCTCCTCGCGTCCGTCCCAAGCGCGGATGACCGTACGGAAGGCCTCTACGGCCAGCGCCGTGCCGCCGCCGAAATCGCCCGTCATATAAGTGAACCCGCCGACCTGGAGGCTCTCTCCGGCGGGACTCAAACCCGCGCCGTTGGTGCCGCTGCCGCAGATGAGCACGACGCCGTAAGGTCGGCTCGTACCTGCGCGCATCGCGATAATGGTGTCGCAGTGAATCTCGTGCTTCGCGAAGCCGAGCTCCCCGATCATCGGACGCAAGATCCTGAAGTCCGTCTCGCGGTCGGCGCCGGCCAAGCCGAAGCAGGCGGACGCCACTTGCTCCCGCGCGATTCCCGCGGAGGCGAGCGCCATCTCCGTCGCCTCCCGGATACTCCGCCGCGCGCATTCGCGGTCGATCTGATGATTGCCGTTGCCGCTCTTGCCCTTGCCGACGACGCGTCCCTGCTCGTCCGCGACGAGCGCGTAGGTCTTGGACCCGCCGCCGTCGACGCCCAGATAATATTTCATTCTCGTCTCTCCCTCTCGCCTATTCGTTCCCTGCCTTGACGGCCTGTGCCGTCGAATCCCTGACGATCAGCTCCGGATCGATCTGCACCGTGACATGGCGCCTCTGTTGCCCCTCGATCGCCGCGAGGAGCAGCTCCACGCCTTTGCGGCCGATCTTGTCCGCGGGCTGGCGGACCGTCGTCAGCGCGGGCCGCAGCGCAGATGCGAGGACCTGGTCGTCGAAGCCGACGACCGACAGATCCCGCGGCACGCGAAGCCCCGCATTCTTGCAGGCGTCTACGACGCCGAGCGCGATATGGTCGTCCGCGGCGAATACCGCTTCCGGCAGACGCCCTGCCGCGATCCATGCTTCCGCGATCCGGTATCCCGACTCGATGTTGAACTCGCCGGGCTCGACGCTCCAGGGCGCGAGCCCGGCCTCGGCGAGCGCCTGCAAAAAACCGCGCTCCCGGTCCTGGCTGCTCAAAAACGCCCGCGGTCCGGCAATATGCGCAATCCTGCGATGTCCGAGGTCGATCAGATGCCGCGCAGCCTCGTACCCGCCCTTGAAGTTGTTCACGACCACGGACGGCGCCGAAGGCGAAGGCTGCTGATTGTCCAGCAGAATATAGGGAATCCGCTTCTGCAGCAGCTCCAGCTCGTAGCCGTCCTCCTGCATCGGGGACAGCACGATGACGCCGTCCACGCGGTCTTCCTCGAATAGCAGCCGGCCCGCGCCTCCGCCGGCTCCCGTCTCGACCGACAGCGCCAGAAAGTAGCCATGCTCGGCCAACCGATCGCCGATCTCCTTGACGACCGCGTCAAAAAACGAGTCCTGCAGCGTCGCCAGCGTGAGGCCGATGACGCCCGTTCGCCCCCTTGCCAGGCTCCGCGCCGCGGCGCTCGGGTGGTATCCGAGCTCCTTCATCGCCTGGAGCACCTTTTCCCTGTTTTTTTCCCTGACGGACGACGCGTTGTTAATGACGCGGGAAACAGTGACCACGGACAGTCCCGACTTTTTGGCGACGTCGAAGATGCTGATTTTCACGCTTGCGCGCTCCTTTTTCCTCATAAGAGAAGCCTGCCGTCGGTTTCGCGCTGCGACTTCTCTCCAAAGTTTAAACGCTTTAACTTTCGCAGACTCATTTTAACCCACCGGGCTTGCTCTAATCAACCACAAAAGTTTAAACGCTTTAACTTATGCTAAGCCTTCTTTGCATTATTTAGCTGACGCCGCATGGCAGGATTATGAGCGGGGCGCACAGAATTTATAAAGGCCGGCTTCCGAGCAACTTCACCGTTTCAGACATCTACGTCCAGTCCCCAACATTAGGAGGCCTTCTGCCTTGTCTATAAAGCTTAAACTAACGCTATTCCTGTCTCTGCTCGTCGCGGCGATCCTCATGCTGAACTTGTCGATTACGTACTTCTGGTCCAAGGCGGGCATGCAGAATGCGGCGATCGACCGTATGGAGATTATCTCGAAGCAGATCGGAGAGTCCATCAAATCGTACGAAGACGAGCTCGAACGTCTGGAGAAGGCGCAAGAAGAAAAGCTGCTCGCCGCCTCGATCGCGATACGCAGCTCGCTGGATCCCGACATCGACAACGTGACCAACGAACAGCTCGTCAAATTGACCGCAGAACTGCAGCTGGAAGGAATCTCGCTGTGGGTAAAGACGCCAAACGACATCGTCGTTAAGAAGTCCTCCAAGCCCAGCGAGATCAATCTCGGTTCGAATACGATGGATTACTGGTACAGGGCCTTCCAGCAGCTGTTCGACCGCAAGCCCGTCAACGTCGGCTTCGGCCGGGCGATGCCGAACTTCTGGTCGGGTCCCTTTAATTTCGCCACCTCGGATCCCGATCTGATCTTGAAGTGGGGCGACTATTACGACGGCAAGACGAATTATATGATCAATCCCTTCAGCCGGGGGGACGTGCTGGTCGACTTCAAGGACTCGGTCGGTACCGAGAAACTGATCAAACAGCTGCTGAACGACAATTCCGATCTCGTCGAGATCACCGGCATCGATCCCGCCTTTTTCGGAAAAGCGCCGATCATCAAGATTAAGAAAGGCAAGCCCATCTACAATCTGGACGTCCGGGACATCGTGTTCGGCACGTACGCCTACAAGGACGAGACGGACGTCGAGCATGTGAATACGGCGATCAAAACGGGTACGACGGTCACGGCGAACAGCAATTCCGGCGGCAAGCGGCTGCTCAAAAGCTATATCCCGATCCATGGAGACCGGGACTATATCGTCACCGTGAGCTTCGACCGTTCGGCGATCAGCGGCGATCTCCACCGGCAGCTGCTGCTTAGCTGCGTCATCGCGCTTGCTCTGTTGGCCGCGACCATCGTGACCAGCTATTGGCTGTCGGGACTGATGATCCGCCCCGTTCGGCAGATTCTGCGCAAGGTCAATGCGGTCGCCGAAGGCAGCTTCGACGAACCGCTGCCCGTCGCCAGCAACGACGAGCTCGGCCGGCTGTCCGAACGCGTCAATACGATGGCGAGCAATCTCAGCACCTATACGAACCGGCTGAGAGATACGGCGGCGGAGCTGCGGAGCACCAAGCAGTACCTCGAGTCGTTCGTGCATCACAGCTCGGACGCCATCCATGTCGCTGATCCCGTCGGCAATCTGATGCAGGTGAACGCCGCGTTCGAGAAAATGTACGGCTGGAGCGCCGCCGAGGCGCTTGGACGCCGGCTGCCCGAGGTGCCGGAGGAGCTGCAGGAGGATTACTCCCGCATCCTGCGGAAGGTCGTCAAGGGCGGCTCGGTCGCGGACTGCGAGACGATCCGCTACCGCAAGGACGGCTCGCAGATCGACGTCAGCATCACGGTGTCCCCCGTGCGCGACGAGCATGGCGAGGTCGTCGGCATCGCCTCGATCTCGCGGAACATTACCGAGCGGAAGGCAACCGAGGAGATGCTCAGACGCACCGAGAAGCTGTCGATGGTCGGCCAGCTCGCCGCGGGCGTCGCGCACGAGATCCGCAACCCGCTCACGACGCTCAGGGGCTTCGTGCAGCTCCAGCAGAGGTCGGGCGGCATCACGCCGGCCCATCTCGAAACGATGCTGTCGGAGCTCGATCGGATCAACTTTATCGTCGGCGAGTTCCTCGTCCTGTCCAAGCCGCAGGCGATTCGCTTCCAGATCATCGATATCCGCTCCATCATGAAGGAGACGGTGGCGCTGCTCGAGGCGCAGGCGATCATGAACAACGTGCAATTCGAGCTGCGCGAAGCCGACGAGCTGCCGCCGCTGAACGGCGAGCCTAACCAGTTGAAGCAAGTCTTTCTGAACGTGCTCAAAAACGGCATGGAGGCGATGCCGGACGGCGGCACGATGCGCATCGGCATCTGGGCGGAGGTACGCGGGGTGGCCGGCGGGAGTGGTGCGGTTGGCGGGAGCGATGCGATGGGCGGGAGCGATGCGATGGGCGGGAGCGATGCGTCTGCCGAGGTGGCTGCTGCCCGCGAGCCGGATGCGGCTGCTGCGGCCCGGGCGACAACGCGTTTGGATCCATCGGGGGACGACAGCATTTTGATCGTCATCGAGGACGAAGGCTTCGGCATTTCCGAAGAAGAGCTCAAGCATCTGGGCGAACCGTTTTATTCGAACAAAGCGTCCGGACACGGTCTCGGCCTCATGGTCAGCCAGCAGATTTTGGCGGGGCACAGAGGAACGATCCGCTACATGAGCGCGCTGGGTCAAGGGACCCGCGTCGAGATCCGTCTGCCGTATTAAAGTCTATTCCGACAGCCGCTCCAATGGGCCCGGCTATCGTCGCCTGCGCCGTCCTTTCGCCGCAATGCCTGCAAATATACATCTATATTCGCCGATCCCGACCCTTTCAGCCAGAAAAGATGCAAATGTGCATTTATTTTTCTTCGCCAGCCCCATTTCCGGCTTGCGCTTTGAATTTACCTGCACATTTGCATCTTTTTCATCGCGCGTCGTTGATCCGAAGAAAATACCTGTACGAATGCAGTTATTTCGACCCGAATAACGACCGAAAAGCTCCGGCCCGCCGCATTCTCGCTTACCTGCCGCAAATCGCCGCCAAATTTATACTTTCTGACATGCCGACAAAGACTGCTTGGAACAAGCGCTGAACGAAATGGGTTGTCGCATGCATTCTTTACTGACAGACTGCTGTCAGAGAGCATGCGTTATTCTTGGTTTATCGATGAGGCTCGACCGCCTCGCCAAGGAGGAACGAACCGCATGAACGAACGACCGTCAGACTCCCATTCAAAAAGCAACGGCTTTGCGGCGGCTCAGACGTTGGACCAAGGCGCGTTGAATCGCGCGCTGCTGGCCAGGCAGATGCTGCTTCGCCGGGAGCGCATGTCCGCGCTCGAGGCGATCGAGCGGCTGTGCGGCCTGCAAGCGCAGGCGCCGATGGCGCCTTATTACGCGTTGTGGGCGCGTCTCGAGCAGTTCGATCCCGCAGAGCTTGGAGGCCTGCTGCTCGGACGCGAAGCGGTGCGGATGGCGTTGATGCGAGCCACGCTCCACCTCGTTTCGACGCGGGACGCCCTGGCGCTTCGTCCGCTGCTCCAGCCCGTACAGGATCGCGGCCTGGCCGGCGCCTTCGGAAAGCGGCTCGCCGGCGTAGATACGGACGCGATCGCCGCCCTGGGGCGGGAATGGACGGCCGAGCGGCCGCATAGCTTCGCCGAGCTTGGCGCGCGTCTGGCGGAGCGCTGGCCGGACCGCGATCCCGAGGCGCTCGCGATCGCGGTCCGAGCGCGCGTGCCGCTCGTGCAGACGCCGCCCCGCGGCCTGTGGGGCAGCAGCGGGCAGGCGCTGCATGTGCCGCTCGAGGCGTGGACCAGCCTGCCTCAGGCGGAGAGCTGTACGGACGAGGCGCTCGTCGTGCGCTATCTGTCCGCCTTCGGTCCTGCATCGGTCAAGGACATGCAGGCATGGTCGGGCCTCACGAAGCTGCAGGACGCGGTTCGGCGGCTCGGGTCCAAGCTCGTTCGCTTTCGGTCCGAGCAGGGGATCGAGCTGTTCGACCTGCCCGAAGCCCCGCGCCCGGAGGCGAACACGCCTAGCCCGCCGCGTTTCCTTGGCGAGTTCGATCAGATGCTGCTCGCTTACGCGGACCGCTCCCGCATATTAAGCGAGACGCGCAAAAAACGCGTATTCACCGCGAACGGGCTCGTCCGTCCCGTCTTCCTGCTGGACGGCATCGTCGCCGGCAAGTGGGAAATCCGGCGGGGACGCAGCGACGCGCTGCTGATCGTCGAGCCATTCGCGCCCCTATCCGCGGACGACCGCGAAGAGCTCGCCGAAGAAGGCGCGCGCCTGCTCGCATTCGCGGCTCGTGAGCTCGATCACGACATCCGATTTGCGGATTGCGTAGAGGATTGAGCAAGATTGTGCTCGCACACATCTCGATTAATAGCGCTGTTACCGCAATTATTGCGGCTGCAGATGCATGGGATTAGGCAGGAATGGTACTCAAGAGCGGCGCATGGCGGGGAAATGCACGGTTTTCCGGGCAACGACGCTCGCGGAGGCGCGATTTGTACAGAGATCCACGGTTTTTCCCGCTAACTCCGCTCCCCGGCGGCGATTCGGGCAGAGATCCACGGTTTTTCCTGCTATCTCCGCTCCCCGGCAGCGAATTCGGCAGAGATCCACGGTTTTTCCCGCTAACTCCGCTCTCTGGCAGCGCTGCAGGTCGGGGAGCCGCCCCGAAGCTGCCCGCTCTCATCCCCCTGCCCGCGACATCCCCGTCCGCACCCTTTTCACCAGCTGATTCACGACCTCGGAGAACACCAGCCCCACCGCGATCGCGCCGGACAGCATGAAGGCCTTGGCCCCCAGCTCGACCGCGGACATATAGTCGTTCTGCACGACCTTCAACATCGCGTCGTAGGCCATGCCGCCCGGCACGAGCGGGATGATGCCGGAGACGCTGAATACGGTGACCGGCACCTTGAAGCGGATCGCCAGATAGTGAGCGATGAGGCCGATGAGCACGGCGGACGCCCAAGTGGCGGCGATCTGGTCGGCGTCAGCCTGGATCAAGCCAAAGTACACCAGCCAGCCGACCATGCCCGCCAGACCGCACTGGATCAGGCTCCGCTTCGGAATCTGGAAGATGACGCCAAAGCACGCCGTGCCGACGAAGCTCGCGATGGCTTGAGAAAAGTAATCTGCGATCATGCCCCGCTCGCCCCCTTATCCATTCAGCGTCAGCGCGATCCCGATGCCTGCGCCGATGGCGAAGGCCGTCAAGAACGCCTCTGCGCCCTTTGAAATGCCCGACACGAGATGCCCCGCCATCAGGTCGCGAACCGCGTTGGTGATGAGCAGCCCCGGCACGAGCGGCATGACGGACGCGATCATGATCGTGCTGTGCTGCTGGCCGACGCCGAGATGCACGATCAGATAGGATAGCAGACCGACGACAAAGGCCGCGATCAGCTCCCCGAACAGCCGGATCGAGCTGAGCCGCACCATTTGGCCGAGGAGCCAGAAGCCCGTTCCGCCGCAGAGCATGGCCGCAGGCATGTCTGCCCAGGTTCCGTCATATAGGATGAGAAAGCATCCGCTCGCAAGCGCCGCCAGCACCAGCTGAATGGCCGGCTGGTAGACAGGCGCGTCGCATTCGACGCCCTTGAGCAGCCTGCGCGCCTCAGCCGGCGGCAAATGGCCGCCCGCGATGCGCCTCGAGATGTCGTTCACCTCGGTCACCTTGTTCAGATTGGTCCACCGCTTCGAAATGCGGACGAGTCGCGTCGACGTCTCCGAGCCGTCGATGGCGAACATGATGCCCGTCGGCATAACAAAGCTCTGCGGATTCTCCGCGCCGTAGGCGGATGCGATCCGCATCATCGTGTCCTCTACGCGATACGTCTCCCCGCCGTTCTCCAGCATGATTTTGCCCGCCAGCAGACATACGTCGATTATCTCTCCGCTGCGTACGCTCATTGGTTCACTCAAGTCGAATCCCTCGGTCTCCGCTACCTCCCGCGCCGATCGGGCCCGATTGCGAGCCCTCCGCTTGGAGATTGGGTACTTGTAAAGTAGTATGGGGTTAGAATAAGATGCAAACGGGGTGAGCGTCAATGGCAGTCATTCGCATGGCGGACGGTCCCATCGTGACCGTCGGTCATGTCAAACCTTCTCGTCCGGATTTTCAGGTCGTAGGCGCTTTTAATGCAGGCGTCGCCGAGTTGGGGGACGAGGTTATTTTGCTGCTTCGCGTGGCAGAGATGCCGCTGCAGTCGGAGTCCGGCGCCGTGCTGGTGCCGATGCTCGACGAGCAAGGCGACCGGCTCGAGCTTGTCCGGTTGGCGGCCGACGATCCCAATTACAACTTTGCCGATTCGCGCGTGATCAAAGGGTACGACGGCTCCTATGCCTATCTGACCTCGATGTCGCATCTTCGCGTCGCCCGCAGCCGGGACGGCGTGCGGTTCGTCGTCGACGAGACGCCGGCGCTATTCCCCTCCCGGGAAGACGAGGCCTGGGGTATCGAAGACCCGCGGATTACACAGATGGGCGATAAATACTACATTACTTACAGCGCGGTCAGCTCTCGGGGCGTCGGCGTCGGGCTGGCCGTGACCCGCGACTTCGTTGCCTATGAACGGCTCGGAATGATCCTTCCGCCCGAAAATAAAGACGCCATGTTTTTTCCGGAGCGCATTAACGGCAAATACTATATGATGCACCGTCCCGTGCCCAAGTCGATCGGCGCGCCCGAGATGTGGGTCGCTGAATCGCCCGACCTGCTCCATTGGGGCGGCCACCGCTACTTGATGGGCCTGCGTCCCGGCCATTGGGACGGCGGACGCATCGGCGGCGGCGCCGTACCGATCCGGACCGACCGCGGCTGGCTCGCCCTGTATCACGGCGCGGACGCCGACAGCCGCTATTGCATGGGCGCCGCCTTGCTGGACCTGGAGGACCCGGCGCGCGTGCTGGCCCGTTCGCGCGTGCCGATCCTGGCGCCCGAAGCCGACTACGAGGTCAACGGCTTCTTCGGCAAGGTCGTGTTCTCCTGCGGCGCGATTCTGGCCGGCGACACGGTCCGCATGTACTACGGGGCTGCCGACGAAGTCATGGCCCGGGCCGATATCCCGCTCGCAGATATTTGGGACAGCTTCTGATGCGATCGGCGCTTCGCAGCGCCATGCGTTATACGATGAACGGAAGGGATGTCTGCTTACTTGTCCGCAAATTTGTCCGTTAAAATTTTGGTACTCTTCACCGGCGGCACCATCGGAAGCCGGCGCGGGGCGCACGGCATCGACGTCGATACAGCCGGCTCCTACTTCCTCTTGGAGCAGTATGCCCAAATCGCCGGAACGCGAGAAGTTGAATTCGAGACCGCGCAGCCCTGCAATCTGCTGAGCGAGAACCTTGTGCCCGCCGACTGGGCGACGTTAGCCCAATCGATCCGCGATGCATACGGCGGCGGTTATGCCGGCGTCATCGTCACGCATGGCTCCGATACGCTCTCTTTTAGTTCGGCGATGCTCTCCTATCTATGCTGCGACGCGCCGTTTCCGGTCGTACTGACGGCGGCCAATTATCCGTTGGAGGACCCGAGGAGCAATGGGCTCGCCAACTTCTCGGCGTCGGTCGACTTCATCGCCGAAGCCGGCCTGCCTGGCGTATTCGCGCTGTTCGGCGACCAGCGGGGCGAATCGGTCGTCTATCTGGGCACGCGCATCACGCAGGCGCTGCCGTTCACCGACCAGTTCGACGCGCCGCATGCGGCCCCTTTCGGCCGAATGCGGGACGGCCGCTTCGAGCCGAACCCGCATCCGGTCAACCCCGCCGCGTCGGAACTTTTCCGCTCGGCGCCATCGGCGCCGACCGCGCCGCCGGCGCGCGACGACGCTTGGCCGCCCGTGCTGTACGTCAAGCCTTATCCCGGTCTGGACTATCGCGTCTATGACTTGGATTCCCGCCCTCCGCGCGCCGTGCTGCACGACACCTATCACTCCGGTACCGCGAACGCGCGGGACGGCGCCGAGGGAAGGACGCTCGTCTCGTTTATCGCGTACTGCCGCGAGCGCGGCGTCGACGTCTATCTCGTGCCGATGCGCAGCCCCGAAGGCGATATGTATGCCTCGTCGTCGCACCTGACCGGAGCAGGAGGGATCGCGCTCGGGAATATCTCGTCCGAAGCAGCGCTGATGAAGCTGCTCCTCGCCTGCGCCGTATCCGAGGACGCCCGCGAGGTCGAGCGATTCATGCGGTCGCCGCTGTTTTTCGAATATATGGCCTAGCATAACGAAAAAGAGGACCTGCGCCGCGCGGTGCAGGTCCTCCTCAGTTTAAAAAAGCCGAGCTATGCATGAACCGGCGTCCGGCCACCCTCGCGGGTCGCATTGCGTCCGAGATGCTTCGCCTCGTACAGACCGGCGTCGGCCCGCGAGTAGAGCGATTCGAACGACCGATCCTCGGCCCTAAGAGTCGCGACGCCGATGCTCGCCGTAATGCCGAACGTGCCGCCGAGTCCGTCCGCAATCACGGCGTGGCTGACCTCGCGGCGGACGCTCTCCGCGCATTCGAACGCATCCTCGGCGGTCATGCCAGGCAGCGCCAGCGCGAACTCCTCGCCGCCGATGCGGCCGAACAAACCGAGCTCCCCCGCCGACTTAAGCACTGAATCCACGAAAGCGCGTATCGTCCGATCCCCCGTCAGATGGCCGAACCTGTCGTTCACGCTCTTGAAGCTGTCAATGTCGAGAACGAGCAAGGACAGCTGCGTCCCTCGCTCCCGGGCGATCTCCAGCAAGCGCGTCAGCTCCGAGATAAAGCCGTTGCGGTTGTAAATTCCCGTCAGGCCGTCGGTCACGGCCGCTTGACGAAGCGCAAGCTCCCGGCGGCGCTCCTCTGTCCGATCCGTCAGCACCGACAAAGAGCCGAGCAAAATGCGGTTCCGATGGAGGATCGGGGTGATCTTGGCGGTGAACTGCCGCTCGTCTTCCCCTTCCCCCAGAGCGAAGTCGAACGAAGCGATCTCGACTCGGTCCCGATGCGCCGCGAGCCAGCGCTCCGACGGCAGCGGCGTGTCGGCGACAAGCTTGCCATGCCACAGGCCCCCTTCCATCCGAAGCATGCGCCGCGCCGCCCCGTTAAGGTCCTGAAGCCGCCCGTCCGCATCGAGCACGACGATCCCTTCGCTCATCATGTCGAACAGACGGTTGCGCGGGAAGGGAACCGAATCGAACAAGTGGTAACGCAGCACGCCCCAGCCGACGATCAGCAGGCCGGGCAAATAAGTGATGCCGATCGATGCCGTGTAGCCCTGAAAATCCACTAATCCGGCTCCGCGCAAAAACGCGAGCACCGAGGGAAGATACATGCCCACGATCAAATACAGCAGTTGGCGACGTTGTACGCCGCGGGTGTAAAACACGCTGCGGACGAGGACGAACAGGCCGACTAGAGATACCAGCAGCGAGAAGCCATAGATCGCCTGGTTTAATACCGTCCGCTGAATGACGAGCATCCCTGCTTCATTTAAGTAAACCTGCACGCGCATGAGGCGATGAAACGAATCCGTAAAAATGAGGAGCAAGCCCGTGGTGGGAATCGCAAGAATCAGGGCGATCGTCTGGCGAGTGAATCTGGATCCTTCGCGCGTATAAGTCAAAGCGAGCCAGAGCACGGAAAGCGGGGCGTAAAGATATCCGATCTGCTGAACGTTGCGCCACAGCAGCTTGTCCGCAAGGCCGGACACCAGCTCCTCCCTGCCGGAGGCGAACATAATGATTCCGCTCAGCCCAAAAAGCGCGAAAAGCGGAAGCGCGCCGGGCATCTTCCGCAAGCTGTATGCATAGGCGACTCCCGAGAGCGAGAGCAATCCGCCGAATAAAAACAACCAGGCCGCCATGGAGGAGGCACCTCCGTTCAGGCTTTTATTATACCATCTGTTCGCCCGGCCCAATGGGATTTTTCGACAAGTTTCGTGCATTCATGATACCACTACAAAAATCCAAATTACCCTAAATTTCAGATTCCGTTTTCGAATCGAGCGATATGCCGTCCTTTCCATTTCCAGATATTGAGCCATCGTTACTTTGCGTCAAAGTGGAACATTTGCCTGGCGGGTTCCGTCAAGAATGCAAAGACCAACTCGGAAACGGTGGTGTCCTGATGTCGATCAAACTCTTCGGAACCGTTCTGCTCGCTGCTGCCCTGATCGTCGGCGGCCTGCTTCTGAAAGGCCCGCTGACGCCCTCCTTTGCCTTGTCTCCCGCCGAACAAATCGTGCCGCTGCCGCCCGTTCATCTCGATTTTCCCGCAGATGGATACGAAGACGCCGAAAACGGCCCTGCCGTTCAAGGCGACGCCGCCCGCCTGCTCAACCTGATGAATTCGGCCGATGCCGTAGTGACCGGGACCGTCATCGCAGAAGCGCATGCGCTGGACGGCAACTCCGCGGTGACGACGCTTGAGGTGCGCGACTGGTTGAAAGGCGGCACAGCGCGCTACATTCGCATCGTCCAGTCCGCGAACGCGGGAAGCTCGCTTTTATGCTCGGGAGAGAGCTACCTGCTCATGCTGCGCGCCGATCAGGGACAGTCGCCGGACCTGTATCGCATCGCCGGAAAAGCGGGCGAAGGCAAGTTCGCTCAGACGGGCGGCGGTTGGACGAACGACGATCCGCTGTTGACGACGGCGCTGCAGTACTGGTCTCAAAAGCAGCCTGCCGCCATGGCCAAGAAGCTTGCCGCCTAAGCGCCTAAACGCCTAAACGCCCGAGCGCCTGCGCGCAGCTTCGCGGCCGGCTTGCAAGAATGCCGCTACTCCGCAGGCCAACCGATCGACGAGGCATACCGGCTTGGAGACATACCCTCCGTTTTTTTGAACAGCTTGCTGAAATAATAAAGGTCCCCGATGCCCACGCGAGCGCCAACCTCTTCGATCGAGAGCTTGCGCTGCGCGAGCAGCTGCTTGGCCCGATCCATGCGCAGACGAAGCAGGTAAGCCGATACCGTAGTGCCCGTCGCCTGCTTGAACAGCGTGCCGAAGTACTTGGGCGTGAAGCCTGCCCGTCCCGCGAGCAGCTGCGCGTCGATGCGATCCGCATAGTGCGCCTCCATGTATTGAATTGCCTCCAGCACCATGTCCGCGTGCGGATGTCCGATCCGCACGCCTTCCCGCGTCATCAATTCCTCGTACACAAGCCCGAGCAGCCGCAGCATGGCTGAATTCAGCCGCAGCCTTGCGCCGACGCCGGCACGGCTGAAGCACTCGTTCAACTCCTTAAACGTCTCGTAAAAGCCCTTCACGTCTCCGACCGCGATCGCCTCGGGAATGTCGAGCTCCGAAGGCTCGATGGCCGGCCTTTCGTGCAGGCGACCGGCGCCTTCCTCCACGCCTTGTCCCATATATACCGCATACGGGGAAAACTCATGTCCTTCTCCCAGGTACATATAATCGAAATGAACGGCAAAGCAATCCATCGGCTGCGCCTCGGAGATCTCCATCGCGTTAATCAGATGCGGCCGGATGTAGAAGAGATCGCCCCCCTTCATCGCATGCACGCGATCGCCGATCCGCAGCCTGCCCTCGCCGCGAACGACAAAGATGAACTCGTAATCGTAAATATGCCGGTCGGCGTTTCGTGCGCCGGGAGCGATCACGATCTCGTGCACAAAGCGTACGTAAGGCGACAGCAGGCGGTAATCGATTCTCTGCGGGACAGGCATGTAAGCGCTCCTTGTTTTTCGACCTTTTTACAAATACGGCGAACTTCTATCCATCCACCGCAACGCCTCTACCTATTATGCTTGAACTACAGCAAATCACAAGGAGGATGCAGCGCGATGACGACTCAGACGCAAGTACAAACGCCTATCACGCAAGCCCATATCGATTTCTACCGGGAGAACGGGTTCGTGCAGGTGGACAACATGATTACGCCGGAGGAACTGGCCGAGCTCCGCGAATATCTGGAGGAAGCGATGCAGAACGACGGAGACCGCGCCGTCAAAACCGACAAAAAGGGCGGGCTGTACTACCGGGTGTTGAACCAGAAGGTGAGCCTATGGCGCGATCATGCCGGCATGGGACGCTATACCGCGCACCCTCGCTTCGCGGAATCGGCAAGACTGCTCGCCGGCGCATCGGGCATGCGACTTTTCCACGACCACGGCTTGTGGAAAATGCCCGGCGACTCCAAGGAGACCCCTTGGCACCAGGATACGCCCTACTGGCCGGTGAACGAGAAAAATCCCGGCATGATGTCGATCTGGCTGACGCTCGACGACGTCGACGAACGCAACGGCTGCATGGCCTTCGTGCCGAAGTCCAACCGTCTGGGTAAATTGAAGGGTATCGATCTGGCCGACCCGCAAAACATTTTCGACTACGTGGAGGGCGGCCAGGCGGATACGCAGAAACCGGTCATCGTGCCCCTCAAGGCGGGAAGCTGCACGTTCCACGACGGCTTGACCTTCCACTATGCGCATGCCAACTCTACGGATCGCCCGCGGCGCGTGCTCGCCATCATCTATATGCCTGACGGCGTCACTTACAGCGGCGATGCGCATGTCATCACCGACGGAACCGGACTGGAAAAGGGGCAGCCGATCGCCGGCCCAAGATTCCCGCTGCTCGCTAGAGAGGGCTGAGCCCATGTGCAGACCTAGCGGATGCGCAGGCGCATGCCCGGGAGGATGCCGCCGGGAAGAGACGCGAAGCGGACCGGTTGAGACGGGGCGCGGCAACGAGACCTTGAGCGCGAACGGCGATAAAAAACGGAAGGCGGACGAAAAATGACGGATATGCGCAAGAACGGCATCCGGGAGGCGGCGAATTACTCGCCGCTCTCCGGGTGGGCCAAGCTGCCCGAGGGCGTCGCCCTCGGGTATACGCACGGACTGGCCGAGGATGCGGCAGGACGGATCTATGTGTTTAACATGAGCCGGCATGCGGTCGCGATATTCGAGCCGGACGGCGAATACGTCGGTTCCTGGGGCGAAGAATATGCCGATGGCGCCCATGGTCTGTGCCTGGACCGCGAGGCGGACGGCACGGAGTATTTGTACGTGACGGATATCCGCAGGCAGCGCGTCGCCAAGCATGCGCTGGACGGAAGCGAGATGCTCGTATTGGACGTTCCTCCGTTGTCCGAGATCTACGCGACGCCGGACAAGTATCGCCCGACCGACGTCGGCGTCGCGCCGAACGGCGATATTTACGTGGCGGACGGCTACGGAGAATACCTGATTCACCGCTACGACAAGGAAGGACGCTGGCTGCAAAGCTGGGGCGGACGCGGGGATGCGGAGGACGGGAAGCTGTACGAGCCTCACGGCTTATGGGTCGACAGCTCCGAATCAGGCGAAACGACCGTCTACGTTGCCGACCGCAGGCACCGGCGTTTCGTGCAATATGCAGCGGACGGACAACTGCTGCGCGCGTTCGGCGGAGATTACATGCTGCCGTGCGATCTGGTCGGCGCAGGCGACTATTATTGTATTCCCGATCTGAACAGCCGCGTAGTCGTCGCGGATCGCGAGTTTAACGTCATCGCCCAGCTGGGCGAGTCGAGCTCGCTCTGGCAGGACGCCAGATGGCCCGCGATCCCGCCTGCCGAGTGGCCGGAGCGGGGCTTCGTATCGCCGCATGCGGTGCACGTAGACGGCGAAGGCGCCATCTATGTCGTGGAATGGGTGCCGCAGGGCCGGATCACGAAGTGGGTGCCGCAGGCTTGAGTCAATGGAAAAAGCTGTCCGCCGGTTGTAAAAACGGGGACAGCTTTTTTGCGTGGGGAAAGCAGCCGGCGGCCCCGAACGGCGCACTCTGATCGCAGGGGGCATTAGACTGGACAAGCTAGTCCGGAAATGTTAAGAAGGGTTGAGATCAAATAGAAAGAAGTGGATATATGCTAGAGGACTTTTTGAAAGAACTGCTTAACATGCCTGAAAGAGAAAAGAACACTGCTTTGCCGTTATGCATGGACATTCTGCAAGATGAGCATGTACGGGACATCAACAAGACGCTTTCCCAAATAACTAATGATACAGGAGTACCTGCTTTTACAAGGGAAAGTACATTAGCTCGCATACGGAAATTTGTTTTCAGCGCCAAGCAGCATCTGAGGGTTAATACCGGCTCAGGAGAATATCTCCCTCCGCTCAGCGAGATGCAGTTAGTTACAGTAAACTTTGCCGGACTTGGATCGGAGCTGAACGACTTACATTTCGGTATAATATGGGATGTAGATCGAAAGCGCGACCATGTGAGCATCATACCTACAACTAGCTTCAAACCAGGATCCACAATGGAGACCGGTGTCACGTTTAACTTGGGAAATGTGGGGCCTCTAACTGGCGAAACAGTTGTTCTGATGAACCAGATCACCACGGTTAGTCGAAAGAGGGTTCAAACGAATCGGTTCCGTAATCCGGCAACAAGCGCAACAGAAGTTGTAAAATTATCCTCTAACCAGAAACAAAGAGTGTATGAAGGATTTAGGATTTATGGATTGAAGGAAGAGACATTGTACACGAAGCACATTCGCAACGCTTTTCCAGATACCGTTCCAGTCTTTGAGGATCCTGAAGTACAATTTACTCACCTGCATAGACCGTTCATCGAAGTAAGCCACTCAAAAGATGAATTGATATATAAACTGTATAGCGATCCTAATACGGAATATAAAATGACGAGACAGGAATGCGTAGTACAAGCAACCGAAAGAGGACAATTAGTGCGAGCATGGGTAGCGGCTAAAGCACAAATAAATCAGTCCACTCAAGCAATAATTAAATCTCGTCTGGATGTCCAAAAGGATGCTTATGCAGCGCTAATAAGCAAAATCCGGCCTGAACCCGAAAACCCGGCATCAACAGCGTAAGAATCAAAACCTTAATAAATGCTTGCATTTATTAGCTTTTAGAGTTATATTGGTAACACAGAGTTTTGGAATAAAACATGCCCCCGGGTGGGCCTCGAAAGTTTGTAGTATATGCCCCTTGTGGGCCTCCAAGAAGAGCCTTACCTCATAGGTAAGGCTCTTCTTCATTTACAGGAAAATAACCGAGATACGATCCACAAGAGGTACATCTAACTGTTGGATTTTGGTTTAGAATATTTGCTGTTTCTAAAGCAGCCTGTTCAGAAAAAGCTGGCATAATATAAGTTATTTCAGAATTGAGACATTGCTGCGCGTCACAACACGAGGCAATGCTGAATTTCACTGTCATGTTGTATCACCATGCCCTCATTTAGGAATAACTCCTCTTATCTAGATATGTACCAACTAATCCAAAATGATACCCATTTCTTTGGCTTCTAAATATAGCTGGCATCTGTACGACATGTGCGTACAGTCATTGGGTTAGCCAGCAACCCAGACTCTTGGGTTCGTTGCAGCTGTCCAGCTCACGAGCGACGGTGAGCGATCGCTGGCGTGGGAATTCGCACACATCTGGTTGCCGGCTCGCTGATCGCCGCGCCAGTCGGCCCGATCGTCACCAGCGGACGGCCGTTGATGAATAGATCCGGATGTTCGCGGTGTCAAGGCAGAGACGCGAGATCCTAGTTACCGTTGATCATGACCGCGCCAACCGGCGCGATCGCTCAGCTGCGGACGGACATCGATTCGCGGATGTAAATGGCCGCCAGCGCGTTGTAGCTCCTGGAACTCCTGATTGCCGTTGGCAGTGGACGAACGTCGATGCGCAGATCCGGATGGCCGCCGGCGTCGCCCAGTTCCTTAATCACCTGGGTGCGATTGGCCATTAATACTTGACTTATTCCTTTAAAAAGTTTGGAATAAGTTACAAGAGGCCGATGATAATGCAATTGCCACATGAAAGGTCTAAAGTTTCTGGCTCTGTAAATCTCTATGGTATCGAAGATGATCGGTACTATTTCGAAATGACGCCGGAACTAACGCCGTTGGAAAGACCAGATGTCAATCAGATTTCTATGTTCGGCAAACTTGTCGTAAATAGGGAAGTACAGCTTCTCGAAGAATTCTTAATTACAAGTTTGCAGAATTAGCAAATGGTGTTCGACATTGGATTAGGCAAGAAATTCCAGCAAGGATTTACAATCCATATCAAGACAACTTACGGAGAACAAGAGCAGCCTTGAACGGAAAGGGATAGAATATGATACAAGGTAGCGAAAAGGACTTGTCATATCTTATAAAAAAATACAAAAACGCGGTCGATGAATGGAACCGCACGGAACAATCAATTAAGGATAGGATTACAGACCGCCGTGAAAGCATGACAAAGTTCGGTAGCGAGGATTACTACAGAAACCAAATCGCTATGGAAGAGGAATTGCTGTCCAAGATTCAGGATATTCGCAAAAGCGATGAAGCGTTTCTTGTGAAATTGAAGGAATCGTACAACCAACAGTACGGAAAAAGCTAAACAAAGACGTTCCCCAAGGGGGGCGGCTTTTCTTTATGCAGCATCTCCAGCTGCAGGGCGGCGCTAGCTAGCCGAACAGCTCAGACGCGATGCGGGCAAGCAGGCAACCAGGAGCTCGATCAGCTGCGCTGGCGGTAGCACCGTCCGGATCTGTGCATCGCCGGCCGTCTGCAGCTGATGATCGGGACGGCCGGCGCCGCCGTGGCCAACGGCAACCAGGAGCTCGATCAGCAGCTCATATCGCCGTAAAGCCTCCGTCCACCATCAGGTCGCTGCCCGTCACGAAGCTCGCGTCGTCCGAGGCGAGAAAGGCGACAGCGCCGGCAACCTCCTCCGCACGGCCTTGCCGGCCGAGCATGTGCAGTCTGGAGACGCGCGCGTCCTCCTCGGCCGGGTCGATGCCGAGCAGCTCGCAGGATTTATCGAAGGCTTCGGTGCGAATGTAGCCGGGACATACCGCATTCACGCGCATACCGTCCGGTGCCAGATCGTACGCCCAGCACTTGGTCAGCCCCCGCAGCGCGAACTTGGTGGCGTTGTAGGTGGCGAACTGCCGCTGTCCCACGAAACCGCTGACGGAGGACAGATTGATGATCGAGCCTCCCCCGGCCGCCTTCATCAAAGGCACGACGGCCCCGGTCACCGCGGAAGTCCCCTTTACGTTGACGTCGAGTATCCCGTCCCAGTCGGCCGGCAACGCCTCGACGCCCTTGAATACGAACGCCGCGGCATTGTTTACCAGCACGGTCGGCTGTACGCCGTCCTGCGCCCACCGATCCGCCAGCGCAGCGATCTGCCCGGCGTCCGCCAGATCGATCCGTTCGAAGCGAACCAAGCGCCCCGTCTCGGCAGCGATGCGCTGCGCCGTATCCGCGCCTGTCTCGCTTCGATCGAGCAGCCATACGTCGCAGGCCTCCTCCGCGAGCCTGCGTACGATCGCTTCGCCGAGTCCCTGCGCGCCGCCGGTGACGACGGCGGTCTTGCCTGCCAATCCCCGCATCTTCCTTGCCCCTTTACCATTTAATTAAACGCAGCCGTTTGGCTTGACGATGACCTTGCCATACGGGCTGACGCCGCTGTCCAACGCCTCGAACGCCGCGGCGGTCTCCTCCAGCACGCAGAATTCCGTCCATCCGTCCATACGGATGGCGCCGGACGCCAGCAGGCTGACAGCTTCCGCGAAATCAGCTTCGCCGTACGTATAGCTCGCTGCCGCAGATGCCGACCGCTTCCACGCGGACGAGCACCTCCCCCGGGCCGGGGACGGGTCGATCGACTTACTCCACCGCCAGCGAGAGCGGGCCGTGCCGGACAAGCGCTCTCATACGTCGACGCCGTTTACGACATGCTGCGGGCTGCCGCCCTCCAGTACGCGCCGGACCTCAAGCGCGGCATACCGCTGCAGCCGAATCAGCGAGCTCTCCGAATACCATGCGCAATGACTCGTGAGGATGCAGCTGTCGATCGCCAGCAGCGGATGCCCGGCAGGAACGGGCTCCTCCTCCAGCACGTCGAGCGCGGCGCCGGCCAGCTTGCCGTCCTGCAGCGCCCGCACGAGCGCTTCCGTCTCCACGACGCCGCCCCGCGACGTGTTCACCAGATGCGCGCCTGGCTTCATCGCGGCAAACGCGCGGTCGTCGAACAGGCGGCGCGTCGACTCCACGAGCGGCAAATGAACGGAGATGAATTCGCTCTCCGCCAGCAGCGTCTCCCAATCCACGCGCGTCGTGCCGTGCTTGGCGAACAGCTCCGGATTCGCGTACGGATCGTACGCGATCGTCTGCAAGCCGAACGCCTGCGCCCTGCGGACGACCGCCCGCGCGATGTTGCCAAAGCCCGCCACGCCGAGCTTGCGGCCTTGCAGGCCGACGATCGGTCGCCGCGGCGCGATCTCCCAGACGCCCTCCCGCACCTGCGCCGCGACCTGCGGGATCTTGCGGACCGAGGCGAGCAGCAGCGACATCGCATGATCCGCGACCTCCTCGATCGCGTAGTCCGGCACGTTCGCCACCGGTATGCCCTTGGCCCGCGCCGCTTCCAGATCGACGTTGTCCACGCCGATGCCGTACCGCACGATGACCCGGCAGCGCGTCATCCGATCGATCGCCTCCGCCGTCACGGGCGCCCACTGCGTCAGCACCGCGTCGGCGTCCGCGCACAGCTCCGCCACCTCGCCGGCCGTCCGGCACTGGCCGGGCAGCAGCACCGCCCCCGTGCCGGCCAGCGCCTCGGCCTCCGGCGCCAGATCGGGGAAGCCGCTGTCCGTGACAGCGACTTGCCAGCTTGCTTGCTGCGTCATGACCGCGCCTCCTCTTCTGCTGCATCACTGCTCGAATGTTCCGCATTTTCGCCGGATGCCTTCTTTTCCGCCAGCCCGGTCTGCCCGCCGTCATCCACCATGCCCACCGCCCGGATCGGCGCGCCGTCCCGCCCCGTAATTTTGAGCGGCGCCGCCATCAGGAAAAATTCGCCCCGGCCGATCGCCCCGAGGTTCGCCAAGCCTTCCACGATCACGATCTCTGACCCCAGCAGCGCCTTATGCACCGGGTCGAAGTCGGTCGGATTGGGCGTCGGCACGTCCATCCCGATGAGCGCGATCCGCCGGTCGGCCAGCCATTCCGCCAGCTCCAGCGTCATGTACGGAAAGTCGCTGAAATAGTGCTTGCGCGGGTACTGCAGATGCCAGTCCGTGCGGTAGACAAGCCGGGTCCCTTCGCCGATCCGGTCCGCATAGGGCGCAAAGTCCGCCACGCCGATCGGCTCCTTCGGACGCTTGTGCGACAGGTCGACGAGCAGCGCTTCCCCGATGCAGCGATTCAGATCGAGACGGTCCACCGTATTGCCTTCGTTCAGAAAATGGAAAGGGGCGTCGAGGTGCGTGCCCTGGTGCGTGCTCATCGACAGCTGCGAGATGTTGTAGCCGATCGTGTCCACCGTGTTGTGGACGATGACGGCGCATTTCGGATCGAAGGCGAACGTGGGCGCCCCGTGATAAATGTCCATCGACAGATCGATCAGTCTTCGCGTCATGGCTGCGAGCCTCCTTGAGGATGCCATTGTGATGTGAAAAGATAGCGTCCGGACGCGGCCCGGTACGTCTCGCAGTCGCCTGCCCGTCCCAGCGCTTCGATGCCTTCCGATTCTACGGCGGACTTGCCGGATTCCAGCACGGGGGTCCCGGCGTCGGCCGGCACGTGCACGATCGCCTCCCCACCTGCGGGCACCGTCACCGCTAGCTCGAGCGCGCCGCTTCCCGCGAGCCGCCAATCGACCTCGTAACGGCCGCGGATCGAATCGTAGCCGCATCTCGCCCACGTGAATCCGCCGAGCGGACGCGGGCGAACGATGGCGCGTCCGAAGCCCGGCGCCGCAGGGTCGGGGGCGATGCCGCCGACATGCTTGTAGATCCATTCGCCGACCGCGCCGAACGCGTAGTGGCAGAGCGAATTCATCCCCGGCCGCTGGAAGCCCCGCTCCTCCGTCCAGCCGTCCCAGCGCTCCCAGATCGTCGTTGCGCCTTGCAGCACCGAGTACAACCACGACGGGTAAGCCTTGCGCGTCAACAGGCCAAAAGCCAGATCCTCGCGCCCTCCGTCGCTCAGCACGTCCATGACCAGCCGCGTGCCGTGAAAGCCCGTTGCCGCCATCACGCCCGCCGACTCGATCTTGCCCGTCAGACGCGCCATCGCAGTCTCCCGCTGCACCGGAGACAGCAGATCCCAGGCGAGAGCCATGGCGTATACCGTTTGCGTATCACCTTTGATGCGTCCGTCCCCATCTACGAATTCACGCTGGAATGCTTGCTTGATTTTCTCGTGCAGCGCACTGTACCGTTCCGCGTCCGCAATCTCGCCAAGCTCGCGCGCGATGTCGGCCATGATCGCGGCCCCGTCCGCGTAGTATGCGGTGCCGAACACGTCGTACGGCGTCGTCGAGAGCGTGTCGATCAGCCAGCCGAGCTCGGCCTTCGCCTCCTCGTATGGCCGCTCCGGCAGCGACAGCCAGTCGCCGTATTGAGGCGCGTCGCGGCGGATGCCGTCCGGGTACAGCGTCTCGTTAAATGCCATCCAGCGCCGCAGCGCCGGATAATGTCGCCGCAGCACCTCGCGGTCGCCGTACAGCTCGTGCAGCAGCTTGGCGATGATCGGCGGCGCGTCCGCCCAGCCGGACGAGGCCGTGTGCGTGTAGGTAAAGTCGTTGTCGAACTCCGTCTTCGGTCCGAAGATGAACGGCGCGAAGTCGGTATACGCCCCCGTCGGACGCTGGCCGTCGTCGAGATCGGTCAGCCACTTGGCCAGGAATGCGGACACGTCCATGTTGTAGGCCGCCGTCCGCGCGAAAATTTGCGCGTCGCCCGTCCAGCCGTGGCGCTCGTCGCGCTGCGGGCAGTCGGTCGGCACGCTCATGTAGTTGGCCCGCTGCGTCCAGCGGATGTTGGAGAGCAGCCGGTTGACGAGCGGGTCGGACGTCTCAAGCGTTCCCGCCTCGGGCAGCGCAGAATGCACCACGACGCCGACGATATCCTCGGGCCTTGGCGTCGGGCCTCCCGAGATCTCGACGTAGCGGTAGCCGTGATAAGTGAACAGCGGCTCGAACGTCTCGCGCCCGTCGCCTACGCAAATGTAGGCGTCCGTCTGTCTTGCATAGCGCAGGTTGGCGGTGTACAGTTCGCCTTGCTCGTCCAGCGCTTCCGCGTAGCGCAGCGTGTATTGGACGCCCTCCGCCGCTTCGAAAACGACGCGCAGGTAGCCGCTCGTCATCTGCCCCATGTCCACGAGCGCGCGGCCTTCGGACAACAGCCGCACCTCCGCGGGCGCGAGCTCCTGAGTGACGCGGATGGGCGGCGACATTTGCGCGACGACCAGCCCGCGGTAATCGTACATGCGCGTCGCCAGGGCCCAGGCCGCGTCTTCAAACGTCGGCTGCTCCCATTGCGGCTCCGCCAGACGGGCGTCATGCGTTTCGCCCATCTGAATGTCCGCGGCGACGATCGGACCGTAGCTCGCGCGCCACGTTTCGTCGGTGCATACGGATTGCGTCGTCCCGTCCTCGTATTTGATGTTCAGCTGGAGCAAAAAGGACGGATCCATCCCGTACTTCTGATAGCCGTACATGCCGATGTAACCGGTGTACCAGCCGTGCCCGAGCGTGACGGCCAGCGCGTTGTCCCCCTCCTGCAGCAGCTCCGTGACATCATACGTCTGGTACTGCACGCGGACGTGATAGTCGGTCCACTCCGGCGCGAGCGCGTCTTGGCCGATGCGCCGGCCGTTCAGGTGCAGCCTGTACAGCCCGAGCGCCGTCGCGTACACGGTCGCGCGTCGCACGCCCGCGCGCGACGCGAAGCGGCGACGCAAATAAACCGCGGGCAGCGGCTGCTCGCGAGTCGGTTTGCGGCCGATCTTGCGGCCGATCCAGATGCCTTCCCATTCGCCCCGGCTCAGCAGGCCGACGGACCAGCGCGCGCCGTCGCTCCACGCTCCCCAGTCGCCGCGCTCGTCCCGGACTTGCACCTTCCACCAGACCGGTTGACCGGCGTGCAGCGCAGCGCCCTCGTAGCTGACATGGGCGGAGCTGGCCGAAACCGCGATGCCGCTGTCCCACAAGTCCCCCTCGTCGGCCGCGAGTCGCTCCGGGGAAGAGGCGGCCAGGATGCGATAAGCCGTCTGCGCAGCCCCGCGCCTTCCGCCCGCGTCCGACAACGTCCACCCGAGCCGCGGCGCGAGCGTGTCGATGCCGAGCGGGTCCTCCAAATATTCCGTCCTGAGACGTACGGCTTGCAGCGTCGTCATGATTTTTCTCTCCTTAGGGACGTCATTTGTCGAGCCGAATCGTGCAGTCATACGTAAAATGGTTCTGCAAATGCCACAACCGCCTTATCGCGTCGGACAAGCGGACTGTGCGTCCGCTATCGTCGCGATTGTCCTCGTTTTCCACACATTACGGACTCCAGTTCCGTTATTCCGCCAATATTGCGCGTTTCCACGCTGCAAACCGGGCAATAGCGGCTCCTGAGTCCGCGCGTTGCATCAAAACCAACTCGTTTGTTCAAATAACGGATCTGCGGTCCGTTATGCAGTCGAGCAAGGTTGCCGGGGTTGCCGGGGTTGCCGGGGTTGCCGGGGTTGCCGGGGTTGCCGGGGTTGCCGGGGTTGCCGGGTTGCCGAGGTTGCCGGGGTTGCCGGGGTTGCCGGGGTTGCCGGGGTTGCCGGGGTTGCCGGGGTTGCCGGGGTTGCCGGGGCTGCCGGGGTTGCCGGGGTTGCCGGGGTTGCCGGGGTTGCCGGGGTTGCCGTCACCCCTTCACGCCGCCCGTCGTCACCCCTTCACGCCGCCCGCCGCCACGCCCTCGATGACGCGGCCGGAGAAGAAGAAGAACAGGATGAGCAGCGGTACCGTCGCCATGACCGAGCCGACGAGCGCGAGATCCATGTTGTACAGCACGTTGGTCGTGAACTTCATGATCATAAGCGGGATCGTCTTGCGGGTCTCGCTCTGCAGGAAGATGAGCGGCACGAAAAACTGGTTCCAGATCTGCATGGACATGATGATGCAGACGCTGAAAGTGACGGGACTCGCCAGCGGGAACATCACGCGCAAAAAGGTCGTCCACTCCCCGGCGCCGTCGATCTTGGCCGATTCGTACAGGTCGTGCGGCAGTTTGGCGAAAAAGGTGGTCAACAGAAACACGGGCATCGACAGCCCCGAGGCGAGCACCAGGATGACGGCCCATTGGCTGTTCAGCAGGTGCATATCGCGAATGAGCAGGAAGATCGGGACGATCCCGAGCTGCACGGGGAACATGAGGCCGATCAAAAAGTAGAGCAGCAGCCCGCTTTTGAAACGGAAATTGAACTTGCCGATCCCGTACGCGACCATCGTGGACAGCAGCACGACGATGGCGAGCGAGCCGAACAGGATGAGCGCGCTGTTGAGCAGGTATGTGAAGAAGCCTGCCTCCGCGAACAGCTTGCGGAAATTGCCGAAGCCCAGGTGCTTCGGCATGCCGAAGGTGGCGGAGAGCAGCTCTTTTTTGGGACGCAGCGATTGGTAGGTCATGTAGCAGAGCAGCATCAGCGTCAGCAGCGAGTATATCCAGAGGATCGCCGCGCTGACGGGCGTCCGCTTCGGTCTCAGTCTCATGTCAGTCCTCCGCTCTGCGGTAAGTGAGGGCCACCTGGACGAGCGCGACGGCGAAGACGATGACGAACATCACGCAGGCGATCGTCGTCCCCATACCCATCGCGTTCACGTTGGTCGTGCCGCCCACCGCGCTGTTGTCGCCGAACGAGATCCGGTAGAAAAACAAGGCCATCACGTCGACGCTCCGATTGATGCCGCCCGACGCGCCGCCGAGAATGAAGCTGTAGTCGAACAGCGTCATGGCGAAAATGTACGTCAGGATCAGCATGTTAAGGATCGTCGTCTTGATCTGCGGCAGCACGATGCGGAAGAAGCGCCCCCAGTAGGAAGCTCCGTCAAGCAGCGCGGCCTCGATGATCTCGCCGGAGATCATTTTCATCGCGCCGAGGAAAAAGATCATGCCGACGCCGATGCCCGACCAGGCGACCAGCAGCCAGACGATGTAGATGCCGAGCTCGGGCAGGCCCATCCAGGGCCGCGTCCAACTGCCCAGGCCGACCGTCTCGAGCAGCTTGTTGAACACGCCGATGTTGCCGTCGAACACGAGCGTGCCCATGAACACGATGACCGGCGTCGCTATGAATTGCGGGGAGAAGATCATCGCCTGGAAAAAGCGGTGCCCCCGGATTTTGCCGTAGATAAGATAGGCCAGATAGAGCTGCGCGGGAAGCACGACAAGCGCGTTCAGCGCGAAGATCGTGGCGCTGTGGCCCAGGGCGCCCGTCAACTGGCGGAACAGCTCCGGATTCGAGAACAGCTCGCCGTAGTTGCCGAAGCCGACGAACTTCTTTTTGCCGATGCCGTCCCAGCGGGTCAGGCTGATCTGGATCGCCGAGAAGATCGGATAGACGGAAAAGAGCGAATAAAGCAGGAAGCCCGGCAGGATGAACCAGATAAACGGCTTGCTGCGGATCCAGGCCATGGCGGCCACCTTCCTTCATGCGCGAGACGCGCGGGCGGCGATGCGCCGCCGCCCGGACGTGCCCGGATTTCGTGGAGTAACGTGCCTTATTGGCCTGGATACTTGGCCGCTTTGTCGAGGATGGCTGCGCCTTCTTCGCCCGTGATCGCGCCGGTCATCAGCTTCGGAATGACGTCCTTCATCATGATGTCGGCGGCGTTGGACTCCGGCGTGGACAGCGCGGTGAGCACGGAGTAGATGTTGAGGCCGGCTTCGTCGAATACGGCGAGCTCCTTGACGCCCTCGTCCTTCGGCGCGATGTCCTTGATCGTCGGCACGAGGCCCGTCGAGTCCTCCATGATCTGCTGCGCTTCCTGGCTGCTGAGGAACTCCAGATACTTAACCGCTTCGGCCGGATGCTCCGATTTGGAGGAGATCGCGTAGGTCATGAAGTTGCTGTAGCTCGATTGCACGACGCGCTTGCCTTCTTTGTTCGGAACCGGGAAGCGGCCGAGGTTGATGCCCGCCGCGACGTAGGTGGCGTTGTTCCAGGTGCCGTCGATGATGGCCGCCGCCTTGCCGTTGGTGAAGGCGAACTGCGCGCCCGCCATGTCCTGGGCGAGGAAGTCTTTGCCGAAGTACCCCTTGTCGGCGAAGTCGCGGAACGCCTGGAACGTCTCGGCGACGGTCGGATCGGTCAGCTTGCCCTCGCCGGCTTGCGCCTTTTGCAGGGCGGCGTTTGCGAATGCCGGGGCGAAGGCGAAGATCGGCCACGCGCGATCCCACTCGCTCTTGCCCGCCAGCGCGATCGGCGTGACGCCTGCGGCCTTCAGCTTGTCGAGGCCCTGGACGAATTCGTCCCAGTTGGCGGGTACGCTCAGGCCGTTTTTATCGAACAAGTCTTTGTTGTAGTACACGACGTTCGTATCGAAAAAGGACGGGAGCGAGCAGTAGAGCTTGCCGTCTACGGTGCAGTAGGCTTTTTCCGGATCGGCATTGCGGCTGAGGTCCATGTTGTAGGACGTCAGGTCGAGCAGAAATCCGTTTTTGACCATCTCGCCCATCTTGGACGTCTTGTCGCCCTGCACCCAGAACAGGTCGGGCAGCTCGTTGGCTTGGAGGGCCACGTTCAGGCTCTGGTCGTTTTGGGCGAAATCGTAGGTCAGCTTGATGTTCGGATACTTTTGCTCGAAAGCCGCGTTGATCTTTTTGAACGGCTCCTCCAGCACGGCCTGGTTGCCCAGGTCTCCCCACACTTTGAGCGTGACGTTCTCTCCCGACGGAGCGGCGGCGCTCGGCGAAGCCGATGCGGACGAGCCGGCGGAGGAAGGCGACGGCACACTGGAAGACGCGCTGCCTTCGTTGTTGTCATTGCCTCCGCAGGCTTGCAGCGTCAACGCGAGCAGGGCAGCGGCGGCGAGGACGGCGAACGGTTTGCTTTTTTGCAAGATGAACCCCTCCTGAATAAACAAATCCTTAGATGGTGGCGCAAGGCACAGCGGATCGCGATCTGGTTTTATTGTAAGCGTTACCACGTCATCCGTTCCATGCACGCCGCCCCGCGTTCCGTGCCATAAAAAACGGAACCCGCGGTGCCGGATTCCGCTCCCGTGCCAAATTCAACGAATCTCATGCCACGATCAACGCGGATCGCGGGAAGGAAACTGCCGTCCGCCCGTCGGCTTGGCGCGGGCGAGCCGCCGATAAGCGCTTTTGCGCACGATCCCGGCGTCGCCGCGCTCCCGCAAGCAATCACCGCCGGCCTTTAAAATGGCTGATGGTCTGGCCCGTGGCCCGCTTGAACACCTTGACGAAGTAATTGGGATTGGCGTAGCCGACGCGCGACGCGATCTCCTCGGTCGACAGCTCCGTCTCGCGGAACAGCCGTACCGCCTCCTTGATGCGCACGTCCGTCAGATGGTCCGAAAAGGACTTCCCTGTCTCCTGCCTGAACCGCTGTCCAAAGTGGTTCTCGCTGAACCCGGCCAGCTGGGCCATGTCCTCCAGGCGGATCGGATCGGCATAATGCGCCTCGACGTAATCCCGCACCCGCGCGACCCAGCCGTCGCGCGCCTGCTTGCGCGCGACCAGCTCCGCCGACTTCGCCGCGATGGCGCCGAGCGTCCGGCTCCACGCCTCTGCCGTGCGGACGCTGCCCGCCGCCTCCGCGAAGGGCCACAGAGCGCCGAACCGCTCGCGCAGCTCCTCCGGCCCCGGATTATACCGCTCGATCAGGAAGTCCGCGAGCTGCGAGACCGCCGCCACGCCCAGCCGGATCCACTCGGCCGGCCTGTAACGATCTTCGCGCTCCGCGCGAAGCGCGAGCAGATCGTCCGCGAGCGCGCCCGGCTGCAGCAGCCGAAGACGCTGCTTGAAGCCTTTGTACAGCGCCAGCCATTCGGCATCCGGGATCGCGCCTCGCTCGCCCGCCGTCTCGCGGAAGCGCACGCCGCCCTCGAACAGCGCGACGGCCGCAGCCGACTCGGCGCCGCGCCTCGCAGCCGTCCAGTCGCCGCCAACGTCCTGCGGCGCGGAAAACCCGATGGCCAGCGTCACGTTGAGCTTCTGCTGGAAGGCAGCCGCCCACTCCTGCGCCATTTTGGCGAAGGCTTCACGGTCCGCCGCCGCAACCGTGTCCGACGTCGCCGCATCCGTATCCAGCTCCAAATCCGACCGCGCATCCGCAGTCGCCCGCGCATCCGCAGTCGCGCGTTTGTCGGCCGCCCGTTGCGGACCTGCCGCGTCCTCGGACCGGGGCGCCGCCGCCGACTCTCCCCAGACGCAGCCGCCGTGCAGCATCTCCTCGCTCTCGCCGAACAGCACGGGAAGACGCAGCCGCGCGAACAGCTCCTCCGCCAGATACAGCATCGCCCGCCGTTCCGCCGCGGCGTAGCCGACCTCGCGAGGGACGGGCTTCAGCGCCGCCCAGCGAAAAAGACGGCCGCGGCCCACCAGCGCGGCCGCGAGCGCCGGGAACGCCCGCTCATTCGCCTGCGCCTCTCCTGCGGCCGAAGCGCGTACATCCGTGCGCTCCAGCAGCAGCCGCGACTCGTCAGCGAGCGCAGCGTCTCGGCCGCCACCCGCAGGCGCATCGCCGACGGGCGTCCCCGTCCCAGTCCCTGTCCCCTCCGCCGCCTCGAATTCGAGTCCGCCCAGCACCCGCAGCAGCTCCTCCGGCTCCATTTCATACTTGGAGATGTAATCCTGCACCCCGAGCCGGATCGCCTGGCGCGTATGCTCGAAGTCGTTGTAGCTGCTTAAGATGACGACCCGCGCGGCAGGCGCCGCCGTCCGCAGCCCCCGGATCAGCTCGAAGCCGTCCATGCCGGGCATCCGGATGTCCGTGAGCACCACGTCGAAGGCTTGCTGCGCGCATGCAGCCAATGCCTCCTCGCCGTTTTTGAATACGCCCGCGATCCGAAATCCGTGCGCCTCCCAGTCGATCATCGACTGCAGGCCGATCCGGACGAGCGACTCGTCATCCACGATCATGACGCTGCGCATCGGCTTCTCCCCCTTCCTCCCGCTGCAGCGGCAGCCTGATCGTCAGCGTCGCGCCTTCGCCCGGCGCGCTCGCGACGCGCAGCCCGTACTGCGCCCCGTAGTGCAGCTGCACCCGCTCGTGCACGCTCCGCAGGCCGATCCGCGCGCCGCCCTCCTCGGGCCGCGACCGTCCGTCGCCGCCGTCGAGGCTCGCGACCACCGCCGCGTGTCGCTCGGGCGACATGCCGACGCCGTTGTCCGACACCGTCAGCACGAGCGTCCTGCCCGCAGTCGCTGCCTCGACCGAGATCTCTCCCGGCCGGTCGGCGTCCGCCAGTCCGTGAAGCAGCGCGTTCTCGATCAGCGGCTGGAGCAGGAACTTCGGCACGAGCGCAGCCTCGAGCGCCTGCGGAACCCGCGACTCGAAGCCGAAGTGCTGATACCGCACCTTCTGGATGGTGACGTAGCTCCGGAGCATCTCCACCTCGGTCCCGAGGGGCACCGGCCCGCCGCCGCCGCGCAGCGCGTACGTCAGCAGCCGGTTCAGCGAGTCGACCGTCTCCTTGATATTGTCCTGCTTCTGAATCATCGCCATCCAGCGGATCGAGTTCAGCGTGTTGTGCAGAAAATGGGGAGACAGCTGATTTTGCAGCACGCGGATCTCCGCCTCTTTTTTCTGCCGCTCCTGGCGGGACGCTTCTTCGATGAGCCGCTCGATCTCGTACATGACGGAGATAAACGTGTCGTTCATCTCCACGATCTCGATCGCGCCCCCGAACCGCTTGAGCCGGCCGGGCCGCACGCCCTTGATTCCCTGCTTCATGTTGACCATGAGCCGCCGGATCGGGATGACCAGGTCGATGACGAGCAGCTGCGTCAGGACGAGTCCCAGGACGATGCAGCCCAGCACGATAAACGTCGCCATGCGGGCCGTACGGTAGATCGGCTCGTACAGCTGATTGAGCGGGAGCTGCGCGGACAGCTGCCAGCCGTTGCGGATGCTGTCCCGCGAGTAGGTCAGCAGCTGCCGCTCCCCCGCCTGCGCCGTTTTCCCGTTGCCGAGAATCTCCTCGCCCTTGCCCGTCAGCAGCCGGATCGCGGCGTTCTCCCTGAACTTCGTCTGGCTGAAAATGTCCGTGACCGCGTCCGTCCGGATCACGATCGTAAGCGTCCCGAGCGCGCTCAGCTTCTTGTCCCGGATCGACCGGCCAAGCCGGAGCGCATCGAACGAAGCGTAGCCGTCGCTGTACGCCTCGGGGCGAAACCAAACGGCCCCGCCCTTCATTTCGGCCACGCGCGCCTGATAATCGGCATCGTCCGCGCCGAAGCCGTCGATCGCATCGGTGCCGTACGTATACTCGGCGTCCGGCGTCGTCAGCTTGATGGCGCGGATATAGGCATTTTGATCCGAGCCGAGCCAGAAGACATTGAGACGCTCGTTGATCGCGTTCTGGATCTCGAAGCGCTCGTACACCGAGGCCGGCTTCACCGCAAGCCGCGACAGCAGCTCGTCGTCCGTCATAATCTGCTTGCTCAGTTGCTCGTAGCTGCCCAGCCGGTCGTCGATCTTCTGCGCCATCAGGGCGAGCAGGTCGGTCGCATACTCGGCGGTCCGCGCCTTGGACGAGGCCGTGTAGCTGTCCGTCAGAATGTAGATGCCCGCCAGGGCGGGCAGCAGGATCAAGGGCATATAGACGAGCGGCAGCTTAAAAGGCAGCCGGATGCGCCGCCATCCCGGCGGCCGCAGCTTGAACATATTCATGGCGATTCTCCCGTCCGACGGCGTCGGTCTCATATGGAAGCGCTATCGCCATCATTCTAACACAATGTTCAGTTGCCAGGTCGCGCCGCCTTTGCCTTCGCCTCCGTTTCCGGCATTGTCCTCCAAGCCCTCGTCTAGACCTCTTTACAACCCGATCGACCGCCCCTCGTCCGCCGATTCGTTCGCCCGCACGACCAGCTCGAGCGATCTGGCCGCATCCGCGTAAGAGGAGCGGATCCCCGACGTATCGCCGGAACGCGCCGCTTCGAGGAAAGCGGCCGCCTCGTCCGCGTACATGTTCTCCTCCGGAAAGTGCGCGGACACCTCCTCGCCGCGGAAATCCCCGTACAGCCGGCTGCCCAGGCGGGACAAGTCGACCGTGAGCCGGTAATCCCGGCCCAGCAGCTCGATCTCGACCCGCGGCCGCTCCACGCCCCACGAATGCGTATGCGTCTGGACCGTCCCGCGCGCGTAAGCCAGGTTGACGACGAAGTTGTCCTCGACCGTGTAGTCCGCGCTCTTGGGCCGCTGCACGTTGGCGCCGAAGGCGTGGATCGCCTCGACCTCGCCGCCTTGCGCGCCCGCGATATACCTGGCGGCGTCGATCAAGTGAATCGCCTGGTCGAACATCGGCCCGCCGGACTTGGCCTTGTCGAGCAGCCAGCGCGGGGTCGGCGCTTCGGGAAGGCCGGCGGCGCAGGCGTGTACGCTGCGCACGATCGGCACCGGAGCGCCGCTGCGCGCGATCAGCTCCCTGGCCATGGTCACGGCACCCGCATAACGGTACATAAAGCCGACCGCGCATACGATGCCGCTCTCGCGGACGATCGCCGCGATCTCCTCCGCCTCGCTTACCGACCTTGCGGGCGGCTTCTCGACGAAGCAGGCGATGCCGCGCTGCGCCGCTTCGAGAATCGGGCCCTTGCGCACGCCCGGCGGCGTGCAGACGAACACCGCGTCGAGCGGCGTGCGCTCGAACAGCAGCCGATAATCCGTAAAGGGCTCGGCGCCGTACTCGGCCGCGATCCCGGCCGTCTTCTCGGCGTTCGTGCCGCAGACTGCGGCGATGCGAACGTCATCTCTTTTCACCAGATTGCCGATATGCCTTTTTCCAATGACGCCAATGCCGATAATGCCGATATTCATGCTAAAAGTTCTCCCTTCTTTTCATGCCAAGCCGTGTTCATTCACGTCATGCGCTACTCTTCCTTGCCGTCCGCCTCTTCAAATTCAATGCCGCGAACGCGGAGCGTCGCGTCGGTCGGCGTGCTCCAGTTGACCATCACGGCATGCGTGCGCGCATCTGGCGGGTCGTTGCGCATCGCGATCTCGTCATGCTCGCCCGCGCCGCCTTCGATGCGGATGCCGTACCTGCCGGACCTGTACACGGCTGCGCCGCCTGACAGGCGCATGGTCATAGGCCCGGTCGACTCGAGTCCTTCCCCGCTCAGCTCTCCTTCCTCCGGCGGGAACAGGCAGACCGCCTGCAGGTAGATGCCGCGCGGATCGTCCGAGACGACCCGCATGTCCAGCCCGTCCTCCAGCAGGGTCAGCTCGATGCCGACGGCCGTGCGCACGATGCCGATCCGGCGCCGCAGATGGTTCGGCATATCGACGTAGCGGCCGCCGGCGTGCAGCGTGTGCTCGTCCGCGAGCGGGCCGAAGTAGCAGCCCTCCAGCTCCGCGCGAAGCAGGAAGCGGTCGTCCCCCAGCGACTCGATGCCCGGAAAAGAGACAGCGCCGGCGCCGAACCAGCCGATGCCGAGCTTCAGTCCGAGCAACCGCGCCTCGCCGTATTGGACGTACAAGCACTCCGCCTGCCCCGCCATGGCGGTGACGCTTAGCGGTCCTCGCCGGTGCCGCAGGACAGGCGCGCCGTGCGGATGCTTGACGACCGGGCCGAGATAGGGCACGCGGTCGGGGACGCGAGCGCGATTGCCTTCGCCGAGCAGCACGGTATAGCGCTCGTAAGGCGGCGCAGCGGAGACCGTCGGCGTCATCCGCTCCGGCATGAGCATCCAGTGAAGCAGCGCCACGCTCCCGCGCGGCGCCGTCCGGTCCGCGGCCGCAGCGAGCGCGGCCAGCTCCGGATCGCTCTCCCGCGCGGCGATGAGGTGAAACGCCACGTAGTAGCGGTCGTCCATACGGACCACCTGCCCGAGATCCTGTCGGCCCGAATATTCGGTCGCGATCGTGTCCCCCGGATGCAGCATGTAACGCATCATTCGCAGCGTGCTCGCCCCCGCGTCCAGCGCCGGCGCATAATTGAACACCATGCCTACGTCGTAGAGGTAATAAGCGCAAATCGCGTTGTAGATCGAGTTGCTCCGCTCGGTCCACTCGCCGTAGTCGGTAATGTCCAGGCCTTCGTTCAAAAATTCGAACGCTCGCTCACGGTACGCCGCCCCGCCGAACAGCTCTTCCATTTTGGCAAGCGCCGACGCCATCACCCAGCGGTGATTGGGCGTATGAATGCCTCCCTCCAGCAGCGCGGGAGAGGCGCGCCGCAGAAACGTCAGCACGGCGTTCGTCGCCTTCGCCGCCTCCTGTCCCGCATCCTTCAGCAGCAGCTGCGCGACAAGCGCGGCCAGATGCGACGTGAACGCCGTGTCCGGCGGCGAATCGATGTTGCAGTTATAAAGCGATACGTTGCCGCTCGGCAGCTGGATGCCCAGCAGCTCGTCAGCCGTATCCTCGAGCGCCGCCAGAACCGCCGGATCCCGATAATAGCGCGAATGCTGCTGGCAGTAGAGCACCGCGAGCAGCGTCAGCCGGCTCAGCTCCCTTCCTTGCACCCTTTTCTTGCGAAGACTCCGCTTCTCGGCCTCTATCAGCGTCCATTCCTCGGCGAGCCTCGCCTCCTGCAAGCGGACGAGCTCGGCGATCCGCGCTTCGACAGTCGATTGCACACGCATCCTCCTTTCGGCTCCGGACAGACCGAAGGACGGACGGTTCGCGGACCGGTCCGTCCTTCGGCCTGCCCGGGCATAGGCCCCAAGCGTTTATTCGTTCGTCGTCTTCCAGTTCATGGCGACCAGGTTTTGCGTCACTTCGGCGTCGTATTCCTCGCCGCCGTTTTTCTTCCAGCCGGACACGACGTTCTCCCATTCCGCGTCGAAGTCCTTGGCGATAACCGCCTTGGAGAGCGCGTCGTACAGGAACTTCGTGATGTTGGCGACGCTCTTGTCCGATACGGGCCGCGGCGTATCGACGAGCGGCCCCTGCTTGCCGTACTTCTCGAAGGATTTGAAGTAGGCGTCAAGAATGTCGGCGATCTCGTCGGGATTGGGCTCGTTGGCGAACTGCTTCTTGATTTGGTCCTTGGTCGGATTGCCCATATAACCTTGGGTGAGGAGGTTCAGGTCCTTGAAGTACCAGTCGATCTCCTCCGCGTTTTTGACCGGATCGATCGCCACATACAGGCCGTCCTCCTCCTTGAAGTGCACGCCTTCAATGCCGGCCTGGACGAGCTTGATGTTTTTCGCCAGGAAGTTCAGGTACTTGACGGCGGCCGCCGGGTTTTTGGACGACTTCGGAATCAGGTTGAGCAGCCCGTAAACGTTGGCTTCGGTCATCGCCTGCGTGCCGTTCGGCCGCACGAGGGGATCGAGCGTCACCCATTTCGCTTCGGGCACCGTTTTGCGCGTTTCCTTGGTAACGGTCCACGGGTCCTCGTTCGAGTCCATGAAGCCGGCTACGCCGGACGTGTAGTTCTGGATGAACTGCTGCGAGTTGACGTCGGTGACGAATTCCTTGGAAATGAGACCGTCCTTGTACAGCTTGTTGAGGAAGCGGAAGAACTCCTTGCCCTCATTCAGCGCGACCGCGGAGTGGAAAGTACCGTCCGCGAAGTTGCCGCTCGGCATATACATCTCGGTGGCCGGACCGTCGATCGCCACGCCCGCGCCCCACATCGGGCCGAAGAAGAAGCCCTTCATGCCCTGCGAGATCGCCGGCAGCGCGTACGGCACGACGTTGTCCTTGCCGACGCCGCCCGGGTCCTTTTCCTTGAACGCCTTGAGCGTCTCGTACAGCTCGTCGAGCGTCGTAGGCGCCTTCATGCCGAGCTTGTCTAGCCAGTCTTGGCGGATCTTCATGTTGGAGGCCGCCGCCGTGCTCATCCGCATCGCAGGAATCGCATAGCGCTTGCCCTTATAGGTGCCGGCCACCTCGAGCGACGGGCCGATCAGCTTTTTAATGTCCGGTCCGTACTGGTCGAGCAGATCGTCCAGCTCCCACAGGCCGCCTTGCTCCGCCCATTTGAACATGGCGTTCATATCGTAAGTGATAATAATGTCGGGGCCGCCGCCGGACGCCATCCAGATGTTGTTTTTCTCGCTTTCCTGTGAACGCGGCAGGACGACGTATTCGACATCGAGGCCTTCCTTGCGGGCTTCCTCCTGCAGCTTTTTAACGATAACGGTGTCTTCGAGCTTCTGGCCGTTCGGCGAATTCGAACGGTCCCATAGCGATACGCGCACCTTTTCCAGCTTGCCGTCTCCCGCCTGCGTCGCGCCGGACGTGCTGCCGGTCGCGGCCGCGCTCGAAGCGCCGCTCTTTTCGTTATTGCCCCCGCATGCCGCGAGCGGCAGCGTGACCAGCGCGACCGCCAGCGCCGTCTGCAATCCTTTTTTCCAACTCCCCATCATTCCGGTTGCCTCCTTGGTAATCAAGACTGAAGTAGCGCTATCGTGAACCCGAATGGCGCGGCGCCGCGCGATCCGGACGTTCAACCTTTTACGGAGCCGAGCATCGAGCCCTTGACGAAGTACTTTTGCAAAAAAGGATATACGATTAGGATCGGCACCGTGGCGACCACGATGACGGCGGCCTTGAGCGATTCCTGGATGACCGTGAACTTGCTCTCCATCGTCATCTGCTCCAGCGACGTATCCATTTGCGACAGCAGCAGGATGTTGCGCAGCTTCGCCTGCAGCGTGAGCAGGTCGGGATTGTCGATATAGAGCACCGCGCCGAAGTAGGCGTTCCAGTGGCCGACCGCGTAGAACAGGCCGATCGTCGCCAGCGACGCCCCCGAGAGGGGGAGCACGATCCGGATCAGATAGCGCATGTTGCCGCAGCCGTCCATGACCGAGGCCTCCCGCAGCTCGTCGGGAATCGTCTGGAAGAAGCTTTTCATGATAATGACGTTAAACGCGCTGATCAGGCCCGGTATGATGAGCGCCCACAGCGTGTCGAGCAGATGGAGCGACTTGACCACGAGGAACAGCGGGATCATGCCGCCGCTGAACAGCATCGTGACGACCATGAACCGCATGAAGATTCCGCGGCCCTTGAGATCCCGGCGCGACAGCGGGTAAGCCGTAATGATCGTGAACAGCAGGTTCAGCGTCGTGCCGACGACCGTCAGGAAGACGGTGACGAGCAGCGAACGGATGACCGAGCTGTCCGCCAGGATCATCTTCATCGAACCGACCTGGAAATCGACCGGCCACAAGAGTACTTTGCCCGTCTGGATCGCGGTGCTGCTGCTGAAGGCGTTTGCAAGCGTATTCAGAAAGGGAAACAGGCAGATGAACGTGAACAAGATGAGCGCGCTGTATACGAAGATGTCGAAAACGAGCTCGCCCGGCGTGCGCTTCGCCTTCCTCGGACGCGTGGACGGCGTTGACCGCGCTAGCTCGCCCGCCGGCTGCGCCTCGCTGCTTGCCGAGCCGCTTACCATAGTCCCTCGCCTCCCGCCCTTTTCGCAAAATGATTGGCCGCGACGACGAGACACAGATTGATGACCGACTGCACCATGCCGACCGCGGTCGTCAGTCCGAATTCGCCCTGCTTGATGCCGACACGATACACGTACGTGCTAATGACCTCGGATACGTTGCTGACGACCGAATTGGCCAGCGCGAGCGGCTGCTCGATGCCGATCGACACCATGTTGCCGACGGCAAGGATGAACAGAATGACGATCGTCGGCATGATGCTCGGCAGCGTGACGCTGGCGATCTTGCGGATGCGTCCCGCGCCGTCGATGGACGCCGCTTCGTACAGCGCCGGATCGATCGCCGTGATCGCCGCCAGGTAGATGATCGTCCCCCAACCCGCGCTCTGCCAGACGGCCGACAGCGTGTAGGTGATGATCCACCACGTCTGATCCGCCATGAAGTAGATCTCTTTCATGCCCAGCCAGCGCAAGATCTGGTTGATGACGCCGTATTTCGGCGACAGCACCGCGTATACGATGCCGCCGAGCACGATCCAGGACATGAAGTGGGGCAGGTAGAGCATCGACTGCGATATTTTCTTGAACGAGCGGGACCGCACCTCGTTCAGCATGAGCGCGAGCAGGATCGGCGCCGGGAAGCAGACGAGCAGCCCGAGCAGATTCAGCAGCAGCGTATTGCGCGTGATCCGGAAAAACTCGGGAATCGAGAACATCTCCCGAAAATTGGCGAGTCCGGACCAATCGCTGCCCCACAGGCCCCGGAACAGGTTGTAGTCCTTGAAGGCGATAACCAGCCCGCCCATCGGGACGTAGGCGAAAACGATGAAAAAGACGGCGGCCGGCACGAGGAGCAAATATAGATCATAGTTTTTTTTCCATTCCTTCACGGTCCGCTCCCTCCCTGCGAAATGCCGAAGCGTTCGGCGGCTTGAGATGTTGGCTGTCGATGAGGCTGAACCTATTGATGATGATGATCTTGTCGATGATGCTGATTTTAGTGTAGAGGGGATTGTAAGCGTTTTAAATGCGGAAAATTGGACGTTTTATTAGATTTCTTGCACCGGTTGGGCCGTATGCTTGAGACTCTCGGCCAGCATCAGCAGCGCCATCGATTGGCCGTACGGCATCGGACAACGGGGAATTTGCCTGTAAAAGTCCAGCGTGCGCCCCATCCGCGTGCCGTACGATACGTCCTGTACGGCGCCGTCGGCATCGATCCGTCCGACGACGGCTTGAAGCGCGCGCAGGCCCGGCTCTCTGTAACGCGTATCCAGATACCCTTTGCGCACCGCCTTGAGCAGCCCGTAGGCGAAGCCCGCCGTGGCCGACGTCTCCTCGTACGAGGACGGATCGTCGAGCAGCGTGCGCCACATGCCGGACGGCTCCTGCAGCTCGGCCAGCTTGGCCGCCTGCCGCTCGAGCGACGACAGGAGGAAGCGCCGCACGCCCGGCGATACGTCCACGATGTCCAGGTAATCGACCAGGCCGGCCGTGTACCAGGCGTTGCCGCGCCCCCACCGCGCCCGGGCGAAGTTATGATTCTCTTTAAACGTCCATCCGTGGAAAAACAGGCCGGTCTCCGTATCCGTCAAATATTTCAGATGCACGAGAAACTGCCGCACGCTCTCCTCCACGTAGTCCTCGCGGTTCAGCAGGACGCCCATGCGCCCGAGGAACAGCACCGTCATGTACAGCGTGTCGTCCCACAGCTCGCCCTCGTTCGGGCTGTCCACCGCCGTATGGGCGATGCCGGACTCCGGCGTGCGGGGCATCCGGACGGCCGCATAGTCGGCCCATTCCTCGCAGACTTTTAAATAATCCGGCTTGCCGGTCTCCTCGTACAAGTAGCTCAGCGTCAGCAGCGGGCACATCGTATTGACGTTTTTGCCGGGCAGCCCGCGTTCGAGATGGCGGTCGAACCAGGACGTCAGATAATCGAGCAGGCCGGGATCGCCGGTTTCCTTGTAATACAGGTAGAGGGAAAACAAACCCACGCCCTGCGACCAGTCCCACACGTCCATCGAGATGATGCTGTCGGCCGTATCCTCCCGAATCGCCACCTTCAGTCCTCGCATGCCCGCGATGACCCGCTCGATCAGCGCTTGCGCCTCTTGCCTGTCCAGCTGCCGTGCAATCATGGCTTCCACTCCCGTTTTGTATGTTTGTAGGTCTGTATGTTGAATGAAGCCTTAGGCCAGCCCGCGGCGCATGCCTGCCAGCGCTTGATCGATATCGGCCGTCAAGGCGTCCGCATCCTCCAGCCCGATCGAGAGGCGGACGAGCCGCTGCGGCATTCCCGTCCGCAGCGAGGTCTCCTCGTCGATGCCGAGTCCCGGCGTGTTGACGAGGCTCTCGAAGCCGCCCCAGCTCGGCCCCTCCTCGAACAGCGCCAGCCCTTTGGCGAAGCCGACGATCTGCTCCCGCGTGCCCCGCGGCACGAAGCTAAGCAGTCCGGTGCAGCCGCTCATCTGGCTGCGGGCCAGCTCATGCTGTGGATGGCTCGGCAGGCCCGGATAGAGCACGCGCTCCACGAGCGGATGCGCCTCGAGATACGCGGCGATTCGCATCGCGCTCTCCTGATGCTGCTTCATCCGCAGCGGCAGCGTGCGCAGCCCGCGGATGAGGAGCCACGCCTGGTGCGGATCCATCGCCGCGCCGAACAAGCCGCGCTCCTCGTGCGTCACGCGCTCCATACGCGCCAGGCTGCCGACCATGACGCCCGCGAGAATGTCGCTGTGCCCGCCCATATACTTGGTCGCGGAGTGCACGACGATATCGATCCCGCAGGCGATCGGATTCTGATAGAGCGGCGTCGCCCACGTGTTGTCCGCGATCGTCGTCGCGCCGTGCGCCTTCGCCAGCGCCGCGATCGCGCGCAGGTCCTGAAGCGTGAACACGTTCGACAGCGGCGTCTCCAGATAGATCGCCCGCGTATTCGGGCGGAGCGCAGCCTCGATCTCCCCGACGTCCGTTCCCGATACGAACGTCGCCTCCACGCCGAACCGCCGCATATAGACGTCCAGGAAGCCCTTGACCGGCGGATACACGTTCAGCGGGCAGACGATGTGGCAGTCCTTCTCCATGATGCTCATGAGCGCGGCGGAGATCGCCGCCATGCCGGAAGAGAAGCAGCGAGCCGCCTCCGCTCCCTCCAGCGCCGCGATCTTGCGCTCCGCGATCTCGGTCGTCGGATTGGCGACGCGGGTGTAGGTGTAGCCATGGTTCGTCGTCTTGCGGGTAAACAGCGTATTCTGAAAAATCGGCGGCACGATCGCACCGAGATGGCGGTCATAGTCGTCGCCGAGATGCAGGCAAATGTCCTGCTTGTCTCCCCATTTGCCTCCAGTACCTTCGTCCATTTTCTTCGCCTCCTGTCGAGGTCTTTGAGTAATCATATTTTAAATGGCCGCGTCCGACGTACCGCACACCTTGCCGTCAACCTTGCCGCAGAGCATGCTGCTTGCCGTTTTAACGTTATCCCCTTCGCACAGGAAGGCTGCCGGCTAGCTCGAGTTGGGGTGTAACCGCGCAAATCTCGCTTGCAGCAGGCTTTTCTCCCCTGCCCCGGGCTGCAGCCGCGCAAACCTCGCTTACAGCCTCACACTCGCGCTGCAACCGCGCAAATCTCGCTTGCAGCGGGCTTTTCTCCCCCGCCCCGGGCTGCAGCCGCGCAAACCTCGCTTACAGCCTCACGCCTCCGTTGTAACTGCACAAATCTCGCTTGCAGCGGGCTTTTTTCCCCGTTTCAGGCTGCAGCCGCGCAAACCTCGCTTACAGCCTCACGCTTCCGTTGTAACCGCACAAATCTCGCTTGCAGCGGGCTTTTCTCCCCCGCCCCACGCTGCAGCCACGCAAACCTCGCTTACAGCCTCACGCTCCCGTTGCAACCGCACAAATCTCGCTTGCAGCGGGCTTTTTTCTCCCGCTCCGGGCTGCAGCCGTGCAAACATCGCTTACAATCTTGCGCTCAGTAATGAGTAGTGTAGAAGTAAAATGCTATATTGCAGCTACAGCGGCACTACGACGGGTGATGCGGACTGTAGCAGCAGATTTTGCGGTTACAGCGGCGCAGCGACGGTTGATGTGAACTGTAGCGGCAGAATTTGCGGTTACAGCGATGCTACGACGGCTAATGCGGACTACAGCAGCAGATTTTGCGGTTACAGCGGCGCAGCGACGGCTGATGCAGACTGTAGCAGCAGATTTTGCGGTTACAGCGGCGCAGCGACGATTGATGTGAACTGTAGCAGCAGATTTTGCGGCTACAGCGATGCTGCGACGGCTGATGCGGGCTGTAGCGGCAGATTTTGCGGCTACAGCGGCGTTGCGCTGGTTGATGCGAGCTGTAGCAGCAGATTTTGCGGTTACAGCGACGCTGCGATGGCTGATGTGAACTGTAGCAGCAGATTTTGCGGTTACAGCTGCGCCACGATGGCTGATACGAACTGCAGAAGCAAATTTTGCGGCTACAGTGGCGCTACGGCGGTTGATCCGGACTGTAGCAGCAGATTTTGCGGCTACAGTGGCGCTACGGCGGTTGATGCGGACTGTAGAAGCAGATTTTGCGGCTACAGTGGCGCTACGGCGGTTGGTCCGGACTGTAGCAGCAATTCTTGCTCCTTCAGCTTTGCAACGACAGCAACATGCCGCTTGTTGCTTTAACTTCTGCTGCCATGGCACTTCTAGCCCGTTCGCCGCCTCGGTTCCTGACTGAAGGGGATACTGTTCGAACGCCGCGGAACCCGCCTTATCCATGGGTCCCAGCAGTCGTGTCGTCAGCTAGTCTTCAGTCCTCCGTCTGCCAGCTATAGGTCGCCTGAAACTTCGCTTCCCGGCCCGCCCGTCGGACGAGCACGCCCCAGCGCAGCTTGTCGAGCCGGTGCTCGTAGCCCTTGAATAAATAGACGGAGGTGCCGGCCGCGCCCGCCATCCGCAGCGTGACCCGCTTGTCGGCGAGCGTCCAGACCGCTTCCCAGTCGCCGTCGATGTCGCAGCGCGCCGTCTCCAGCATGAGCGCGTAGCCGTCCTCGACGCCCGGCGGCTCGCAGGACGCAAATGCAAGCGAAGAGCTGAACTCGCCCGCGCAGTGGAAAAGCCAGTCGAATTCATGCACGCCTTCATGCCCGGCAGCGGGCCTGACCTCGAATTCGTCATGCAGTCGGTCCGCCTCCAGCCGCAGCGTACGCGCAAATCCGATGCCCGGATACACCTCGTCCGCGGACACCGCGCACAGGTTGCGCTGGGCGTCGAACCGGTCCATGCGGCCGTTCGGGCGGTTCGGTTGGTTGCGCCGGTCGACCATCAGCGAGTTGTGCGCGATCGTTTTGCGCTGCCACTCCCTGAAGAGTACCGATCCGTACCCGCTGTTGGACACGTCCCGCGACACGATCTCGTCTTTCACAAACAGCTCGAAGTTCATGATATCCGCGTGCGCATGCCCCTCGATGACATAGCCGTACTTGAGAAAAACCGACGCCTCCCCGGCGTGCAGCTGAGCAAAGTAAATATCCTTGTCGTAGCGGGACAGTCCGTCCGGCAGACCGCTCCCGGCAGGCAGGCCGTCGAAGCGCTCGTTTTCCCAGTCCCGACCGAACAGCAGCCGCGCGAGGCCGCCGATATTGGCGCCGGGATGCGCCTTGTTCGGCTCGTCGTAGCTGCGCGACAGCGCGTAGCGGAACGGCACTTCATCCTGTACGGCACGGATCCATTCGTACTGGTGGGCGTAGTTGCCGAATCGCAGCAGCGGCCAGCCGTCGTTCGGATTCGGAAACTCGCCGCTCGCGAAGGCATACTTGACCGGATACCGGTACATCCGCAGCAGCGCGTCCTCGAGGATGGGGAAGTCGTAGCCGTACAATTTGCAAAACGCCAGGTAATAGGTCATCCCTTCGGCACAGTAGAAGTGGTAGTGGAAGGAAGCCTCGTACCAGAAGCCCTCGGGCAGCAGGCCCTCCTCCAGCTTGTGCTTGATGCCGTACTCGCCTTCGGCGGCCCGTTCGCACCAGATCGTTTCGCCGAAAAACAAGCCGATCATGCCCGCCGCCGCTTTCATCCAGCAGATGACGTTGGGCGTCACCCCCACCTTCTCGATGAGGAAGGCCGCCTCGGGAATGAAAAAGGTGTGCTTGTAAAGCTCCATCTCCTCGTCCGTGAACGCTTCCTTGACCAGTTCCATGCCGTTAAGCAGCCAGATGACGGCCACGCCGTCCGTCAGGTCGCAGCCGGTGAACTTGCCCTCCTGCCCCGGGGGCGTGCGCACCTCGAAGCTGCCATAGTTGTCGCACAGGAAGCCGAGCACCTTGCGGATAAACGCAAGGTAGGCCGGGTCGCCGTACAGGTTGTAAAGCACGGCCGCGTGAAAGACTTGCGTGCAAGCCGAGGTTCGGTATATATAGCACCAGGCGTCGTCCGCTTCCTGGGCGACCCGGAGCTCGCCGCAGCCGCTGCAGCGGTGCTCGCCGGGCTTGCCGGGATCGAATATAAGCGCCGCGAAGCATTTGTCGCAAAAATAATGGTGTCCCCAGCCCGCGACTCGCGAGACGTCGTCGGCATAATTTGCGACCCACCAGTCCGTATCCGGCTTGAAGCCGTCTACGATTCCCCTGGCCCAATCGAAGTTCGCGATCTTGTCCCTTACCGCCTGCCAGTCCTCCACCATCTTCTTCGTGCGGTTCGTCATCGGTTGCACTCCTTCGGCTAGCCTTGCGCCCTGCAAGGCCGATATCGACGGCGCGGCCCCGGGCCGCTCCGCGGCGGTCGGCGGGGCGGGCTCGGAGCCGCGTCTGCGCAAGCTTATTTTCGCAATTGGAGGAAGCGCTTACTATGGGGTGATTTTGCGATTATATTAGCTATTTTGACTTTGTGGCGAGGGAGCGGGGGCAATTGATTCATTTGGTGAAAGGAGGGGGGCGGGAGCGGGGGCGGTTAGTGCCCAAATGGGCTTATCTGCTGGCCATCTACTCATCCCGCCGCACGGCCGGCAGCCTGACGGTCACGGTCGTCCCTTCGCCGGGGCGGCTCGCGATGGAGAGTCCGTAGGATTCGCCATGCAGGATGCGGACGCGCTTGTGCACGCTGATGACGCCGACGTTGGTATGCTTGCCGGAGCCTTCGCCCGCTTCGCCGTACAGCTCGGGCCGGAGCAGCCGCTCCACCTTTTCCCGCTCCATGCCCACGCCGTTGTCGGACACTTCAAGCACGAGATCCCCATGCTCCGCCCGGCAGGCGATGCGAATCAGCGCCTTGCCCGGCTTTTCCTCGATGCCGTGCACGATCGCGTTCTCGGCGAGCGGCTGAAGGATGAACTTCGGGACGCGGCACTCGGCCAGCGCCGGGTCGTCGTCGATCCGCACCTCGATCCGGTCCCCGTAGATGATCTGGTGAATGGCGAGGTACCTGCCGACGAATTCGAGCTCCTCGCCGAGCGTGATATCGTCGCCCTTTTTGCCGAGACTCTCGCGCAGCAGCCTCCCGAGCAGGTAAATCAGCTCGCCGATCTCCTCCTCGCCCTTGAGCTTGGCCATGCTGTAGATCGTCTCGAGCGTGTTGTACAGGAAGTGAGGGTTCATCTGCGCCTGCAGCGCTTTGTAATCGAGCTGCAGCGAGCGGTATTCGGCCTGCTGCACGAGCATCTTCTCGCGGTAGACCGAATGGAACAGATCGTCGATCTTCTCGGCCATCGAGTTGAACCTGGCGGCCAGCATGCCCACCTCGTCGCGGCTGCGGGGAACGATGATCTCGTGCTTGGAGTCGAGCGTGAACTTGGACATGCTCTGGAGCAGCAGCCGGATGTTCGCGGTAATGCTCTTGGAGATCCGGGCGGCCATGAGAAAGGCGAGCAGCAGCGCGGCAAGCAGCGTGCCGATCGTCCAGTACTTGAGACTTTCGGTTCCCCGCGTAAGGCGGCCCACGTCGATGATCTGCACGATTTTCCACTTATCGTAATCCGTGGACAGCACGCTCGATATATAATGCTTGCCGCCGTATTCGAAGTCGCTTTTCGCCTTGCCGGACAAGTACAGGTTCTGGTCCAGATAATATTCGGCGGCCCCGCTGAGCGCGCCCGAGACAAACAGCTGGTTGAATTCATTGAGGATGAGGACGTCCCCGTCCATCAGGTTCTGCACTTCCGCCAGAATCTCGCCGACGTAGTCGCTCTCCAGGCCGATCGCGATGACCCCAACGTAGCTCGACGTCTCGATGTCGTAGAGCGCCTTCGCCATGTAGAGCGTATCGCCTCCGTCCGTGAACCAGAGCGCCCTCCCGCGCATCTCCTGGATCTGCGCCAGATCGATCCGCTCCATCGGATCCTCGACAGGTTGAGCCGCCTTCCGCGTGGTGACGTACGACCGGCCCGCTGCGTCCAGGATGGAGACGGATTTGTAGTAGTCCTCGATAAACAGGAGATCGCTCAGAAAATCGCTGACGTATCTTTTTCGCGCGTACACCTCCGCTTCGCTGTCCGGCTCCCGGCTGAGCGTCTGGCTGAGCGAGGAGTTGCGGAACTGCTGGAAAGCCGCCTGCTCAACGTCCGTCGTCAGCTTGTCGACGTTGATTCCGATCTGGCCGATCAGGTACTGCGAGAACTCGCCCGAATTGCGCTTGATGACGCCGAGCGATACGAAATAGTTGATGCCGCTGATGAGCGATACCGTGATCATGACGATAACCGTAAACGCGAGCAGGAACTTCGTCCTGAGCTTCGCGTCCGCATATAGGCGTCTTAGGCTGCGCAAAGCGATCACCGTCCCCGGTCGTTATTGCGGATCGTCGACATGGTGAAGTCCCTCCACCAGCATGAGCAGCGCCATCGACTGGCCGTAGGGCATCGGACAACGGGGCACGGTCCGGTAAAAGGACTTGGTCATCCCGAGCCGCGTGCCGTAAGACACACCCTGCACCCGCCCATCTTCGTCGATCCGCCGGATGACGGCCCGCATCGCGGACATGCCGGCGGCGCGGTATTCTTCGCTGATATAGCCTTTGCGCACCGCCTTTAGAATGCCGTAGGCAAAGCCGGCCGTCGCGGACGTCTCTTCGTAGCTGTCCGGATCGTCGAGCAGCGTGCGCCACATGCCGCCGCCGGTCTGCCATTCCGCGAGCCGGCGGACCTGCTGTTCCATCGACGCGATCAGATACATCTCGATGCCGAGCGGGAGCTCGACGATATCGAGATAATCGACCAGGCCCGCCATGTACCAGGCGTTACCCCTTCCCCAGAGCGCGCCTGCGTAATGGTCCCGGCGGTCGAACGACCAGCCGTGATAGAACAACCCCGTCTCCCTGTCTGTCAAATATTTCAGATGCACGAGAAACTGGCGCACGCTCTCCTGCACGTAGTGCTCCCGCTTCATCGCCATCCCCATCCGTCCGAGGAACAGCACGGTCATGTACAAGGTTTCGCTTCGCAGCTCCTCGGCGTTCAGCCCGTCCAGCGTCGAGTGCGCGATGCCGAACTCCCGCGTGCGCGGCATCTCTTCGGCCGCATAGCTGGCCCATTCCTCGCAGACGGCCAGATATTCGGGATTGCGCGTCTCCTCGTACAGGTAGCTAAGCGTCAGCAGCGGACACATCGTATTGACGTTTTTGGGCGGCAGCCCTTCCCGGATGCGGTCGTCGAACCACTTGGTCAGGTAGGCGAGCATCCTGTCGTCGCCGGTGTTTTTGTAATACAAATAGAGCGAGAACAAGCCCACCCCCTGCGACCAATCCCATTCCTCCATCGAAATGATGCTGACCGGCGTATCCTCCTCGATCGCGATCTCCAGCCGCTGCATGCCCCCGACGACCTTTACGATCAGGTCCTCGATCTCCGCTCTCTCCGGTTGCACGGACGCCATCGCATTTCCTCCCCCGACTTTGCGGCATTTAACGAATTATTCGCTTCGGTTCTTGTACTCCTTGGGCGACACGCCTTCGACCTTCTTGAACACTTGGTAAAAGTAGGCGTACTCCTTATACCCGACCATTTCTCCGACCTCGTTCACCTTCAGCCTGGGATCGCGCAGGAGGCGCTTGGCCGCCTCGATCCTCGCCTTCACGACCAGATCGACGAAGTTGATGCCGGTCTCCGCCCGCAGCAGGCGGCTGAGATAACCCGAGCTGAGCCCGAAGTGGTCGGCGAGCGAGGTCAAGCTAATCGTCTCGGCAAAATGCGCGTTGATGTAGTCGATCGATTTTTTGACGACGAGGCTGTAGTCCTTGTCCCCGCCGTCCAGCTTGTCCTTGACCGTCCGGATCAGGGCTGCCACGTATTCGGAGGCCTCCTTCATGTCCGCCAGCCGGTACACGTCCTCCAGCATCTCGTCGATGCTCTTGCCGAATCCGAGCTCGTCCCCCGTCGTCCGGTAGTAATAACGAGCGGCGGCCAGACAGATTTCGGACAGCAAGCCCTTCGCGACCCGGATATTGCCCTCGCTGTACAGCTGGACGCGCTCTAAAAACCGTTCCAGGTGGCCGCCCATCTCCTCGGCCGTCGACTGCTCCAGCATCCGGTTAAACGTCTCCAGGTCCCGGACGATCGCGAACCGTCCGCTCTCCATCCCCGACTCGTCGGGCGCCGGCAGCAGGACGGGCTCCTCGGTGCGAAAGAAGCTCGTCTCCATCAGCGCCGAGGCTTCGGCGAACGCCTCGCCGAGCTCCTCCAGCCGCTTGTACGCCTGGCTGACCGCCATGCAGCACGACAACCCGCGGCGCTCCCTGGCCAGCTCGATCAGGTCGTGGCAAAAGCTCTGCAGCTTCATCCGCAGCTCCCGCGGCGTGAGCGGCTTAGGGAACAAGCAGGCCAGCGCGAGATCGTCGCGCACCCCGCCGTCGATCGTCTCGAAGTCGCGCCTGTCGGCGGCCGCTCGGGCCAGCGCGGCTATCTCGTCCCGCAAGCGCGGATCGATGCGCTGACTGCCGTCGCCTCGCGCGGCGTCGGATGAGCGCTTCGATCGGACGATGACGACGGCGCAGCGGCTCCAGATCACGCCGAGCTCCGCCGCCGTCTTCGCGAGCTCGTCCCGGTCCGGTCCGGCGCCGCCGATGAGCTCGGAGATCAGCTTGCTGCGCAGCGTCGGCAGCGAGCTTCGGTGCCGCTCCGACAGCCGGCTGTACGCCTCTTCCCGCTCGGCGCGCCGGGACAGCTCTTCCCTTTCCCCGACAATCTCGTCCACCGCTTGGGCGATGACGCGCTCCAGCTCGTCGTTGCGGATCGGCTTCACGACGATCTCCTTGACGCCGAGACTGAGCGCCCGCTTGGCGAACTCGAAGTCCTGATAGCCGGTAATGAGGATTGTCTTGGAGAGCGGCAGCTCCGCATGCATATGCGCGGCAAGCTCCAGTCCGCTGACGCCCGGAATCTTGATGTCCGTAATCAACAGATCCGGACGGCACTCGTCTATGACCTGCCTGCCTTCGACGCCGTCCATCGCCTGCCCGACGACGGTGCAGCCCAGGCGCTCCCAGTCCACGGTACACACGATCGATTGCAGGATCAGCGGCTTGTCGTCGATGACCACCACCGTCATTTTCATCGCCTATCCCTCCTTGCGGCTATTCTCTTGCGCTGCAACCGCTTGCAAAAATGACGGTCATCGCTATTCCAACGGCGTAGCCGCCGGCGAGCGCTTGCGGTATCCGCTCGGCGACGTCCCGCTGTAAGCCTTGAACAGCTTGCTGAATGAATACAAATCGGCATAGCCCAGCGTTTCGGCGATCTGCGTGACCGGCATGTCGGACTCCGCCAACAGCAGCCGGGCCCGCTCCATTCGCAGTCCGGCCGCATAGGACTTCAGCGTCCGGCCGGTATGGCGCTTGAACAGTTGGCTCAAATATCGCTGCGAGACGCCCGCCTCCGCAGCTACCGCCTCCAGGTCGGCCTCCGCCCAGGCGCCTTGCCGGAGCGAATCGCTGGTTCTCCGCACCAGCTCCCGGTGACGCACGGACGCCCTGCCGGCGGGCCGCGTCTCCCGCTCGCTCCGGTACAGCTCCAGCAGAAGCAGCTTGATCGTGTAGTCGAACTCGACCTCCGCCCAGAGCGGCGGCATATCCTGCAGCTCCAGCAGCCTGCCCATCAGCGCCTCGAAGCGCGCGCCGTCGTGTACCTCCACCCGCCTGCGCGGGGGCGAAAAGCTGCCGGCCTTCTCGTCGTCGCCAGTTGTGCGGAAGTGGCAGTAAATGACCGTCAGCCGGTCGTCCGGATGCTGCTCCACGTCGATCCGGTCGCCGGGGCGCAGCGTGAAGCAGCATCCGGGGGCAATCGGATACCGGCTGCCGTTGACGGTCATGCTGCCGGTTCCCGCGAGCACATGCCAAAAATCGTAATCCGGCATCTCCTGCACATGCCAGCTCCACCCCGGCTCGCAGCGTGCTTTTCCCATGATGCGGCCCGGTCCGAACGCGACGCCCGACAGCGGACTGACGTCACGTACGACAGTCTTTTCCTCGTTTGTCCCCGATTCCATACCGCCGCTCCCTTCCGGCGCCGCCGCAGGGCGCACGAGGTTCGTCCTTTGCCTAACATTATACATAAGCCCGGAGAATCGGGAAGGCTTTCCGCGGATTAATTTCATGCGTTGCGTTTTCATACAAATCGGCTCCTCTCGCTCCATTCCGGCGTTTCCGGCGAGCCGCTATACTGGCTGCAAAGACCAAAAGGAGTGATCACGATGAGCCTCAAGCCGCTCGATCCGCAGGAAATCAACGAAAAGCTATACAAGCACCGCGGGATTCATGCCGCGCTGCCGGGAATCGATAGCCTTCGCGACGAAGATTATGCGCATTACCGCACGCAAGGCTTCATCGCCGTATCCGACATTCTGAGCGCCGCCGAGGTATCGGAATCGTCGGATGCGATCGTGCGCATTATTTTTGATCCGGACACGCAGGCAAAGGTCCAATTCACGAAGCCGCAGCGCGAGCTGAAGGATGACGCGGAGCGGGAGCTCGCCGTCCGGAAGGTGTACGAGTTCGTCGGGCACGACGAACAGCTGCGCGCCATGGCTTATCACCCCAACATCCTGAACGTCGTAGAGAAGCTGCTCGGCGGCAAAGCGAAGCTCGTGCAGGACATGGCGCTGCTCAAGCCGCCCACGGGCGGCGGAGAAAAGCCGTGGCACCAAGACATGGCTTACGGTCCGCTGGCATTTCACCAGGCGGTCGTCGGCGTCTGGATCGCGCTGGATGCGGCCGGCTTGGACAATGGTTGCATGCACGTCATCCCCCGCTCGCAGATGTCCGGCGCCGTGCCGCACTACGCCGTGCGCGACTGGCAGCTGTGCGACGAGGCGGTGCCCGTCGAGCGCGACATCGCCGTGCCCCTCGCGCCGGGCGGCGCTCTCTTTTTCCACGGCCTGCTCTTCCACGGCACGCCCAACAACACGTCCGACAAGCGCAGGCGCGCCCTCCAGTTCCACTACGCCCTGGAGACGTCCGACAAGATGTCGCCGCAGGAGTACAAGCGCGTGTTCACCAACGAGCTGACGGGGGCGGAGTGTTGATCGTGAAGGATCGTTGAAACAAAAAATAACAGCCGTGCGCCGGACGCGCCTCTTGGGGCTCGGAAACCGTCGCGCGGCTGTTTATATTGCAAGGAGCTGTCTTGCTATAGCGATAGGAGGCGCAGTTCGGCAATGTGGCGCTGTACAGCGCTACTGGGAGCTGGTTGGTGGCTCGAACCGGCAATGTGGCGCTGTACAGCGCTACTGGGAGCTGGCTGGTGGCTCGAACCGGCAATGTAGCGTTGTACAGCGTTACTTTGGGCTGACGGGTGGCGCGGTTCGGCAATATAGCGTTGTACAGCGTTACTCTGGGCTGACGGGTGGCGCGGTCCGGCAATGTAGCGCTGTACAGCGCTTCTTTGGGCTGACGGGTGGCGCGGTTCGGCAATGTAGCGTTGTACAGCGTTACTTTGGGCTGACGGGTGGCTCGAACCGGCAATGTAGCGTTGTACAGCGTTACTTTTGGCTGACGGGTGGCGCGGTTCGGCAATGTAGCGTTGTACAGCGCTTCTTTGGGCTGGCGGGTGGCGCGGTCCGGCAATGTAGCGTTGTACAGCGTTACTTGGAGCTGACGGGTGGCGCGGTTCGGCAATGTAGCGTTGTACAGCGTTACTTTGGGCTGACGGGTGGCGCGGTTTGGCAATGTAGCGTTGTACAGCGTTACTTTGGGCTGACGGGTGGCGCGGTTTGGCAATGTAGCGTTGTACAGCGTTACTTTGGGCTGACGGGAGGCGCGATCCGGCAATGTAGCGTTGTACAGCGTTACTTTGGGCTGACGGGTGGCGCGGTCCGGCAATGTAGCGTTGTACAGCGCTACTTGGGGCTGACTGGTGGCGCGGTCCGGCAATGTAGTGCTGTACAGCGCTTCTTTGGGCTGGCGGGTGGCGCGGTCCGGCAATGTAGCGCTGTACAGCGCTACTTGGGGCTGACGGGAGGCGCGGTCCGGCAATGTGGCGCTGTACAGAGCTTGGGGCTGGCGAGAGACGGCCTCGCTATCGCAAAAGAACCGCCAGGGCTGCTGCCCCGGCGGCTGTCGTCATTGATACGATTCGGTGGTCTCTTCGTATTCGCTATTCCAGAGGCTTGACCGGGATGCCGGCTGCGACGAACTCGTCCAAGTCGCGGTTGGCCTTGGTCTGGTTGCACAGATTGCAGGCGCAGACGCAGTTGTCCGGGGTCGTATGCCCGCCCTTGGAGCGCGGCAGCAGATGGTCGATCGTATCGCCGTAATCGCCGCAGAAGTAGCAGATGTACTTGTCCCGGTTCAGGATCATGAGCCGGAAATCCCGGTTGCTGAGCAGCCTGCGGATCGTATGGCGGTTGACGACGACGGCCGCGTGCTCCCGCACCAGCGTGACCGCCATCTCCAGGTCGATCTCCTGGTACCAGCCGCGTCCCTTGTCGGTCCGGCCGCGCATGCGGACGAACCCCTCGCGCGTCGCCTGAAGCTGCGACGCGTCGTGCGGGTCGATGCCGCGCGCCGCGCCGCCCGGCGCGCTCGCCCGGGCGCGGGCCGAGCCGCGCGGCTGGACCCGCGGCGCAGCCTCGCCGGCCGTCGCCGCCTGACGCGGCTTGTCCTGCTGCGGCCTCCCGGCGGCCGCCTTCGGCTGCGGCGAGATCGCCCTCGTGGGCGCTGCCTGCGCTGCCGGCAGCACGGCGTCCTCCGCCGGCTGCTGCTGCGCGGCAGCCGCTCCGCCGCGGCCCTTGCGCCGGCCGCGGCGCTTGCGCTTCGGCGCGCCGGCAACGGCTGGCGCCGCCGGCTCCTCCGCAGGCGCGTCGGGCGCGGCCTGCTCCGGCACAGCTGGCGCGAGCGCGCCCGACGCGCTGGCCGCACCGCGCTTGCGCCGGCCGCGGCGCTTGCGCTTGGGCGCGCCTGCAGCCGCTGGCGCAGCCGGCTCTTCCGCAGACGCCGCGGGCGCGGCCTGCTCCGGCTGCTGCGGCGCATCGCCGCCTGCGGCGGGCGCTCCCCCGCGCCGCCGACGGCGCTTGCGCGCGGGACGCGGCGCCTCCTCGGGCGCGACGGCGAGCGCTGCCGCCTCGTCGAGCGCCGCCTCGGGCGCGGCCGCAGGCAGCCCGCGGCGGCGCCGGCCGCGCTTGCCGCCCGGCGCCGCGCCTTCGGCGAAGCCGCCTACGGCAGCGCCCGCCTCGGCCGCTGCAGCCTGGGCGTCCGCCTCCCCAGGCGAGCGATCTGCGCCGGACGCCTCCGCAGGCAGGGACGCCCTGCATTGCTTGCAGATGCCCCTGCGGGCGTTCGCTCCGGCCCGCCGTCCGGACCTGCGGCGGAACTCCGATATCGGTTTAAGCTCGAAGCAGCTCACGCATTGCTTCAATTCCGCGGACGCCGCCTGGCTCTCAGGTGTCGATGTCGGCTTGCTCAACGCTGTCAGCTCCGTATCTCGTTAGAAGTGTTACGTCCATTATACTTGATTTGCCAACGTTTGGCTCGGCCGCCCCGCGCAGCGCGCGAGGCCCCGCTCAACTCGCGCTCCCGCAAGCCTCCCAGTACCGGCTCTTCTCGTACCAGCGCGTCACGCATCGGCATTACATTTCGCATGACTGCGGTAACTTACCAATTACTGCATTCGCATGCCACAATATGCCATAGTCGAACCCGCTTCGCGGCGTTCGAGACGGAACGAATGAAGGAGAGATCGAATCATGAAGTTCAACAAAAACGCGCTGCGCCTGACTGCGGCAGCGGCGCTTGCCGTCGCATTAATCGCGCCCGGAGCGGCCCAAGCGGCGGACGCCGTCGTCAAGACCGACAGTGAAAAGGGATTCGCCGCCCTGCAGGTCGGCAACCGCGTGTTCGTGCACGACAGCGAGAAGCAGCTGTTCCAAACGAACGGCAAATTCCACGACGGCAAGCTGATCGACCTGTTCACGCTTCCTTACGGCCCGGCGACAATCCCGCTGATCCTCGTCTACAACGACAAGGCCGGCTTGACGGTGTTCAGCGACCTGTGGCCCGAGTTCGCCAAAGGCAAGGAAACGAATACGACCGAGGAGTACATGAGCGGCCATATTTCGTTCAAGCCGATGAAGAAGGCGGCCAACCGGACGAACCACAACTATGCCGAGCAGGTCGGAGATACGGTGCACGTGTATACGGCCAATGACTTCGGCGATCTGAAAAAAGGCTATCATGAATCCTATGCTGTTAAAGGCACGCTGCGCGGCCTGATCCTGTACGATTGCTGTCCGTACGCGGTTCTCGAGAGCCCTGACGGCGGGCTGGACGTCTATCATGCCGGCAAGGAGGGCCCGATGAAGGCGGGACATATCAATCTCTAAAACGACGGATCCGCAGACCCGGGCCTTTGCGCTCCGCTGCGGATTTTTTCCTCACCCTCCCGGCCCGCCGCCGTCGGCTCCCCACTCCTCCGGCAGCAGCCGCCGGTAAGGCGCGCGCCGGTACCGGTCGTCGATCAACACCAGCACGCCATGGTCGTTCTCGGTGCGGATCAGCCTTCCACCGGCCTGCAGCACCTTGTTCATGCCGGGATAGACGTAGGCATAGTCGAATCCCGGCAGTCCGGCGTCATCGAAATGCCCCCGCATCAAATCCCGCTCGAAGCTCGGCTGCGGCATGCCCACCCCGACGACCGCGACGCCCTGCAGCCGGTCCCCTGCCAAGTCTATGCCTTCGGAAAAGACGCCGCCCAGTACGGCGAAGCCGATCAATGCCGCCACGTCATCTGCCTCGAAGGCGGCGAGATAAGCGCCGCGTTCTTCCTCGGTCATATCCGGCCGCTGCGCCATCGTGCGCCAGACGCCCCCGCCCTGCTCGAGAAATGTCTCGTAAACGGCATTCAGATAGGCATAGGACGGGAAGAAAAACAAATACCGGCCGGGTCTGCCCGAGAGCAGCGCCAGCAATCTGGAGGCGATCCTACCGCGGCTCGACTCCCGGTCCGCGTACCGGGTGGACAGCGGGACGATCTCCGTCTCCCACTGCTCGGTCCGGAACGGCGAAGGCACCGAGACCGAATAGTCCGTCTCCTCCGCGCCGATGAGGTCCATGTAATAACCGAGCGGAAAAAGGGTCGCCGAAAAGCAGATCTGCGAGCGGTATCCTTTGCGCATCTGCCGCAGCAGCCGCGAAGGGTCCATGCAAAACAGCTTGATCCGCACGTCGCCGCGCTGCCGCTCGGCGAATACGATATGTCTTTTCTCGTCGTACAGCTTGACGATTCGCATCCAGTGGACCGCCGCGAAATAGACCTCGAGCAGCAGCGCGTACGGATCCGCTTCGGCAGCCGGCGCTTCCTCCGCATCTGCAGGCGGGCCGTCTGCCGCAGCGGACGGGACCCCAATTGAAGTAGCGTCAGCGAGCGCGAGCGTCTCCCAGGCGCGCAGGGCTTCGTCCGCTCCTGCAGCGCTGCGCTCCCTCCCGGCCAGTGCAGTCTCGGCCGCTTCGGCAAATGCCTCCACCGCCCCGTTCAACGCTTCCGGCAAGCCCTCGGACAGCACGAGAAAAGCGCCTTGTCCTTCGTCCCGCTTGCGAATGGCCAGCAAGGCGGCGTCGACGGACTTGGCCGCGGCGCGCACGGCGTTGTCCTTGCCCTTGAAGGCGCGGACGAGCTGCAGAAAGTCTCGCTTCGTCAGCTCGGCGGAGTACATCTCTCTGGCCCGGTCGGGCAGATTGTGCGCTTCGTCGACCAGCAGCGCGCAGGAAGCCTTCCACTCGGCGGCCACTCGCTTAAGGGAGATGCGCGGATCGAAGATATAGTTATAATCGCAAATGACGGCGTCGGCGACGTAGGCGACCTCCAGCGACATCTCGAACGGACAAACCCGGTGCTTGGCCGCGTATCGCAGCAATTCTTCCTTGCCTATCAGCGTCTCGTTGGACAGCAGGTCCAGAATCGCGCCGTTGATCCGGTCGAAAAAACCTTCCGCGTACATGCACAGGCCGCCTGCGCAGCCTTCTCCCCCGGCTTGTTCGGCGGCAGCCGAGCACAGCTTGTCCTTGGCGGTGATCGTGACCGCATGCATGTGCAGCCCGCCGTCCTGCAGACGCCCGAAGGCGTCCTCGGCGGACGCGCGCGTCGTCGTCCGGGCCGTCAGGTAGAAAAGCCGCGACAGCCGGCCTGCGCCGATCGACTTCACGGCGGGATACAGCGTCGACATCGTCTTGCCTATGCCGGTAGGCGCTCTGGCGAACAGCTGGTGACCTGCCTCGATGCTGCGGTAAACGGCGCCGGCGAGCTTCCGCTGGCCCGCGCGATACGCGGGATAAGGGAAAACCAAGCCCGCTATACTCTCGTCCCGGGCGGCGCGATGCCGCAGCTGGAGCTCCGCGAACGGCGCATAGCTCGCCACGTAGCCCCGGATACGGCGTTCAAGCTCGGCAAAGTCGGCCGTACGCTCGAAGGATCGGCGCGCGGCGCCTTCCCCTCCCGTTTCCACGTACGTCATTCTCACCCGCATGCGGTCCACGCCCTCGATATTCGCGTACATATACGCGTAGCAATAAGCCTGCGCCCAGTGGACTTCAGGCGTCTCGGCCTCCGATAGGGGCAGGCTGCCGCCGGTGGACTTGATCTCTTCGATCGTGATGCCGCCGTCCTCGCCTGTCAGCAAGCCGTCGCATCTGCCTTCGATCGCGAACAGCAGCTCTCCCCACGGAATCTCCGCGCGCAGCTGCACTTCGCTGCGGTCCCGCTCCCCATAAGCCTCCTGGATCTGCTGGTGCGCCTTGACGCCATCCGCCATCGATGCCGTCTGACGGAATCCGCTTGCCAGATCGCCGCTTCGCAGCGCGTATTCGACCAGCGGCCTCACCGCGATCGTGACCGTACCCCGCATACCGCCGTCCCCCAAGCCGTCTCGCGTTTTCTGCCGGAACACTTGTTCTCTCATTGTATCACGTAAGGGGCGGCATGGGAAAATCCAGGCAATCGATCGGCAAAAACAAACCCGCTTGGACGCAGAAGCGCCAGCGGGTTTGTCTTGGGGACGGCGAGCATTAAGGCTGTTTTTCCGACAGCTTTTCCTGCGCCAGCCGAATCATCTCGCGTACCATGGAGCCGCCGATCTTACCGCCGATATGACCCGCGTCTTCGGTCGTCAGATGACCGTTGTCCCCCGGCGTCAGCGGTATGCCAAGCGACTTGGCGACCTCGTACTTTACATCGTCCGGATGCGCGGGATCCACCGCGTAGCCTTCCTTGCGCATGACCTCCGCCTTGAACGCATTGACGCCTTGCTCGGCGCCGGGGACGGCGAGCCGTCTCGACCTTCTTCTGGACATGCCTCGCACCACCTTTTCATCGGATGATGCTAGCTTGCGCGTTCCCCGCGCCGTTATTCCAAAAAGAAAAGGAGCGGGCAACAGATGCTGCCAGCTCCTCTTTAATCGCTTATCTAAATCGCTTATTTGCTCAACAGGTCGACGACGTCATGCAGCTGCCATTTCAGTGCCGCCGCGCTGAAGTCGTTCCAGTGCCCGCTGTCTACGAGGTACACCTGGTTTTTCTGAACGGCCGGGATGTTTTTCCAGGCCGAGTTCTTAAGCGAATCGTACGTATCCTTGTCGGCTTGGCCGTCGACCATGATGAACAGGCGGTCGGCATCGGCTACGTTAGCCGGCACGGCCTCTTGCGTAACTTCGGTCGTAGCTGTCAGCGTCTTGACGTGCTCGGTCGGCAGGAAGCCGAGATCGTCGTACAGCGGCGTGAACACCTTCGTCGGATGTTCGTAGATTTTCTTGCTCCAGAATTGGAGAATGCCGACTTTTTCGCCTTCGGCGATTTTACCCTTGAGCTTTTCCTTAGCATCGGCGACTTCGGCTTTATAGCCGTCCAAGAACGCTTGCTTCTGGTCTTCGATGTCCAGCAGCGCGGCCAGATCGTCCAGCTGCTCGTAAGGCGTGCGGCCAAACGTCGTCGCATAGGTCGGGGCGATTTTTTGCAGCGCGTCGACGACTTCGGGCTTGAAGTAGTTACTCACGATGATCAGATCGGGCGTCGCGGCGACGACCTTCTCGTTGTCGGCTTCTTGATCGCCAACGCTAGGAATGCCTGCCACGGCTTCGGGATCGTCTTTGTACTTGTCCAGGTAGTAGTTGATCGTGCCGACCGGCTTAACGCCGAGCTGCAGCAGATCGCCGAAGTTGTTGATCGCGACGACGCGCTGCGCCTTCACGGGCACCTCGATCTCGCGGCCCATGCCGTCGGTCACTTTTTTCGTCGCTTCAGCGTTATTGTCTTTGCTGCCGCAAGCGGTGACGACGCTGACGAGCAGCAGGATGATTGTGAGGAGCAAGCCGGATTTGCGGAACTTAGACATGTAAGTATTCTCTCCTTGGAGGTAGGTTTGTTTGTGTCCGTCGCTGGGATCGTCACATGATGTCATCGATAACGATTCTCAGTCTCACTCGGACTATATTACCGGATATCCGGAGAAATGGCAATGGCAAGATGTGCGGCGGGACAATGCCCAAGATTATAGTATGTCGGCAAAGACAGCGATGAGGCAGCGAAGTGCGACGAAATGGGGGCGATGATGCGATGACCGGCTAAAAGGGCCAAGAAGAGGTGCTGCTTTTCAGACTAACGATCCTTATGCCGGCGCTTTCCGGCCAAAATCGCACAATAACGATGCGCCGCATCCTTATTGTGCCGCCAAGCATTCCAAGCCTAAACGCAAACAACTCCGCCCCGGCCGAAGCCGAAGCGGAGCTGCTTGCAAACGCATCAATCCTATTCGAGCACCGCGAACAGACCCTTGATGTGCGTCAGGTAGCGGATGTTGCTCATTTCCTTCATCAGCGTCGCAGGGAAGCCCTTGAAGCGGGTGCCGCTTGCGCCGACGGTGCCGACAGCGTCCTTGCGCCCGAGGCTGCCCAGCGTACCGGAGAATACCGGCTGGAACGTGCCTTGCACGCCGCCCTTGATTACGGCAGCCAGGTTGTGGCCGATGAGCTCGCCCATTTGCCAAGCCAGCTGCGCCGTCGGCGGATAAGGACGCGCGCCTTCGCCCGGAATGACGACCGCGCAGTCGCCTGCGAGGTAGACTTCAGGGTGCGAAGTCGATTGCAGCGTGTCGGTAACCGATGCGCGGCCGCGGTTCACTTCGATGCCGCAGTTCGCGACGATCTCGTGGCCTTGGACGCCGCCGGTCCAGATGATGGTGTTGGACTTCAGCGTGCGGCCGTCCTTCAGGGAGACGGTGTCCTTGGAGGCTTCGGTGATCGCTACACTGATGATGAACTCGACGCCGCGCTTCTCGAGGCTCGCTTGCGCGCGGGCGATGAGCTCCGGCGGGAAGATCGGCAGAATCGCCGGGCCGGCTTCGACGACGTAGAGCTTGATGTCGGCCGGGTCGATGCCCTTGGCGCGCGCGACTTCAGGCAGCTTGTCTGCGAATTCGCCGACGAGCTCGATGCCCGTCAGGCCGCCGCCGCCGACGACGATCGTCGCGTCAGCCGGATCCTTGGACGCCTTGTAGGCATCCAGACGCGCATGTACGTGCTCGCGGATCTTGTTAGCGTCGCTGACGGACTTCAGCACGAAGCTGTTTTCTTGCAGTCCGGGGATGCCGAAGTAAGCCGTCTCGGAGCCGAGGGCGATGACGAGGTTGTCGTATGTGTACGAGCCGCCGCCGGCCGTCGTTACCTTTTTGTCGTTCGGCTTGATCTCCTTGACAGTATCGATGATCACATTGATGCCTTGGTTCTTCAGCAGCTTGGCAAGCGGCAGCGCAACAGCAGGTTCGCTGATCGTGCCTGCAGCCAGGCGGTGCAGCTCGGTAATGATCTGGTGGGTCGGATAACGGTTGATGACCGTAATCGCCGCTTCGTGGACGCTCAGGTGCTGACGAGCCGTCAGCGCGCTCAGCAATCCGCCGTAACCGCCGCCCAGGATCAAGATTTGTTTAGCCATGGTCCATCCTCCGTTCGTGAGTCAGTGGTTTGGGGATTAGCGTTGCTGCTGGCGCTCCGCCAGTACGTTCAGGAATGCTTGGGTGTAGCGCAGCGTCTTTTGCACTTGCGGATCCTTCAGCATTTTGAGCAGACCGAACAGGCCTACAGCCTGCGTGTCGGCTTCGGCACGGTCGCCGGCTTCGATCGCTGCGGATGCGAGGCCCTTGGCCTTGTCGACGACAGGCGTGAAAAACTCGACGATTCCCGCCTTCGTGTCGTTGATGAAAACTTGGTCCTTCGCGAGGCCGGAAGCGAAATCGTACGCCGCGGTCAGCGTCGTCACCATCTCGGTCAGCTTGGGCAGGTTGTCCACCAGCGTGGTGAGCGATTGTTGAACTTCCGGCTTCATCAGTTGATCCAGCACATCCTGGGCCTTCTGCGCGTCGACAGCTTGCTCGGCGCCTTGCGATTGCGGTGTGGTAGTCATGAGACAAAGTCCTCCTTTACAGTAAGGTCATGCGGTCTCTTGCGATTCTCCGTCTCGTCGGACGAAGGGGCACGGGGAGGCGGGCGACATTTGTACCATTTTTCACATAAAAAGGCGTGCCGCTATTCCTTTAGCTTCTTCGTATTCGATCCGGAAGGTCGAAATGAACCCTTGTTCACCATTTTACACCCGTTTGCGCCCCAGATGTAAAAAAATTAAAAAGGTTAATTGTGTCTATTTTGTGTCGGCGCCTGTCGAATCATTGGGGGCCGACACGGAAGCTGACGATACATAGGCGGCCCGGCTCGAGCCCAGCCCGAACAGCGCAGCCAGCGCCACGACGACGACCATGACCACGAGCGGCGTCTGCCATCCCCCGGAGCGGTCGTGGATAAAACCGATAAAAGCGGGGCCTACCGCCGCCACGAGGTAGCCGACGAATTGAGCCATGCCCGACAGCTCCGTCGCCTCGCTCGCGGTGCGGGTGCGCAGCGAGAAAAACACGAGGCAAAGGCTGAAGCTTGCGCCAGCGCCGACCCCGATCAGAAGTACCCACGCAACCGTCAGAGGTCCCGTGCCGGCATCCAAAAGCAAGCCCCCGTATCCGACGAGGAGCATCGTCATGACGATCGCCATAATACCCCGCTGGCTCGGACGCCGCGCAGCAAGCACCGGCGCCAGGAAGTTGGCGGGCAGGCCGATGATCTGCATGAGCGACAGCATCCAGCCTGCGGTGCCCGGACTCATGCCGCGATCCTGCAGAAGCTCCGGCAGCCAGGTGACGTTGACATAAAAAATAATCGATTGGAAGCCCATGAACAAAGAGACCTGCCAAGCCAATGGCGAGCGCCACGGGCGCGCTGACGCGACGACCGGGCGGCTGACGCCCCGCTCGCGCCGGCCGCGGCTGACCTGCGGCAGCCAAGCGATCATCGCCAGCGTGGAGGCGAGCCCCCATACGCCGAGCGCGCCGCGCCAGCCGAAGCCCGGCGCGTCCGCAATCGGAATGCTGACGCCGGACGCGATGCCGGCGACGAGCGTAAGGGCGACCGAGTAGATACCGGTCATGAGTCCGGCGCGGTTCGCGAAGTCCCGCTTGATGAGCGCGGGCACGAGCACGTTGCCAAGGCCGATGCCGATGCCGATCAATACGGTGCCCGCGAACAGCAGCGCCGAATAAGGAGCGGCCCGCACGATTACGCCCACCGTGATCAAGGCCATGCCGACGAGGAGCGTGTTCTCCGCGCCGTAGCGGCGCGACAGCTTGGGCGCCGCCGGCGAGATCACGGCGAAGGCAAGCAGGCCGAGTGTTGTCAGCATGCCCGCGCCTGCGCCCGACAGCGCCAGGTCGTCCTTGATCCGGCCGACTACCGGTCCGACCGCGGTAAGAGCGCCGCGCAGATTGGCCGCGATCAGCACGATGCCGACGGCCAGCCAGAGCAGCCTGCCGCGCTTAGCCTTCTCCGCGCGCTCGCGCTCCTGCGCTTGCTCGAGGGCAAGCTCCCGCTCCGATTCGGATGGCACGCCCGGGCGATCTAAATCAAGCATTGCATTATTTTCGCGATTCGAAGTGTTCTTCATCCTCATCCATCCTCCGGGCATCACCTACAGCATACGCCAAACCCGCCGCGCGAATGCCGAGCCGGCGCTGTAACTTATCTCCGGCAATGCCCGAATTGTAGCACACGGTGTCAAGTTCGTCATACCTCGACGATCCGTTATAGTGGCTTCGACGCCTTAGCAGCCTCCCCGCGCTATTCGCATAATCCCCTTTGACGCAAGGGAAGACTACAAAAGCAATTTAACGATCTCGAAGAGGAGATGACGACATGTCCGGACGCAACAACAGACCGAAGAACGGCGGACCTGCGGGTCATCCCGGCAGACTGGACCAATTCGGCGAAAAGCTCGGCTCGCGGAACGAAGAAGAGTTTCGCACGGCGGCGGATACGGCCTGCAGCTCTGGTTCGAAGGGTAAGAAATAAAGGATGATCGTGCACTCATTTTATCAAAAATCATAAGCAAGGGGGTTCGCGGACATGAGCGATACGCATGAATTCGTGGAGCAGGTCCATGATCGCCAGCGCAAGGATAAGCGCAATAAAGCGCATCAGGGTCAAGGCACGCAAGGCCAGAAGGTGTCTTCCCGCCAGCACAGCACCAATAAATAAGGCGGCGCGCCTCCGAACGAAACCCGTTCGAGGGCGCGCTTTTTTTGCATCCGCGCTCCTCAGCTCCGTCCAAGCAGAAGCCTGGCCAACCTGAGCCCCGAGCCGAGCCGGGGCCGCCGCAGCTTTTCCCGCACATACCGGTAATCCGTCAGCTGCACGCCCGCGTCTTTCACCGCTGCCGAGAAATCGGGATCCAGCATGAGCTTGTATTCCCACACCCGTTTATCCCAATGGGGAATGCGGGCGCCAAGGTCGGCGTCCGGAACCGCCGGGTGGATAAAGGTCTCGACCACGCCTTCCGGCAGCGTATACAGCTTGGCGATCAGCATCTCCTTAAACGATTCGTACGTCTCTCCCGGTTGAACCTCGTAGGGATGGCTCAACAGGTAATCCGGCACCGCCACGCCGAGCGTGTCGCATAACGCGACCGCCTTGGCCAGGGTCGCCTCTACGCCGGGCGCGTTCGCCGTTATCGCTTCGGCAGGGTCGATATGCCGAAACAGCCGAAACGGCAGCCCCCTGCGCGAGCATTGCCAAAAGACTTGCGGCAAATAGCTGCGACCGGTGGCGATGCCGTATAGGCTGCCCATATGATTGTCCGCGTGCGTCACGGCGATGCCGGCCCGCGCGACGGCTTCGAACTGCGCCTTCATCTCCGCGATGACGTCGGCCTTGGCGGCTCCGCGTTCGAACGCCTCGACGGTCTTGTACATATAGCCGTCCGAATCGTGCAGGGAAGCGCTGCCCGTCAGGCTCGCAAAACGCACGGCGTCGTATTCGCTCGTGAAGGTCAGATGCAGGCCGATGTTGGCCTCGGGGTGGCGCCTGCACCATTCCGCGGCCTGGTCAAAGCCCAGGGCGGGCGTCATGATCGTGGCGGACGAGACCCGGCGTTCCTCAAGCAGATGCATGATGGCTTCGTTCGCCGGCGCGCTCTGGCCAAAGTCGTCGCAATTTAAAATCAGCAGCTTTGCCATCAGGCGTCGATCCCTCCTGGCATGTGCGGCGTCACGGGGACGGGCTGCGGCTTCAGAAATAGCGAGATGACGAACGAGACGGCCAGCAGGGAGAGCGGTACGATACAGATCAGATAGCGGAACGTTTCTTCCGGATGCGGCCCCGGCTCGTCGCCGCTCACGTAGCCGAACAGCCGCCCGACGATGAAAAAGGCGAGCGCAGAGATCAGGCCGCTGGAGCGCGTGAGAAAGCCGCCGACTGCCGTGTACATCCCTTCTCTGCGGCGGCCGGTACGCAAAGCGTCTCTGTCGATAATCTCGCTGGTGAGCAGCGCCGGGGAGACGAGAAAGCCCGCCAGTCCGAAGCCGAAGCAGATGCCCGCCGCGATGCCGGTGCCCAGATTGTCGGCGAACCACAGAGGGATCACGGACAGTCCATATACGATGAAGGAGAAGCGCCAGCTGCGGTAGCCGCCCAATCTTTTCACAATATAAAACCATACCGCGACGAGCGGAATGACCGATACGAAGACGGAAGCCATCAGCAGCATGACGTCGCTCTCTTCGACGCCGAGCGCGTACTTCGCGTAGAAGGGAATCATCGAGCTGACGAGACCGTTCACCGTCTGGGCGAAAGAGCAAGCCACGAAAAAAAGCCAGAGCTCTTTGTTCTTCAAGGTTTCGCGAAACGCCTGGACGAGCGGCAGCGGCTCTTCCTTGGCGAACGTCTCGTTCTCGCGGACATTCAGGACGAAGATCGTCATGAAGATGCCGAATAGGGCCGCGTATACGACGGACATCGTGCCGAAGCCGAGCGCCTTGTAGAGAATCGGCGTCAGCGCCGTACCGATCAGGATGGCAAGAATCTGGTAGGCCTGCTGAACGGCCGACGCCTTGGCTCGCAGGCTGTCGCCGGTGAACAGCTCGGGAAAAAGCGCGCCGTAGTTCACCCATAAGATCGTCGCGATCGCTTCGAAGAGGATGAGCGCGACGAGGAACCAGGCAAATAAAGCGCTGTCATGTAAGCCCGTAGGAACGGCGAACACCATGACGAAGGCCAGCATGAACAGCGGGATGGACACGAATATCCAGGGCCTGCGGCGGCCGTGCCGCGAGCGCGTGCGGTCGGAAAAATAGCCCGCCATCGGCTGGTTGACGGCGTCCCAGATGAGATAGATCGTCCGCGCGAGCGTGGCGAGTCCGACAGCCAGCCCCAGCTTTTCAACATAATAATACGTGTAAAACGAACTGAAGGCCTGGCTGGGCACCATCATCGCGAACATCCCGAGCGCATAGGCCGTCGGGGAGTTCAGAAACTTCCTGCTCATCGGCATTCTCCCGTCGCATGTAGATTCGCGGCCTGCTCCGCGGAAAGACGCCGAGCGGCGGCGTCCGGCGCGGCGCGCCGTTCATCTACACCATTCTACAAACGGGCGGCAATTCCCTCCATTACTCCAAATCGCTGGAATATGAGAGCGGATGGTCAAAACGGGAATCTGTCTGAAGGGTTTACCATACCGGCCGGAACTTCACGGTCCCCTCGCCGAAGGAATGAACGATGTCGCGCATGCTTTGCGTCAACCGCTCGGCTTCGCGCTCCCCGAGCCGCTCGCGCCATCTTTTCTCTATGCTGCCGAACTGCGCCTCGGTCGCCCGGATGCAGGCCCATCCTCGCTCGGTGAGCACGACCATCTTGCCGCGACCGTCGCTCGGATGCGGACGACGCTCGACATAACCGCGTCCTTCGAGATAATCGATCATCTGCGTGGCCGCCTGCTTGGTGATCTCCAGATGCTCGGCCAGCTCGATGCCCGTCGCTCCGCCGAACGAGAGCTTCTGGAACGCGTAGCCGTGCGACGGACGCACGTCGTCGAAGCCCTGAGCAGCCAGCTCTCGATGCAGCTCGTCAACCGCCGCGCGGAAGGCCGTCGCAAATAAAAAAGTTAATTCGTAACCCCAGGCGCCCGCCTCGGACATGGCGTTTCCCTCCCGATCCCTTGTCCTGCTTGTCGCTGTCCATTGTATCACATGCGGTGGGAGGGGGAGGGCTTGGGGGCGGAGGGCTTGGGGGCGGAGGGCTTGGGGGCGGAGGGCTTGGGGGCGGAGGACTTGGGGCGGAGGGCTTGGGGGCGGAGGACTTGCGGCGGAGGGCTTGCGGCGGGGAGAGCTTGAGGCCGAAACGGGACCGACTTGGGTGCAGGCGGCACAATGCGGCGCGATTTGGCGCGGCGCGGGACGAGACGTTACGAACTGCGGACACACGATCCGTTATTCGACGAAAATGCCCCATTTGAAGGCTAATTCGGACCACAGATCCGTTATCGCCGTGATTGGGCGCCAGATCGGCCCATTCTGCGGCCCATAACGGATCACCTGTCCGCTAACATCGACGAATCCCGAACTTAGAGCAAATAGCGTACGCTGTGTCCGGAGGAGAGGCCTGAACAGGGAAACTTACCTGCCTGGCTACCAACAAATCGTCTGATCAGCGGATAAGCATATCAATCCATCCTCATTACCTCGCACCTCCCGTTTCCCGCCGCCCGCCTTACGCATCCTGTCTTGCGCATCCTGTCTTACGGCCTCCGCCATACGCATCGTGTCTTACGCATCCTGTCTTACGGCCTCCGTCATACGCATCCTGTCTTACGTGTCCTGTCTTACGTGTCCTGTCTTACGCATCCTGTCTTACGCCTCCCGCCGCCCTCCGAACCTCCGCTCCCTATCGAAGCCGCCACAGACTAACAAGCGCCCCGCTTCTTTTCCAAGTAACCCGCTTTCCGCTTCCTTGGCTGCCCGTTACTCGACCGCCGGCGCGCCGTTCACGCGGCAGGCAGGCTGCTCGCTAAGCTCCGCGCCGATCTGGCGCAGCAGCGCAGCGGTGTCGAATAGCGCCCAATGCTCCGCGATCCGGCCATTCGCGACGCGGTATTCCCGGTACAGCTTGGCATCGATCGGCAGGCCCGTGGCCGCTTTACCTCTAAACGTGCCCAGATGGGTCCCTTTCATCCGAAGGCGGACAACGACGCGATCCGCCTCCGCCGTGACGCTTTCGACCGTCGACCGCTGATCGGGAAACGCCGTCCGCAGCCTTTCCGCCATCGCAAGCAAGCCGTCCGCATTATCCGGTTCATAGGCATGATCGAGGTAATCGTCCGTCAGATACTGCGCGACACAGGCAGAATCGCCTTCATTCCAGAATCGTTCGATGAAATCTCGCGCAATTGCTGCGGGAGTCGGGATTCCTTCAGAGTTCGTTCTTTCACCTTGTTCGCCTAACTGAGCAAGCTCATTTTCACGGAATGAACTTAAAGCTTTCGGCTGCTGGTTCATGCACTTTGCCTCCCTTAGATATAGTCAATTTAATTGACCATATGCAAAGAATAGCATGAGGCGGCAAATTAGTAAAGCAAATTGACTATCCCATTCTGCCAGCCCTCCCCGCCGACAAGCATGCAGAATTGTTAACCGCCTGTTATAATCAAGGTTAACAAAGAAGCCAAAGGAATGACGACGCATGACAATCAAGCTGCGCGGACATCATCTGCTCTGTCTGCTGGGTTACCGGGGAAAAGGGTACTCGGAGGGGTTTTGCGCGAACATGACGCGCGTATACGAGCGGCTTCGGGCGGAGCCCGAAACGGAGATCGAACTGATTCTTGGACCCGACGACATATGTGCGGCGTTTCCAGAGGACCAAGAGCCGCATTGCGAGAATGCGAGCGTGTACCGCAAGGATGAGGAGATCGCGCGGCAGGTCGGCATCGCGATCGGAGAGCGGCGCACGTGGACGGAGATCTTAGCCGGCGTCGCCGCTCGCGTGCGGCCGGACGACATCGGCTCCCTCTGCAGCGATTGCAGATGGGAGCCGTATGGGTTGTGCCGCGAAGGCGTGGCGCATATTCATATGTCGCCCAATCTGCGGGAGCTGCCTCCCGCCTGACGGCGTCAGACGGACGTGCGGCGCAGCAGCGCATAGGAGATCGCCATGAACAGGAGCGTCAGCGGCGCGGTGCCGCCGGCGATCTCGAGCATCGTGCGGTCCGCCAGCCAGTGCCCGAGATCGATCCACCAGCCTTGCTGCGTCATGACGTAGCTCCAGACCGTGCCGATCGCGAGGACGGCGATGGAGAGGATGAACATGCCGGTCTTGCCGAAGCGCTTGGCGACGCAGGCGATCAGGAAGCCGAGGTAGAACAAGAAGACGATCAGCAGGAAGTAGATCAGAAACTGAACTGGCGCGGATCCTTCGCTGAGGTAGGGCAGGTGGAAGAAGTAGAGTCCGACTCCCCAGCCTTCGGTCCACTCGTTCTCGATGTACGACAACAAGGTCAAGCCGGCGGCGCAGACGACGCCCACCAGGCCGATGACGCCTCCCGTGCCCCAGAAGTAATCGGATCTGCGAACGCTGAAGCCGAGCAAAAAGGGCAGGGTGCTGGATACCGACATGATGCCGGCCGCGAGCATGTAGATATACAAGGACGCGACGCCGCCCGTCGTGATGTCTTCCTTAGAAAAGAAGGCGATGGCCAGATTAACGACAAAGCTCGATCCGGAGATGATCCAAGGCAGCAGGAACCAGCTGAATTTGTCCTTCAGAATCGTGGACGTGACCGCCTTCATTCTTCCGCGTTGGGCGATATTCATAATGAGACCGCCTCCTTCTCCCCTTTTTTGCCGCCCGTCAGATGGACGATCAGCTGCTGAAGCGACACCGGCGCGAACTCCAGACCGCGCTCCGCGGCCTCTCTGCGCTCCTGCGGACTCGCCTCTCCCATGACCGTCGCCGAAGCGATCGAACCCATCGCGTCCCGCGACAGCACCTTTTTCCCCGACAAGAACGACTCGATCCTGGCGGCGGCGCCGACGACGCTGTAGGCCATCCCCGACAACCGTTCTACGTCCTGGTCCAGCAGCAGCTGGCCCTGGTCGATTAGCAGCACGTGCTCCAGCAGGCGGCTAACTTCGTCGATCAGGTGCGTCGACAGGATGACGGTGCGCGGATGTACGGCATAGTCCTCCAGCAGCCGGTCATAGAACAAGGTGCGCGCCACGGCGTCCAATCCGAGATACGGCTCGTCGAAAATCGTAAGCGGCGCTCGGCTGGCCAGCCCGACGACGACGCCGGCGGCGGACAGCATGCCCCGGGACAGCTTCTGCATCTTGCGCTTCATTGGCAGCCCGAACGCCTCGGCCAGTTCGGCCGCGTACGCCGCGTCCCAATTCGGATGCAGCGAGGCGGACACCTCCAGCACGTCCTTCACGGTGAACATCGGAGGGTACTTCTGGCTCTCCTTGATGAAGCAGACGCGCCTCAGCACCGACTCGTTCTCGAACGGCGCTTCGCCGAACACCTCGATATCCCCGCCTGACGCGAATTGCTGCGCCGTCAGCATGTGCATGATCGTCGTCTTGCCGGCGCCGTTGCGGCCGAGAAGCCCGTAGATCTTGTTCTCCTCCAGCTCGAAGCTTACGCCGCGGACCGCCGCGGTGCCGCCGTAGGACTTGGTCAGGTTCGTTACCTTTACGATCGCGCTCATGACTTGTTCCCTCCCTTGCGGACCATGTCCGCCAGCTGATCCTGCGTAATGCCAAGCTTCTCCGCTTCCCGCATCATCGCCACGACATACTGCTCGAAGAACTGCTCCTTGCGCTTCTCGACCAGGCTCGCCTTCGCCCCCGTCGCCACGAACATGCCGATCCCTCTCTTCTTATAAAGAATGCCTTGCTCCGTCAACAGATTGACGCCCTTGGCCGCCGTCGCCGGATTGATCTGGTAAAATGCCGCGAACTGATTGGTCGACGGCACCTGGGATTCCTCAGGCAGCGCGCCCTCGATAATGTCGTTCTCGATGCGTTCGGCGATTTGCACGAATATCGGACGGCTGTCGTCGATCAGGAAGCTCATCGTTAACCTCACCACCACACTGGTTAATTACTTATGTAACTAACCATACAACACTCCCAATGATGCGTCAAGCAGGCGAGTGCCTATTTTTAGAAAAAAAACGTTCGGATCGGAGCAATCGATGAGAAATGCCGGCGGCGGGAGCATGCTACAATGAGGATTGACGAGAGGCTTGGGGTACGCGGACAAGCTTCGAGAGAACCGGCTGCGAGCCATGGAGGAGACAACCATGACCAAGGAATTGTGGATCAACCTGCCCAGCAAGGATCTGGCGCGCGCCAGGCAGTTCTATCGCGATATCGGCTTCACATTAAATCCTAATTTTCCGGGCGGCGATTCTGCCGTCAGCCTGCTGGTCGGCAATCCGGCGGTCGTCGTGATGATCTTCCCCGAAGAGACGTTTGCGGGCTTTGCTTCGAGCGGCGCTTCGGATGCCCGCGCGGCGGCGGAGGTGCTGCTGTCGATCGGGGCGGACAGCCGCGAAGAAGTGGACGAGCTGGCCTCGAAGGCGGCAGCAGCCGGCGGCGAGCTGTACGGCAAGCCCGGGGAGAGCCAGGGATGGATGTACGGATGCGGCTTCGCCGACCCGGACGGGCACCGGTGGAACGTGCTCTACATGGATACGGAGAAAATGCCGGGGAGATAACTTGCAACGCACCCCGGCAAGCTTTAAGACGTCGAAGAACGCCCGAGGCGAGCGCCCCGGGCGTTCTTCGACGTTTTTTTGCGGCAGTCCCTGCTCATCTCCCCCGCATGCGAGAGACGAATAACTCGACGTATACGGGATCCCACTGCTCGCCCCCGCCCTCTTCAAGAATGGCGAAGGCTTTTGCGAACGGCATCCCCTTGCGGTAAGGCCGATCCGACGTCATCGCGTCGAACGCGTCCGCCACCGCGATGATGCGCCCGGCCGCGGGGATTCCTTCGCCGCTCAGACCGTCCGGATAGCCGCCGCCGTCGTAGCGCTCGTGGTGCGAACGCACGCCCGGCAAGAGCGGCGCCATCGCTTCGCGGGGCTCGACCTGCAGCAGAATGTTTTCGCCTAACAAGGGGTGCTGCCGGATCTGCTCGAACTCCTCGTCCGTCAACTTCCCCTCCTTAAGCAGCACGCTGTCGCGGACGCCGATCTTGCCGATGTCGTGCAGCAGGGCCGACTTGTTCAATATGTCGAGCTCGTCGGCGGAGAGACCTGCGGCGCGTCCGATGACTGCGCTGTACTCGGCTACCCGCTGCGAATGTCCTGCCGTGTACGTATCCCGGGCGTCAAGCGCCGCCGCCAGCGTCGCGTAGTAGCTCTGCAGCAGTTGCGCATTCATCCGCTCCCGCGACCGCAATCCTTCGACCATGCCGTTAAAACCCGCCGTCAGTCTGGCGAACTCGTCCGAGTAGAGATCGGACGCGGAAGTCTGCAGCCTGCCCGCCTGCACCTCCGACATCGCCTCGTACAGCTCCCGGATCGGCTGCTGGACGTCCCTTCCGAGCAGCCAGGCGCCCAGCGAGGAAAAACCGACGCCCGTCACGAGGATAAGTCCCGCCCACCGCCAGTAGTCGTAACCAAGCTCCTGCGACCAGCCGTTCAGGCGGATCTGCGTCGCCAGGCTGAACAGAATTACCGGGAATGTCCCGATCAGAAAAGCGCTTAGCTGAAACTTGCGTTGGATCGAGACGAGGACGCGCCCGTTCAGGGATATATCGGCGCCATGCATGCGGCGTCCAACCGCTCTCAAGTGCGCGAGCAGCGGACGGATGGATTGGGCCGTGAGAAAAAACTCGATTAAAGCGTGCATGCAGGCCACGAGCACTGCGCCCGCCGCGGCCAATCCGATGTAATAGTACGGGAGATCCGCCCAGCCAAGCCGGATCGCCAGCAGCGCCAGCGCGCTCGCGGGCAGCGACAAGCCCAGCAAATGCGGGCCAAGCGTGCGTGCGACCGCAAGCGAGGGCAGCCTGTGTGCCCTCAGGTAAGCCGCTTCGATCTGCGACAGCGCCGGCCGCTCCGACCGGAACAGCTCGCGGATCGGCGCAATGTGCCTGCGGAAAGCGAAATATTCGGCGACGAACATCGTCAGGAGGGATACCAGCAGGATCGCCTGCAAATGCAGAAGCTCGCTCCGCGGCAGGCTCAGGCTGCCCGATAATATAGCGCCGCCCACGCCGAGCACGGCTACGACCGAGCCGATGATATAGTTTCGGACGAGACGGATCACTAAAGATCTGTACGGCGATTGCTCCATGCCGATAATGCCTCCTCTATCTGTCTCTCTCACTATGAAGGAGGGCCCTGCGCGCGTAAAGGCCTAACTTAAGCCTCTCTGCGGGGAGTGCGGAGGTTGCGGGAGTGCGGAGAGTGTAGGATTGCGGGAGGATCGGGGATTGCGGAGAGTGTGGGATTGCGGGAGGTGCGGGGATTACGGAGGTTGTCCGGCCTCGTCGGCGCACGGGTGCCCGCTTTGTTTTCCCATGTACGCTATTTGGGTTATGATGTGAACATACGCAGCATAGCGCCAGTACGAGCGCCATCTTGAGGAGGTGCCTGCCATGAAGCAGGAATTAATCGATCGGTTCGTGAAATACGCGCAAGTCGACACCCAGTCGGACGACAACAGTCCGTCGTGCCCTTCTACGCCGGGGCAATGGACCTTGCTCCGCATGCTGGAGGAGGAATTGAAGAGCATCGGCATGGATGAGGTGTCGGTTGACGACAACGGCTATCTGATGGCGACCCTGCCTTCCAATACGGATGCGGACGTCCCTACGATCGGCTTTTTGGCGCATGTCGATACGGCTACCGACTTCACGGGGACGAACGTCAAGCCCCAGCTCGTCTACAACTATGCCGGCGGCGACATCGTGCTGAACTCGGCGCTCAAGATCGCTTTGTCGCCGGCTATGTTCCCCGACCTCGCCCGTTATGTCGGACACACGCTCGTCACGACGGACGGCACGACGCTCCTGGGAGCGGACGACAAGGCGGGCATCGCCGAGATCGTAACCGCGATGGCCTATCTGATCCGTCATCCGGAGATCAAACATGGCCGCATTCGCATCGCATTTACCCCTGACGAGGAGATCGGGCGGGGTCCTCACAAGTTCGACGTCGCCGCGTTCGGCGCGAAGTATGCCTACACGATGGACGGCGGACCGCTCGGCGAGCTCGAATACGAGAGCTTCAACGCCGCAGGTGCGGTCGTCACCGTCAAAGGCACCAACGTTCATCCCGGCACCGCAAAAGGCAAGATGGTGAACTCTGCCAAGATCGCGATGGCCTTTCATGCCCGGCTGCCGGAGGCGGAGGCGCCCGAGTTCACGGAAGGCTACGAGGGATTCTATCACCTGCAGTCGATCGAAGGCGACGTGGAGCGGACGACGCTGCGCTACCTGGTGCGCGACCATGACCGGAGCCTGTTCGAGCGGCGCAAGCACGTGCTGGAGAATATCGCGGAGGAGTTCCGCCAGACGTACGGCGAGCACAGCATCGAGCTGACGATGAAAGATTCGTACTATAACATGCGGGAGAAGATCGAGCCCGTCTTTCATATCGTCGAAATTGCCCGCGAAGCTATGGAAAGCCTCGGCATCGAGCCGATCATCAAGCCGATCCGCGGCGGGACGGACGGCTCGCAGTTGTCCTATATGGGGCTGCCGACGCCGAACATCTTCACCGGCGGGGAGAATTACCACGGCAAGTACGAGTTCGCTTCCGTCGACAACATGGTGCAGGCCGTCAAGGTAATCGTCGACATCGTTCAGCGTTATGAGCAGCGAGCCCGTGAATAACGGGTTCGGGGAGCACGAAGAGCACGAAGAGCGAGCGAGCAGCTGGATCGATGGGCGCGCGGAGCGGGCGGAGAACGAGTTCGGCGCGCGCGTGGAGCGGGCGGATAGCGGGGGCGGTGGGCACGCGGAGCACGCGGATACCGCGGATTCGCCGGCCGACGGCTCGTCCTACGACCGCGCATGGATGGCCGGTCTACTGATCCTCGACCGCACGAACCAGCTAGAGGCGGTTGATCCGCTGTACGCGTTCGCGCTGGACGAGCTGCTATGCCGTGCGGCCGGCGCCGGCGGACCCGCGGTCTGCCATCTGTGGCGGCATCCGCGCGCCTTCGTCATGGGCCTACGGGACAGCCGTCTCCCGCAAGCGCGGGACGCGGCCGATCGGCTGGCCGGACAAGGCTACGGCGTCGCCGTTCGCAATTCGGGCGGCGCGGCCGTGCCGCTCGATCCGGGCGTCGTCAACCTGTCGCTGATCCTCCCGAAGGATCGGGCGGAGGATATGGCGTTCCATGGCGATTTCGAGCGAATGTACGACCTGATCCGTCTGGCCGTCCGGCAGCTCGGGGGCGAGGCAGCCAAAGGCGAGATCGTCGGCTCCTACTGCCCCGGCGACTTCGACCTGTCGATCGCAGGCCGCAAGTTCTGCGGCATCGCCCAGCGCAGGCAGGTGAAGTCGTACACCGTGCAAGCTTTCGTCATTGCCGAAGGCGAAGGCGATGAGCGCGCGAGGGTCGTGCGCGAGTTTTACGGTCTGGCGGCCGCAGGCGCGGATCCGTCCGCATACCCGGACGTCGGCACGGATCGGATGGCGAGCCTCGCCGAGCTGACGGGGGCGGGAGCCGAGGGCGGTGACGGCGATCGTGGCAGTGGCGGCGATGAATACGGTGACGGTGATGGATATGGTGACGGTGATGGATACGGTGACGGTGATGGATATGGTGACGGTGATGGATATGGTGACGGTGATGGATACGGTGACGGTGATGGATACGGTGACGGTGATGGATACGGTGACGGTGATGGATATGGTGACGGTGATGGCGCCGGCCTCGGTAACGGGCTGTCCGCGCGGTTCGCCGCCGCGGTAAAGGACGTTATCTGCGCGCATCAGACGCCGGCCGGTCTCGCCGGCGCCGAGGCTGCGCTTCGCCTGCCGACGCCCGAAGAGATCGAGGCGATGGCGGATTCCCTCCGGACGCGTTACGGGATTTAGAACGAGCAGTGCGAAACGTTTGAACCGCAAAAATTGCGGTTGCAGTCCGGCTATCGAGCGCCGCGGATCTTCCAACCGCAATTTTTGCGCTTGCACAAGCAATAATCAGAGCGGGGCGTGCCGCAGGCGCAAATTTTGCGCTTGCAGCACGCCTTTGCTTTCAGCTCCATGCCCTAACCGCAAAAAATGCGCTTACGACATCGGCATCGCAACCGGCATCAGCATTGCCTCTAACACCTACAGCTCACGCCGCTCCACGCAACCGCGCTTTCCTCGCTTGCAGCCCGGCAAACCAGCTTTTCGCCTCCTGCAGCAGCGCTTTCCTCACCTACAGCTCACGCCGCTCCACGCAACCGCGCTTTCCTCGCTTGCAGCCCGGCTAACCAGCTTTTCGCCTCCTGCAGCAGCGCTTTCCTCACCTACAGCTCACGCCGCTCCACGCAACCGCGCTTTCCTCGCTTGCAGCCCGGCTAACCAGCTTTTTGCCCCATTCAGCAGCGCTTTCCTCGCTTACAGCTCACGCCGCTCCACGCAACCGCGCTTTCCTCGCTTGCAGCCCGGCTAACCAGCTTTTCGCCTCCTGCAGCAGCGCTTTCCTCGCTTATAGTTCACGCCGCTCCACACAACCGCGCTTTCCTCGCTTGCAGCCCGGCTAACCAGCTTTTTGCCCCATTCAGCAGCGCTTTCCTCGCTTACAGCTCACGCCGCTCCACGCAACCGCGCTTTTCTCGCTTGCAGCCCGGCTAACCAGCTTTTTGCCCCATGCAGCAGCGCTTTCCTCGCTTACAGCTCACGCCGCTCCACGCAACCGCGCTTTCCTCGCTTGCAGCCCGGCCCGAATCCACCATAAAGCTCGCTAAGGACCGCCCTCACTTCAAGCGAACGCCTCGTCCGTCATATCCTCGTTGATGCCGATTGCGGCGCGGGTGCCGTCGGCTGCGGCTACGATGAGCTGCGCCGGCATGATGCATGTCGCATCGCCCGCCGCATAAATGCCGGGCACGCTTGTCCGGCCCGCGCCGTCCGTCTCGATGCCGCCGTATGGCGTCATCTCGCAGCCGAGCCGTTCCCCGAAGGGAGCCGCCTGCCGCAGCCTTTCGGCGATGAAGCCGCCCGCGCATGACGCCTCCTCGCCGTCCGCGAACCGCACCGCCGACAGCTGGCCTTCTTCGCCGACGAATCGTTCGATCTCGCGATGGTCGATCCGGATGCCGCGCTCCCGCAGCGCGCGTTCCTCTTCCGGCTCGAGCGAATCGTAGCCGTTGGTGCAGACGAGCAGGTCCTTGCTCCAATTAAAGACCGTCTTGGCGAGATGGAACGTGTGATCGTTGCCCGCGATGAGCACAAGCGGACGATCGCGGAGCTCCCAGCCGTCGCAGTAAGCGCAGCAGAACAGACTCCTGCCATAAAAATCGTACAACCCCGGGATTTCCGGCAGCAGCTCCTTCAGTCCCGCGGCCAGCAGCAGTCTGGCTGCGCGCCAGCTTTCCCCCGCCGCATCCGTCAACCGGAAGCTGCCGTCCGGTTCGCGAGTGACTTCCTTCACCCGGCTCTCCCGCACGCGCACGCTCGGATAAGCTGCCAGCTCGTCATGCGCAATTTTCCGCATGGCTGCCGGCGAGGTACCGTCCCGCGTCAAAAAACCGTGCGAGGCCAGCGCCACCCGGTTGCGCGGTTTTCCTTCGTCGAAGAGCGCGACCGACCGTCTCGCCCTGCCCAGTACGAGCGCGGCGCTAAGCCCCGCGGGCCCGCCGCCTATGATTGCGCAATCGAACAAGTTCAACATCCTCCTCCGCTCACCGTGTGGCTGCTCGCCACGATCCCCGGCAAAACCTGATCAAGATAATATACCCAAAATGCCAAAAAAGCCCCGCCGCACAGGCAGAGCTTAACAAGCTAATAGTCTCGCATACAGGCTTACTCATTGCTTACTCTCAATCTCATAGCTTGCTCATAGTCTATAGCTTGCTCATAGTCTTATAGCTTACTCATAGCCTAATCGGTCATGCTCATTCTCCCGCCCGCACTCAACAGGAGATAGGCACCTGCAAAACGTCGAGAAAGGCGTCCACGACCACCGGATCGAAATGTACGCCGCGCTGCGCGCAAATCTCGGCGATCGCCTCCTCGTGCGTCCAGGCCTTTTTATACGGCCGCTCGTGCGTGAGCGCATCGTAAAAGTCGGCGATCGCCACAATCCGACCCGACAACGGAATGTCCGCTCCGCTAAGGCCTCGAGGATAGCCGGCCCCGTTCCATTTCTCGTGATGCGTCAGCGCGATCTCTCCCGCTACCTGGAGCACCGGGAACAAGCTCGTCTCCAAAATCCAAGCGCCGATAAGCGTATGCCGCTTCATCTGCTCGAACTCATCCGTAGTAAAGCGGCCCGGCTTCAGCAAAATCTCGTCCGCGATGCCGATCTTGCCGATATCGTGCAGCGGCGTCGCCTGCTCGATCAGCTCGACCTCCTGCTGCGGCAGTCCGAGCGCGACCGCGACATCGCGTGCCATGCGTCCCACGCGCTGCGTATGCTGGCCGGTCTCGTCGTCGCGATACTCCGCCGTGCGCGCGAGCAGATGCAGGATCTCGAGCTTGGCCTGCTCCAGCTCGGCCGTGCGCTCCTGGACCCGCCGCTCGAGCGTATGATTCTGCTCCTGAAGCTGCAGGTAAAAATATCGTGACTTCAGCAAGTTGCCGATGCGGAGCACGACCTCTGAAGCGTCGAGCGGTTTTGTAATAAAATCGGTGGCCCCCAAATGAAGCGCCTCTTTGCGCGCGCTCGGCGAGTCGTCGGCCGTGAGCACCACGACAGGCAGGAAGCTGCTGTCCCCGATCAGCGGACTCAACTGCCGAAGAACGTCGAATCCGTCGACGACGGGCATATGAAGATCGAGCAGCACAATATCCGGCGCGAGCTCGCCGAAGAGCCGTACCGTCTCGGCCGGATCAGTCGTACTGTGCAGGTTACTGAAGCCTGCCCTTTTCAGCACGTGCTCCAGCAGCATGATATTTGTAGGTTGGTCGTCAACGATGAGGAACCTGGCATTCTGCGTCCATGCGCGATCCATTGGCGATCACTCCTCGAACAGATGTACCGTCATAGCCTTGTAGATTCATTTTCGATTATAGGCGATCGCCGTCCCAAATGGCAGACAGGATTCGCCATTTTTCGCAACACCGACTAAACTGAGCTTTTATTTGTACCCAATAGTCACCAACTATAAACAACATATATTTTATATATTTCCTATCAGGAAGCGATGGCACTATGATAAAGACAGTTAACAATCGAGGAGGTCATGCGATGAACCCGAACGTGAAAAAGCATTTTGACGCCGTCGCGAGTCAGTACGACGAACAGCGGAGGGGCCTGATTCCGTGCTTTGACGACTTTTACGGGATGGCGTTGTCGTTGGCCGAGAGCGGGGAGAATTCGCCGCGCGTGCTGGACTTGGGCGCCGGCACCGGCTTGTTGGCCGCGATGGTGCGAAGCAAGCTGCCAAGCGCGCAAATCTCCTTGATCGATATGAGCGCGAGCATGCTGGACGTCGCCCGGGATCGATTCGCCGGAGACTCGAATGCCGAATTTATCGTAGCCGATTACTCCGAATATGACTTCTCGCCCCAACGCTACGAGATCATCGTGTCGTCGCTCTCGATCCACCATTTGACGCATGATTCCAAGCGGGACTTGTTCAAAAAGCTGTACCGCGCGCTCGCCCCTGGCGGCGTGTTCGTCAACGCGGACCAGGTCGCGGGCCATACGCCGGCCTCGGATGCGTACTACCGCCGGAGATGGCTGGCGGAGACTGCCGCCAGCGGCCTGCCTCAATCCGCCATCGATGCATCCGTGGAGCGGCGGAGCGTCGATATCAACGCCAAACTGGACGATCAGCTCGCCTGGATGACGGAGGCGGGGTTCCAGGACACCGACTGCATGTATAAATATCTCGACTTCGCCGTCTTCTTCGGTGCCAAGCCCGCGGCATCCTAATTTTCTCCGGGGTTACACATCACGGGAGTAGACGTAAAATCCGCTTCGGCGCTGCCATCCGGTCGCTGCCCAAAAGCCGGCGCCAGCGTCATTGTCTGCGAGCACGAAGAGGTGGCATTTCCCGATGCCGGCCTCCCGCAGCTTGTCCAGGCTCAGGGAGGCCAGCCGACGGGCGATCCCCCGGCCCCGATAGGCAGGATCTACAGCTGCATGGTACACGTAGCCGCGTCGTCCGTCGTGGCCGCACAGAATCGTGCCGGCCAGCTCTCCCTCCGCTTCGCAGACGAAGCTCATGCCTTCATTGCGGAGCAAGTAGGCCGCGATCGCTTCCCTCTCGTCCGCCTCGCTCAGCGCCAGACCTTCGATTCGCTCCCATAGCGCCATCATCCGGTCATAATCGGCGATCTCCATCGTTCTGTATTCGGTCCTCACCGTTCCGCTTCCGTCCTCTCCCGTTCCAGCCGCGCCAGCTCGCGCTCGGCCGATTCCAGCTGATCCTCTCCGAAAACCATGAAGCCGTGCTCGCGAAGCAGCGCTGCCGTCCTGCCTTCTCCAGGGCGCTTGGCACCGCTGAAGGTACCGTCATAGACGGACTGGCTGCCGCAGGAGGGGCTGCTCTGCTTGAGGATCGCCAGCGCCACGCCATGCGCAAGCGCCGCCTGCAGCGCGAGCTCCGCGCCGCGGTCGAACGCCTCCGTCAGGTCTTCTCCCTGCTCGGTTACGACCCTGTCGCCCCGAATCTGTGCCGGCGGACGCGGCGTCGGCAGCCCGCCCGCGACCTCGGGACACACCGGCACGAACCGGCCTTCCGCCTGCCATTGCAAAAACCGGGGATCCTCGCATAATTTGCCGCCGCCGTCGTAACGTACCTGCTGACCGAGCAAGCAGGCGCTGACCAGTATTTTCGCCGGCATCCGCTTAACCATTCTCCTGAATCGCCTCGTCCCACCTGCATTGCGCGAGGTCAACCCTGTAATCTCCATCGAAAAGCACGCCCTCTTCCTCTAGCAGCGCGCGCTGCGTATACCGGGCTTCGTCGCCCGGCAGCGCGATCTCGCCTTTGGCGTTCACGACCCTGTGCCACGGAAGACCATGCGCTTCGCTCAGCGAATGCAGCACCCAGACGACGCGTCTCGCGCCCCGGGGACTGCCCGCCGCGGCCGCCACTTGCCCGTACGTCATCACCTTGCCGGCAGGTATCGCTTTAATGACTTCAACTACTCGCGCCGTATACGGCTGCATGACGTCTCACCTCTAGTTACAGCTTATAATAGTTCCCCCAAAGACGCCAAGCCCCCGGGGCCGAAGCGCCCGGGAGCTTGATGTTTCCGCAGTAATTCTGCAGTTTTCAGTATTTAGTTTTCAGTATTTAGTTTTCAGTATTTAGTTTTCAGTATTCAGTCCTTCGCGAGATCGGCGTTAGAAACCGCCGCCCGTTTCCGCCGTCGCCAGCAGGCCGTGCACGACCTTCGCCGCTTCGGCGCGCGTCGTGGAGCCCTTCGGCGCGAAGATGCCGTCGCCGCGGCCCTGCATCAGACCTTCGTCCAGCATCCGGCCGACCGCTTGCTGCGCCCAGCCGCTGATGTTGCCGCCGTCCTTGAAGCCTGCGGTGCCTGCCGTGCCGCCCGACTTCAGTGCCGGGATGCGCGCGAGCATGACCGCCATCTCTTCGCGGGTGATCGGCGCGTTCGGCACGAAGCTGCCGTCGCCCTTGCCCGTGATCAGGCCGTTGGAGGAAGCGATGTTCACGAATTCAGCATACCAGCTGCCGCTCTGCACGTCGGAGAAGGAAGAACCGGCGCCCTTCGCGCCCAGCCCGAACTCCTGCACCAGCAGCTTGGCGAACTCGGCGCGCGTGATTTGCCGCTGCGGCGCGAAGTTCGCAGCGTCCGTGCCGTCGATCAATTGCTTGGCCGCCAGTTCCGCGATGACGTCCTTCGCCCAGTAGGATGCAGGTACGTCTGCGAAATTACGGTTGTATTCCAGCGCCGCATACGTGCCCGGCATCGTCACCTCTGCCGTCAGCGTGCCGCCTTGCAGCTTGGCTTTCACATAGACCGGCTTGCCGCCGTCGATGCGGTACAGGTTCGTCAGATTGGCGTTCGAGCTGCCGTCTACCTTGACCGCGACCGAGACCGGCTGAGCGAAGCCGCTCAGCGTGCCAGCCGTCGCGCCGTCCTTCGTTACAGCCGAAAGGCCGAGCTTGGTAACGGCGCCCGCAGGCTTGACGCTCAGGTTGGCGTTTTGCGCGCCGGCGAGCAGCGAAGTCGATGCTTCGGACGTCAAACGGCTGTAATTCAGCGACAAGGTCGCATCCTTCGCCGCATCGCCCGTGACGAGCTTCGACGCGTCCTCCAGCACCTTGGCAGAAAGGGACAGCGTCACGCCGTCCAGCTCAAGCTTAACCTGCGTTCCGGATCCAGCCAGCTCCGCGATATTGAGCGGGAGCGAGATGCTGACGTCGGTCGCGCCGGCCGGGATCGTCACCGGCAAGCTCACGACGCCGTTGTCCGCCTTTGGTACGTCTTTCGCTTCTACGCTTACCTTCACCGGCGCTCCCGGCGTCGGGGTTGGCGTCGGCGTAGGCGTCGTAGTGCCTGGATTGACCGGAGGCGTCACGGGGACATTGGAATTGTTGATGCGCCCCTCGATCTTGGCCGTGATCTGCCCGCCCTTGAACGTATCTACAATATACTTGTAGAAAATATCCAGGTCAGTCGGTCCAACGACGGATTCCTTCGCTTGGGTGAGCACTTTGTAGTTGTCTCCGCCCGCAGCCATGAAGTTATTGACGACTGCCGTGTATTCCTTATTGTCCTCGATCGGCGTGCCGTCCGTCTTGGTCAGGCTCGTGACGCGCTGCGCGACCGGGAGCGCCATGTTGGCCGAATACTTCAGACCCGAGATCTGCAGCGTCTTGGTGTCCGCCGTACTGTCCGCCTTGACGCCCCATTGCTGCTGGAGCAGCGTGCGGATCTGGGCGCCCGTCAGCGTCAGCTTCACGAGCGTGTTGCCGAACGGCTGCACCTTCGCCAGATCGCCGAATTTCACCTCGCCGTTCGGCAGGTCCGCGCGGATGCCGCCCGGATTCATGAACGCGAAGTCCGAGCCCGGGAAGGCGCTGCGCATGGCGTCCGCGATCAGGTTGCCCAGCGGCGCTTCATTGTTGTAAGCGTCGGTCCGTACGACAGAGCCGTCGGTCGTGCCGACCGGATTTTTAAGCTCAGGGTGCTTGTCGAGATATTTGTTCACCAGCTCTTCGGTGTCCGCGTCCGGCGTTACGCCGTCCTGGAAGGTCGTCGTGACCGTAGCCGACTTGCTCGTCACGTCGCCCGTCACCGGGTCGATCGTCAGCTTGACGTCCTCGAATGCGGTGCCGTAGGAGTAAGCTTGCACGACCAGCTTGCCGTTCACCATACCGTTGGCCAGTGCATGATTGTCGCCGGCCAGGATGACGTCGACTTCGTCGTCGACGCTGTTCGCCAGGTCCGCGGCTTCGCCCGTCGTCAGCCCGGTCGTCGCATTCGTTGTTGCAGGATCATGCGCGAGCACGACGATTGTTTTGACGCCTTGCTTCTTCAGCTCTTCGACCGCCTTGTTCACGACCGGCGCCTGGTCGACCAGCTTGACGCCCTTCAGGCCTTCCGGGGACACCTTGGTCACCGTAGCCATCGTGACGACGCCGATGAAGCCGATTTTTACGCCGTCGACTTCCTTCACGACATAAGGAGCGATGATCGGCTCGCCCGTCTTCTCGTCCACGACGTTGGCGTTCACGTAGTCGAAGTTCACGCCTTTGTGCACGATCTCGCCGCCGACAGGATCGACGCCGCCTTCGAGCTGTGCCTTCAGCGCCGCTACGCCTTGGTCGAACTCATGGTTGCCCAGCGTGCCGACGTCGAAGCCCATCATGTTCATCCATTCCAGCGTAGGCTCATCCCGCTCCAGCGAGGATACAGGGGCGGTAGCGCCGACGGAGTCTCCGTTGTGAACGAGGAAGCTGTTCGTATACTTAGCGCGCGCCGCCTTGAGATAAGCTGCCAGCGTCGCTGCCGTACCCGCCGCCTTGCCGCTTACGATCGAAGTCGTATCGAGCTGGCCGTGCAGGTCGTTGATGCCGAGCAGATGCACCTCGACGGGGACGTTCAGCTTGTAGACCTCGAATTGGCTTGCGTTTTGCGTGCCCGTGTCCGTAATCTTGCCGTTCGTCGCTTCTACGTACTTAGCCGCAGAAGGCGAGCTTGTAAAGGTCAGATTGACGTTGCTCTTGATCGGCACGAACGACCAGTTGCCGTCTGCGCTCGGGCTGACCGTTTTCTTTTCCGAGATATAATCCATCAGCACCTGACGGTTCTCGTCCTGGGAATCGACGGCCAGCGGCGAACCCTTGAGGCCCGGGAAGTTGCCGCCGCCGCTCGCGCGGTAATTGTTCGTAACCACGACGAACTCCTGGTCAGGATCGATCGGCTTGCCCGCGTACTTCAGGTTCGCGATCCGGCTTGCAGAAGCGTCGTTGACGGTACCGTCCGGCTTGTACTTCGCCGGCTTGGTGACGTCGATCTGATAAGTGACGCCGTCGATGACATCATAGTTGTAAACGGCAAAGGACGAATTCAGGAGCTGCTGCTCCGCCGTGCTCGCCGGATCGATCTGGTTAAAGGCGCCAGCGGACATCTCCAGCCATTCCTTGACCGTCGATCCCTTGATCACGACCGCCTTCAGCGTGTTGTCGTACAAATACAGATCGCTGGCGCTGCGGATCGTGAGCGGACCCTTGTAGATGTCCGTATACTCGGACGGCCCGTTGCGTCCCGCCTTGAACGGCGCGCCGGCGCTCAGGATCGGCAGACCTTCGTAGACCGTGCCTGCAACCGACTTCTGTACGTACCACTTCTGCGCGTCCGTCACGATCTGGATCGACGGATCGTCCTGCACCATGGCAAAGTAGCTGTTGATCGGCGCGTCTGTCTGCCCCAACTCCTGCCCGGTATAGGCGATCGTCGCTTCGTGCGCGTTTTTGACCGCGGCGACAACGCCTGCGTCAGGCTCCACGTTCGCGATGTTGACCTTGTTCTCCGTCCGGAAGATCGAGCGCGTGGACGACTGCGAACTCGTCTTGTCGACCGCCCATTTGCCCTCGCCGTCCTTGACGAGCTTCAGGTCGATCAGGCCGAGGCTCGCGCCGCCGAAACCCGATTGAACCGCGAACACGCCGTTGATCGTGCCGCCGCCGAGTCCGTAGACATTATTAACGACGCTGGCGGACGAATTGTACGGCAGGTTGGTCGCCGGGTCCTTGAAGAGGGCGTCGAGCGAGGCGTCGCTCGTCGTCGGGAAGATTTTGTGCGTGTGGGAAAACGTAATCGCATCGATGCCCGGCACCTTGCTCAGCGCATTGACGTCGTTTTCCGAGAGATCGCCTTCCACTGCGTTTGCATCGAAACCTGTGTGCGCCAGCGCTACGATAATGTCAGCGCCGTCAGCCCTCATCAGCGGCACAAAATGGCGGGCGGTCTCCGCGATATCGCGCGTTACCACTTTGCCGGACAGATTGGCCTTGTCCCACTCCATAATCTGCGGCGTGACGAGACCGATGACGCCGATCTTGACGGTCTGATCTACGCCGTTTTCGTCCTTGAACGTACGGGTAAGAATCTCGTAAGGCTCGTACTTATTGGTCGTCTCCGTTTCTTGGGCAATGCCGTCGTGGTTGTCGTCCACGTAAATGTTGGCATTGACGTAAGGGAGCTGCTCGCCCGAGCCGTCCTTGCCCCCGGCAATCGCCTTGTCCAGGTAATCGAGACCGTAATTGAATTCATGATTGCCGAAAGTCGCTGCGTCGTAACCGAGCAGATTCATCGCTTGATACATCGGATGGACGCTGCCCGCCTCGGACAGCTTGTCCACTTTGGCCATATAGGTGCCGAGCGGCGTACCCTGGATTAAGTCGCCGTTGTCGAACAACAGCGAGTTAGGCTGCTCCGCGCGCGCCTGCTTGATCAGCGTTGCGGTCCGGTCCAGACCGACCGCCACCGTCTCCGCGTTTTTAAAATAATCGTAGCCTCGTACATTGGTGTGCAAATCCGTCGTCTCCATAATCCGCACATGCAGCGGCGCAACGGACGGCTCTGCAGCCGCCGCCTTGCCGGCTTCCAACAGGCCGAATCCTCCGAACACCTGAGAGACCAATACCGCCGCGGCCGTCACGGTCGACGATCTCTTGCTCCAACCAGTCTTCCTTTTCAACATGCTCGCTCTCCCTTCGGTTCGCATTCTTTTTAAGTATAATAAAAGATATCACTAGATGATCACTTAATTTGTAAAAGATATGTAAAGGATCAATAACAAGGATTTTATAATTGTGCCGGGTGACTCGCGTGCGGCTGGATTGGTCGACCTATCGTCGCTAGCGTCGCTCCTTCTACCTAATGCCTGCAAATTTACATCTATTTCCCCCGCTCTAGCCCCCTTTGGGCAAAATACATGCAAATGCGCATCTTTTCCCCTCCATGAGCCGAATTTTCGGCTTGTGCTTGGAAATTAACTGCACATTTGGTTACTACTTAGGTGAGCTAGAACTGAAACTGCCCGTGAATGGCGAGTGAGAGGGATTTGAGGACGGAAAGGTTTTGTTTGAGGAGCGTGGAGACGACGGATCGAATGCGTGCAAACTGCGTTGCTCCCAGCATGGTACGAAAAG
>NZ_JBHRYU010000034.1:0-97079 GCF_042649185.1 Cohnella sp. GCM10012308
CAACCTACACACCTCTACAATAGGAGATTTTTTCATGCCTATCCACGAAAAAAGTAACACGAAATAGAAAATATAGTAATTTATTGATTAAAAATTTAATGCGTTAGTTTTAATGCAACACTAGTGACACAGGCTCCGCTATTGTCGCAAAAGTGGCGGGATTCATCTGCGAATAAGCGAAATAAAGGCTTTCCTGTCCGTAACGATCCGTTTGAAGCCGCTAACGCAAAATAAGGGATCTGGGGTCCGCTAGACCGCCGTTTAGCGGCGAAGTTAACATCAATGGAGAAAAAGCCGCGAAGAAAGTTATAGCGATTTGATAAAACGAAGGAGCCGCCCCTCAGACAAGAGGGCGGCTCCTTCGTTACTTCCATGCAAGTTTTAAAGCTCGATCGTAATGCTGCCATCGCCTTGCGAACGGCGCACGTTCAGTCCGCGTCCGTCCGTCGCCGCGGACGCCTCGCCGCCGGAGACGCTGCGGACCGCCTCGATCCCGCGCAGCTGGATCGACCAGTCGGCGCTGCCTGCGGCTTCGCCCGATGCCGTGACCGAGATCGTGCCGCCGCTGCGCACTGCAGTGACGGTGAGACGTACTGCGCCGTCTTCGCCGACGATATCGGCGGCGGCGGACGCGCCGTCGCCGAGCTCGAACAGGTGCAGCGTCACCGCGTCCGTGTAGTCGTAATCCGGACGGTCGTCGGTCGCGCCGACTGCGATGAGCGATCCTTCGCGGGCATACAGCGGCAGACTCATGTAGTCATAAGTCTCGCGATGCCATGAGCCGCCTTCGACGACTTCGCCGGTCAGGAAGTGCGTCCATTTGCCCTTCGGCAAGTAATAGGCCGATTCCCCATCGCTATTGAAGATCGGCGATACGAGCAGGGAGTCGCCCAGCATGTACTGGCGATCCAGATAGTCGCAGGCCGGGTCTTCGCCGAACTCGAGCAGCATCGCCCGCATCATCGGCAGGCCGAACCGGCTGGAATCGGCCGCCTGGGCGAACAGGTACGGCATAAGACTTGCCTTTAGCTTGGTGAAGCGGCGCAGCACGTCGACCGCTTCTTCGTCGAACAGCCAAGGCACCCGGTACGAGGTGCTGCCGTGCAGGCGGCTGTGGCTGGACAGCAGGCCGAAGGCGACCCAACGCTTGTACAGGTCGGGCGTAGCGCTCTGCTCGAAGCCGCCGATATCGTGGCTCCAGAAGCCGAAGCCGGAGAGGCCGAGCGACAAGCCGCCGCGCAGGCTTTCCGCCATCGATTCGAACGTCGCTTCGCAATCCCCGCCCCAGTGCACGGGGAACTGCTGTCCGCCGGCCGTTGCCGACCGGGCGAACAGCGCCGCTTCGCCGCGCCCCTTTTTCTCCTCGAGTACGTCGAATACGACCTTGTTATACAGCTGCGTGTAATAGTTATGCATCTGTTGCGGGTCCGAGCCGTCGAAGTATACGACATCTTCCGTCGGAATCCGCTCGCCGAAGTCGGTCTTGAAGCTGTCGACGCCCATGTCGACGAGCGCGCGCAGCTTGTCTCCGTACCAGCGGCAGGCGTCGGGATTCGTAAAGTCCACGATGCCCATGCCATACTGCCACAAGTCGGTCTGCCAGACGCTGCCGTCCTTGCGCTTGAGCAGGTAGCCGTGCGCCATGCCTTCGTCGAACAACTTGGAGCGCTGGGCGATGTACGAGTTGATCCAGACGCAGATCTTGAGTCCCTTTGCCTTCAAGCGATCGAGCATGCCCTTCGGATCCGGGAATACGCGCTCGTCCCATTCGAAGTCGCACCATTGGTATTCCTTCATCCAGAAGCAGTCGAAGTGGAAGACGGACAGCGGGAGATCGCGCTGCGCCATGCCGTCCACGAAGCTGTTTACGGTCTCCTCGTCGTAATTCGTCGTGAACGACGTCGTCAGCCACAGTCCGAACGTCCAGGACGGAGGGAGCGCAGGCTTGCCGGTCAGCGACGTGTAGTTGGCGAGCACATCCTTCAGCGTATGGCCGCCGACAATCATATACTCGAGTTGTTCGCCCTGCACGCTGAACTGCGTTTTCGATACTTTTTCCGAAGCGACTTCAAAAGAAACAAGTTCCGGGTGGTTGACGAAAACCCCGTAGCCGCGGTTCGTGACGAAAAACGGCACGTTTTTGTAAGCTTGCTCGGAGGCCGTTCCGCCGTCCTCGTTCCAGATATCGACGCTTTGACCGTTCTTGACGAAAGCGGAGAAGCGTTCGCCGAGCCCGTATACCGTCTCTCCGACAGCCAGATCGAGCTGCTCCCGAAAATAATGAACGCCGTCCGCGCCTTTTACGAACCCGGTCTGGCGGAATCCGCTTCCCGTCAGCTTGCGGCCTTTATAAAAGTAGGTAATGCGAAGCGGATGCGCCTTCGTAATCGTGACGCTCGTATCGCCGCTGGTCAGCGTGACCCGATCCTCGTTGTCCTCGATCGTTACGGGAGCGCCCTCATTGCCGCTCGTCAGCGGGAACGAGCCAGGCGTCAGCCGTTTGCGTCCTTTGTGATGGTAAAGCTTCACGCGAATGACGTCGGGGATCGGAGAGTCGAATTCAATCGTCGTAAGCGCCTCGTTGAGCGTATTGCCCCGATGCTCGAGATGGCGATGCGGCGCGAACACCGTCAATTTGTCCGGCGCGATATCGATGCTATGCACTTCGTGAGGCGTCAGCACTTCAAAGCCTTCGCGGGTCAGCCAGTAGCCGTTGCTGAATTTCATGAATCGGACCTCCTGTTCGAGCGCTTGGAAAACGCTCTCTTTGAGTAACATAATACCGATTGATTTATCGAATTTCTTGCAATATTATGCTTATTAATAACACGATTATGAGGCGGCTGCGATTCCATGGACAATAAATTGTTAAAAGAGGACCGCAGGCACGGCACGCCGGGCTTTCCGGTCGGTTTCTACCAGCAAGCGCGTACGCCCTTAGAAGGCATCCTCGATTTTCATTGGCACGAGGAGATCGAATTTCTAAGGGTTACGTCCGGTCGCGCGGTGTTCCAGATCGGACTGTCAACCTATGAAGTGTCCGCAGGAGAGGCCTTATTCATACCCGGCGGCCTGCTGCACGGCGGATACCCGCTCGAAGCGTCCGACTGCGCGTACGAAGCGCTCGTCTTCGACCTCGGCTGGCTGGACGGCGGTCCGGACGACGCGATGTCCGCGCGTTATTTGCGTCCGCTGCAGCGCGGCCGCTCGGGACCGCCGCTCTATTGGACGTCCGGGACGCCATGGGGCGAGGCGGCGATCGAGGCGCTTGCCGCCATTCAGCGGCTGGAGCATGCCCTGGATCCCGCGCGCGAACTGAGAGTGAAGGCGGGTCTGCTCAATCTGATCGCCGATTTGATCGGCGCGGGGCAGTGGCTATCCCGCTCGCCGGCGGACGAAGGCGAGAGCCACGCGGCGGAGCGGCTCAAGCAGGCATTGACCTATATGGAAACGAATTTCGCGCGGAAAATCAGCCTCAGGGAGCTGGCGGACGTAGCCGGGATGAGCGAGGGCCACTTCAGCCGCATGTTCAAGGCGTACATGCGCAAAACGCCGGTGGAATACCTGAACCGCTACAGAGTCCGGTATGCGGCCGGCAGGCTCGCCGGATCCGATCTGACGATCTCCGAAGTCGCGATGGAGGCGGGGTTCGATAATTTCAGCTACTTTATCAAATTGTTCCGCGGCGTCTATGGCTGTACGCCGAGAGCTTACCGCAAGGCTGGTTCCGCGGAAGAAGGCGTTACGTGAGCAGAGCGCGAATTTGCGCGAAACGCAAAAAAACAGCGCCGTAAAGCAGAAGGCGCTGTTTCTTTAATAATTTTATTGGCCGCCCGTCTTGCTGCCGTCCCGCGGAGGGCGCGGAGGACGCTTTGCGCGGAAGCGCGGCGACACGTAGTTGTGCTTGCGATCGCGGAAAAAGATCCAGCCGCCGATGAAGCCGACGCCGGCGAGAAACAAAACGAAGCCGAGCAGGAAGTGCCAAAGGTCGAAATGGGGATCGGGCAGGCTGACATTCCCGAACTGTGCGAAATAATCGAACAAGGCGTCCTTCATCAGCAGGAAGCCGTAGGCGGCGGCGAGGCCGGGCACGACGAGCAAGAGAATGGCGATCAAGCGCGAGATAACGAGCTTCAACGGTCATGTCCACCTTCCTGTTCTATGTTCCTATGATAGCGATTTATCGAGAATATGTCTATTGTAAACGAGAACGGAAAGGTCGAATTCGTACAAGATCGTTCGCTTTTAACAAAATTGGCGGGAACTGGGCGGCTTTGACGAGGAATTCGCAAAAGATCAAACCGTTTGCCAGGATTCGCACCTGTCGGCACATAAATGTAAGCGCTTAATATGAAGGTGCAAGCCAATTTGAACGGAAAGGGGAAGTGAAGATGAAGGTAAAGGTAAAGGAAGCTTGGAAAAAAGCTATTCGCACGGGCCTGGCCGCTATACTGTTCGCTGTCGCAATCGGAGGAGCGTCGGTCGGAGGCGGACCGTCCATCGTCCATGCGGCGGGAAATATGTATTATGTCGATGCTGCCGGGGGCAACGACGCCAATCTTGGCACGAGTCCCGCTCTGGCGTGGAAGACGCTGTCCAAGGTCAATGCCACGACATTTTCGGCAGGCGATCAAATTTTATTCAAACGGGGCGGCGTATGGTACGGCCAGCTGTATCCGAAGGGCTCCGGCGCGCTCGCGGGAGGCGTCGCGACTCCCGTGACGATCTCCTCTTACGGGACCGGCGCCAAACCGCTGATTGACGGAGGGAGCCTCGCGCAAGGCGCCGCGGTTTATTTGCTGAACCAGGAGTACTGGACGATCGACGGTCTCGAGGTGACGAACAATTCCGGATCGGACAATGCGACAGGCGTACCCCGCTACGGCATTCTGGTCAAGGGGGACAATGCAGGCAAGCGCCTGAACGGGATCACGATTACAAACAATGACGTGCATGGCGTCAACGGCTGCTACAATTGCAACGGGACGATCGATCCGCATATTAACGCGGGCATTACCGTATTTTCCGCGCAGGATACCGACGCCTTCGCCAACGTCTATATCGGCGGCAACGCCGTGACGGATGTCGGGCGCAACGGGATTACGGTGTGGGACTACTCGTTTACCTCCGAGTATGTCAACGTGCCGGACGGCTTCAACACCCGCGTCGTGTCGATCGACGCCAACAAGGCGGGAGCGGGGCTCACGGTCGAAAACAACATCGTGACGCGGCCCGACGGAGACTCGATCCTCGTGTACGGCTACAAAAACGCGTTGATCCAGCATAACGTGTCGAACGGCGCAGGACAGCGTTCGATGCCCGGATATTCGATGGATTCAAGCGCGGGCATCTGGCCGACGATGGGCGACGGCACCGTCGTTCAGTACAACGAAGCGTTCGGCACGAAGCTGAACAGCACGGACGGGCAGGGCTTCGACGTCGACAACGGCCATACCAACGCGGTCGTCCAATACAACTACAGCCACGATAATCAGGGCGGCTTCCTGCTGCTGATGGACGGTTATTCGTCGCGGAATACGGTGCGCTACAATATTAGCGCGAATGACGGCGCGAACGGGCAGAAAGGACTGATCACCTTCTCCCTGGGGCTGCCGGACCTGACGAACATATACAACAATACGTTTTACATCGGCGCGGCCTCCGCAGCCAACCCGGTCTATTGCGATCTGTGTCCGGGCACGAATCCGGGCTCCTGGACGTTTAAAAACAATATCGTCTACAACCTCGGCAGCGGTACGTGGCAGCGCCCGCCGGGCAACAACGGCACGTTCGATTATAATCTGTTCTACGGGAATCATCCCGCCAGCGAACCGTCGGACGCGCACAAGCTGACGAACGATCCGAAGCTGACGAATCCGGGTGCTTCGCCGGCAGGTCTGTCGTCGCCGGTCGGCTACAGGCTTCAGACAGGCTCGCCCGCGCTGTACAGCGGGACGGTCATCGCCGGCAACGGCGGCAAAGATTACTTCGGCAATGCCGTCAGCGCGACCGACGCGCCTAGCCGTGGCTTTTCCGAAGGACCCGGCATCACGCAGGCGTCCGCTTACGTCGATCCGGCATCCGACTGGAGCTATACGTTCTCGCGCAGCGCGGCGTCCAATTGGCGGGTGGACGCTTCCAATGCCATCTATTTTAATGGCGATACCGGCCGATTTACCCGCAATACGACCGCGACGGCGGAGCTCGTTTACAGTCTGCCGAACGCCAGGCAGTTCAGCGCGCTCATCTACGAATTTTCGATCGATCTGTCCAAAGTTAAATTTTATTCTTCGCCGAACGGCACCGTCTGGACGGTCGTTCCCAGCGTATACGCGCCGCCGACGCTCGTCGCCAACGGCTGGTCCTATACGACCTATACGCCGTCCGCGAACCTGCCTTCCGGAACGAACTATCTCAAGGTCGAATTCAGCGACACGACTTCGGCTTACGGCACGCAGCTAAGCCAGATTAGCCTGACGACCTGATGGAAAGCCTGCGGCCGGCAGTTCCGCACCCGCTTCGCCGACGCGCATTCGTCGCCGTCGCGCTCGTCTGGGCGGTTTTGTTGATCAGCGCGTTCGTCCAGGCGGAACGATCCTCCGACATGACGGACGAGCGGCCTGCAACCGGCGATTACGCCGTCGTCGCCAAGGCCGGCGATCTGGCGATCGAAGCCGGAGAGCTCAAGCTATGGATGCGGCTAAAACGAAGCGAGGTGATCGGTGCGTATCGTAAAAGCGACGGAGAGCTCGTTCTGCCGGACGATTGGAACAAATCGTTTAACGGCCGGACGCCGCTGGAAGCATTAAAGAAAGAGGCGCTTTCCGGCGCCATCCGTGCTAAAGCCAAGCAGACGCTGGCGAAGCGATTCGGCATCGATTCCGATTACGGGTATCGCAAACTGAGCGCTATGCTAACGGCTGAAAACCGGAGACGAAACGAAGCCAAGTCGAGGGGCGAAGCCGTATACGGTCCCTTGCAATTCGAGGAAACGACGTATTATGAATATCTCCTTTCCAATCTCGATTTGAAGCTGAAACAAGCGTTAGGCGGATTGACTGAGCCCGACTATGCGTCCCGAATCGACGAAGCGGCAAACGAGCTGCAACTGAGCCTTGTCGTCGATCGCGACGTCTACGATGCCTTGACAGCGCCTTAAACCAACTGATTAGCCGCAAGTGACGGCCCCTCGTTCCGATTCGTCGGACGGGGGGCTTTGTCGCCTGCGGCGAGTTCGCAGCCAGTCAAACGAAATCGCAGGCTCATGGGTATCGATCGATTTCCGGAAGCGCTATCATCAAGATGATCCCGTCAACCGACGACAGAAAGGAAATGGACATCATGCTCAATTCCGCGCAGACGCGCGCGCAGCCGGGGACCCGCCGGTCAGGACCTGCTGCAATGCGCCGTTATTTCATCCGTGAATGGTCGTCTTGGCTGCTCGTCGTGCCGACCGTTCTCGTGTTTTTCGTTTTCGCCTGGCAGCCGCTCGTTTCAGGCATCGCGCTTTCGTTTTTTAAAACGGAGGGCTACAAAGCTACGTCATTCGTCGGTCTGCAAAATTACGTCGACGTCATTTCAAACTCCGTATTCAGGCAAACGCTCATCAATTCGTTTTCTTACGTTTTCTGGTCGCTCGTTATCGGTTTCGCTTTTCCGATCGCGGTCGCCGTCGTCATTAACGAGCTCAGGCGCGGCCAGAGCTTTTTCCGGTTCGCGGTTTTCTTTCCCGGCATGGTGCCGGCGATCGCGGCGTCCATGGTATGGGTGCTGCTGTTCCAGCCCGGCGAGGCCGGCGTGCTGAACATGATCCTCCACGCCGTCGGCATCCCCGCCCAAGAGTGGCTGCAGGACGAGCGCCTGACGATCCCGTTAATCGTCGTCACGATGACGCTGCGGGGCTTCGGCGGATCGGTACTGCTCTATCTGGCGAGCTTGCAGGGCATCAACCCGGAGCTGTATGAGGCCGCTTCGATCGACGGCGCCGGCGTTCTGCGCAAGCTTTTCAGCATCACGATGCCCCAAATTTCCAACATCATCGGACTCATGCTTATCCTGCAGATCAGCGGCGTATTCCAGGTATTCAACGAGCCGCTCGTCATGACGGAAGGCGGACCGAACAATGCGTCGATGACGCTGATGCTGCAAAGCTTCTTTTATGCCTTCCGCTACTTCGAGGCAGGTCATTCGATGGCGCTTGGCGTCATCACGTTCCTCATTCTCATGGTACTGACGGTCGTCTACTTCCGGCTTGACCGCAAATTCGATAAGGAGGGCTAGCACATGTCCAAGCCTGTCAGAGGCGGCATCATCGGCGCCCTCGAGCTTAAATCGCCAGGCATCCGGCTGCTCTATGCCGCGCTCATGCTGTTCATGATCGCGTTGGCCGTCGTCTGCATATTCCCGTCGCTTTGGGTGATGGTGTCAAGCCTCAAGGATATCAAGGAATTTTACCGGATGCCGCCTACGCTGTTGCCCGAGACATTCGATATCGGCAAGCTTGGCCGCGCCTGGAAAGAACTGCAGTTCATGCGCTATTATGCCAACACGGCCGTCATGACGGGTGGCTCCGTTCTGTTTTGCCTTTCGTTCAACGGGCTTGCGGGTTATTTCTTTTCCAAGCTGAAGCCGAGAGGCAGCGCCGTATTGTTCACGCTCGTCGTCTGGACGATGCTGCTGCCGAACACGGTGGGAATGGTGCCGATGTTCAACAATATCGTCGATTTTCCGCTGCTGCACCTGAACCTGATCGACACGTACTGGCCGATGTGGCTGATGGCGGCGGTCAATCCGGTCGTCATTTTGATTTTCAAAAGCTTCTTCGACAACATTCCGTTGTCCCTGCTGGAGGCGGCGCGTATCGACGGCGCGACCAAGCTCGGCGTATTCGCAAAGGTCGTGCTGCCGCTTAGCGTCCCGGTGATCGTGACCGTTACGATCATGACGATCAACGCGGTGTGGATGGATTTTTTCTGGCCGTACATGATCTTGAAGGATCAAGCCAAATGGACGGTCGTCGTCGCGATTTACAATATGAAAAGCATGATGCCGATCGACCTGCAATTCATCGCGCTCGCCTTCGTCATCGTCCCGCCCGTGCTCCTGTTCATGCTGTTCCAGCGTTATATCATTCAAGGCTACACGTTCAGCGGCATCAAAGGCTAGCGAATGCGCAACATTCCGAACCGTTTCTCAGTATTGCCTCCTATAGCGCCAGGAAGCGATATGATAGTCTGTTCTTGCAACGTAAGTAAGCGCTTTATACAATAGAAAAGGCGAGGGATAAACGATGATGAAACAGCAAAGATGGCTTGCGATGACAGCGGTGCTGGCCATGACCGCGACCGTTCTCGCGGCATGCGGCGGCAGCAACGAGGCCGCTCCGTCCGCATCGGGCGGAAGCTCGGCGAGCGCATCTCCTTCGGAGACTGCCGCAGGCACGGCTTCCGCGTCGGCCCAGCCGACCGAGAGCGCGGCGCCGGCGCCGGTCAAGATCAAGATCGGCAATTGGCCGAAGCCCAACGACGATGCCAACAAAAAGGTTTTCGAGGATGCCGAGCGGCAAATGAAGGAGAAGTACCCGTACGTCACGATCGACAAGGACGAGTGGGGCTACGACGTCGTCTCGTTTCTGCCGAAGGCCGTCAGCGGCCAGCTGCCGACGCTGTACGACTCCTACTATACCGAGGCGGACAAGATCATCAAAGCCAAGTATTCGGCGGACGTGACCGCCCAGGTCAAAGCCTACGGCTTCGACACGGGCATCAATCCCGACCTGCTGAAGCTCGTCGAGCGCGACGGCAGGTACTACGGCTTGCCCAAGGACGGGTACGTCATCGGCATGATGTACAACTTGAACGTGTTCAAAGAAGCGGGCCTGCTGGGCGCCGATGGCGCGCCTGCGTTTCCCAAGACCTACGACGAGCTCGCGCAGACGGCAGTCGAGATCAAGAAAAAGACGGGCAAGGCGGGCTTTTTCTTCCCGACGAAAAACAACCAGGGCGGCTGGTTTTTCATGAACATCGCCTGGGCGTACGGCGCGGATTTCGAGACGCAGGACAACGGGAAATGGAAAGCGGTCTTCAACTCGCCCGAAGCGGTAGAGGCGCTGCAGTACGTGAAGGACCTGAAATGGAAATACGACGTGCTTCCGGCCAACAATCTCGTCGATACCAACGACCTGCTGATGCAATTCGGTACCGATCAGGTCGCGATGAGCTTCGGCATGTACGAGTTCATGGCGCCGCTCGTGCTTAACGCCAAGATGTCCAAGGATGCGCTCGCGCTATCGGCGAATCCGGCCGGTCCCAAGGGCAACGCGGCCGTACTCGGCGGCGGGCTCTACATGTTCGCCCCGGGCTCTTCGCAGGAGCAGCTGGATGCGGCCTTTAAATGGCTGGAGCTGCGGGGCACTTCGCCCAAAGCATCGCCGGAGGCGCTTGCCGCGCTCGAGACGAACCTGCAGGCCCAATCCGGCCAAGGGTATCCGATCGGTCCGCACGGCCTGCAGATCTGGACCGATCCGGACCGTCTGGCCGCCGAGCAGCAGATCGTCGACAAATACACGAACGTGAACATGGCGCTGTTCCGCGATTATATGGACAACGGCACCCAGGGGCTCCGTCCGGAGCCGCCGGTCAACGCGCAGGAGCTTTACAAGACGCTGGACGTCGTCATTCAGGCGGTGCTCACGAAAAAGGACGCCGATCCGAAAGCGCTGCTCGACAAGGCCGCCGCCGAGTTCCAGCGCGATTATCTCGACAAAGTCCAGTAAGGCTGATTAAGCGGGTCAAGCAATTAAAGCCAAAGAAGACAGTGAGGCCAGCTGAGCCAGTAAAGTCAATAACGACCGAAAACGACAACAAGGCCTTCGGCGCATTTCGCGCCGAAGGCCTGATGTCTTGCCGGGCAGCCGGCTTGAACACGGCATGGGAGGAGGGACGGCGTTGTTCAAAAGCCTGGGTCGCAAAATCGTCGGCTTGCTGCTCGGAGCCGTCCTGATCTATGTGCTGGCGTCCAGCTGGATTTTGTTTCGCACGATGGCTTCCAAAGGGGCCGATACGCTGCAGGGCATGGCCGTCCAGTATACCGGGCAGCAGTTTAAAAACGCCCGGCTCTATATGCGGTGGCTGGAGGAAACGGCCCAGGTCGCGATCAACAAACCGGTGGTCGCGAAGGCGCTGTCTTCCGGTCAGGTGGACGATTCGATCCAGCCGGAGCTCGACGGCCTGCGCGCGTCCAATCTGGATATTGTCAGCATCGCGCTTTACGGCAAACACGGCGAGACGTACACGTCCGGCCACCTGGGCGGCCTTATGACGCTCGACCGGCTGGAGGGCCGTCCGGCGACTTTTTGGGCGTCCGGCGCGTCAGCCGGCTGGATGATTCTCGATCCGTCGACCTTGTACTTCACCTCATGGGGCGGCGAGCCGCGGGAAAGTCTTTTTTATATGGCGCGCATCCGCGGCGCGAACGGGGATGTCGGCCTGCTGCAGCTGGAAGCGAGCCTGCCCCGGCTCATGGCGTTGTTCAAATCCGATCCGGACACGGTATACGGCCGCATCGTGCCGTACCTGATCGCGTCGGACGGCCAATGGCTGGACGACAGCCTACGCAGGATCGATGCGCTTCAGGGTCCTTTTCCTGCGGCGGAAGGCGGGGAGACGTCGGTGCTGCTGTCGGACGATGCCGTTATGATGGGCTATCCGCTGCCGCTGTCCGACGACCGGATTGCGATCTACATCACAGATGAGCGGATGTCGGACGAGCTTGCCATGCTGCGCTGGCTGCTCGTGCTCGTCGACGTCGCGACCGCGCTGCTGTTCGTCTGGCTCGCGCGGCGGCTCTCGCTCAGCCTGACGCTGCCGCTTCGCGCGCTTTATCGCCGGATGCGCGCCACGATGAGCGGCTAGCGACCCGCGGCTACCTGCGGAACGCGGCGGAGTCGCGCCGCAGCCGGACGACGACGGTCGTGCCCGCGCCCGGCTCGCTGCGCACGGTAAGACCGCTGCCGGCGCCGTACTCGAGCCGGATGCGCTCTTCCACGTTGCGCAAGCCGTAGCCGCTGCGGAACAGGGCATTCTCGTCGGGACCGGGCAGCGCCTGGCCACCCTTGAAGCCGACGCCGTCATCATCGACCTCGAATACGTATTCCTCGGCCGTTATCCTCCCCGTGACCCGGATAAGGCCTTTTCCCCGTTTTTCGCCGATCCCGTGCTTGATCGCGTTTTCTACGAGCGGCTGCAGCAGCAGCTTCAGAATCGGAATCCGCTTCATCTCCTCCGGCACGTCGTAGCCGATCTCGAATTTGTCCGGGATCCGCATCGATTCGACGGTGACGAAGCTTTGCACCAGCTTGATTTCTTCCTCCACGGGAATGAACTTGTCGCCCTTATGCAGGCTGATCCGGAAAAAAGTCGCGAGCGAAGAGATCATCCGCTCGATCTCGGGCTGCTTTTTCAGCCGGGCGATCCAGGCGATGGCGTCGAGCGTGTTGTATAAAAAATGCGGATTGATCTGCGACTGTAGCGCGACCAGTTCCGCCTTTCGCTGCTTCTCCTTCTCCTCGTCGTTTTGCAGCAGCAGCTGATTGATCCGCTCGACCATTTGATAGTAGCTGTTTTCCAGCTCCCCGATCTCATCGCCCCGCCTGCCGCGCTCGTCTACCAGCCGAAGCCCCGTTTTGCCGTACGCGGCAAGCTTGCGGCGAAGCCTGAGCACGGGATTCGTGATTCGGCTCGCCAGATAGAACGAGAGCGCCAGCAAAAAGAGAAAGGTCAGCGCGGCGAACAGCACCGCCGCCCGGTTGCCCTCAGACACCGCAGTCAGCAGATGCGGGGCGGAGACGACGCTGACGAATTTCCAGTCGATGCCGAGCGCGGCGAGCCGGTCGTCAAGCGGATAGGTGATAAGCAAATAAGGATCGCCGTCCAGGCGAAATTTGCGGTAACCGGCCGCCGGAGCGGGATGGTACAGGTCGCTGGCCGGGAGATCGTCCCCGAGTCTCGACTTGTCGGGATGCGAGATGAGACGGTCCCCTCCGCCGACGATAAACGAATAGCCGAGCCCGTCCAGGCTATCCCCGTAGAGCGCGTAAAAGGCCGACTCTTTGACGTAAAAAACGATTTCGCCGATCGTCTGTCCCGTATTGAAGTTGCGGTACTGCTGACCGAACGGAATATAAGCTTCTCCGCTCAGTCCGTGCTTGACGCTGCCGACGACCGGCGCGCCTGTGCTGCCTATGCGATGAAGCAGCAGGTCGTCGGGCCGCTCGACGACCGTTCCGTCCGGCAGCATCCGGTACGTTTCGCCGTCCTGCGCGATGACGAAGACGTCGCCGATCCAGTCGTTGCCGTCCGTGAGCGATATGGCGAGCGTGCGGAACCGGTCGCGCTTTTCGGCCGCGCTCAGCGCCTCGTCGCCCATCGTCTTGTACACGTCGGCGTTCACGAGAAAACGCAAAAACAGCATCTGGATATCGTCCACCATCAGCTCCACGCTCAGGCCGATCTGCCGGTGCGTCTGTTCGACATGGCGATACAGGCTGCCGGTCAAATATCGTCCGGAGAAAAGATTGAAGACGACGAGCAGCAGCGTTAAATGGAGCGTCAAGCCGATCAGCACGACGACCGCGAACCGGCTTCTCACGTTCAGCCTGCGCAGCAGGCCGGTTCGCTCAGACATGGGACTTGGCATAATCGCTCGGCGACATGCCGGTCAATTTTTTGAACAGCTGGCTGAAATGCTTCGGATCGCCGAAGCCGGCGAGCTCGCACACCTCGTATACGCGGTGGCGCCCGTCCCGCAGCATCCGCTTGGCTTCCTCGAGCCGGAACTCGGTCAGGCACTCGTACAACGTTTTGTTCAGCTCTCTGCGGAATAAATGCATGAGATGCGTGGGACTGACGAATACCTCCGCGGCGATCGCTTCCGCCGTAACGTTCGAGGCGTAATGCTTGCGCATATAAGCGAGCGCCTCGCGGATCTCTCTGCGCGTCCCCGCGCCGCCTTCGTCGAGGGCATAACGCACGCTGGTCACTTCCGCGGCCGCCTTGGCCGCCGCGTCCGAAGCCGCCCGGCAGGAGACATGCAGCTCGGACAAGCTGCCGGCCGGGGTGCCGATGCCTACGGCTACGTCAGAGCAGCCGGCCGCCCTCGCTGCGGCAGCGAGCGACCTGCCGAACGCCCGCAGCCCTTCAAGGGCGGTCTCCCAGCTGCCGGCGCATGCCGCGGCCACTGCCCAGCGGTCGATGCCAAGCCGGAGCAGCGCGGAAGCGTGGACCGAGTTCGCTTCCAGAGCGCCGCGAATCAATGGCTCGCCGAGCCGTTCGCCGCTTGAGCCGCCCGCTGCAGGCGAGTGCCGGGCGACCAGCGCGACGGCATGCGGCGTCGCGCCGAGATCCGGCAACTGCAGCAGGATCCGCTTGCGCTCGCCTTCCGCCTCGTCGGCGGGCGCCGCTTGCAGCAGATCCAGCCAATATTGCCGCGCCAAAGCAGGCAGCTCGCCTACTAGCCTGCCGACCAGCTCCCGGCTTGCCAGCCGCTCGCGGGCTTCCTGCCCGAGACGGCAAACGCTGTCGGCCAGCTCCGCCGGATCGATGGGCTTCAGTAAATAAGCCGAAGCGCCGTGGCGCATCGCGGCTTGGGCGTATTGAAATTCATCGTATCCGCTCAGGACGATGATCGATGCGTTCAGCTTGCGCTCGCGAAGCGCGGCGATCAGCTCGAGGCCGTTCATATGCGGCATGCGCACGTCGGTCACGATGACGTCCGGCTCGTGGCGCAGCGCCAGCTCAAGGCCGTCCTCGCCGTTTTCCGCTTCCCCCACGATTTCGACGCCCATCTCGTTCCAGCCGATCGCATCGCGGATGCCGGCGCGAACCCAGTATTCATCGTCGATGATAAGCGCTTTCAACATGTTGCTCACCTCAGTCGTTCGTTCTGCTAATTGGATTTCGACGGCCGTATCCTATTTCCTTGCGAAAGGCGGCTCAGCGCAGAAATGCAAACTATTTCGCAGCCTGTCGGGGTGCGGGCGGGGGAGGGACATGGTACGATTTGCGCATCGAACCGCCGCGGGCGGCTCACGGGCAAGCTTCCGCAGTCCTTAGGCGACTTTTGTGGGATGCAGAGCCGGCACGATGAAGGCGCGAGAGGAGACGACCATTCGGATGAGAGAACTGAACGCGAACGCCGACACGCTTTATGCGGCGGTGGGCAAACCTATCGTCGATGACCGCCGGTCGGGCGACCGGCTGAGCGTCCCCGTCCACGAACGGATAGTAGGGCGCTCGCTGGGGCTTGCGGCGTATCGCGAGGATGCGGCGGGCAACGTTTTTTTCGAGCCGCCGTCCTATTGCGACGATTCGAAAAGCTACTTCGTCGAAGGGGGTAAAGGCGGGACCGCGCGGATGGTATGTCTGGACTGGCTGAACGATTTTCCGGTTGCGACGCACTGGGATGCTTCGCTGAACGGCGGCGGAGGAGGCATGCGCGCAGGGGGCGTGGACGGGCTTGGCCGCTTGATCTGGGACGCGGAGGCTGGAGCCGCGCAGAGCCGTCTCGATCTGGCGGACTCCGATCCGGACAGCCCTTATCTATACGCGTCGGACCGCAGCGGACTGGTCGCGGAAGACTGGGCCCATCCTGGCGGCGAGGCACTTCGCGCGCCTTCTCTTGACCGGTACATCGGCGCCGGTTACAGCTTGTTCGGGGTGGAGGAAGAGATTGCGCTCCGGCTGTCGGACGATATGCTGGAAGCGTTCGGTTATCCCGTCGTCTTCCGCAATGCCGCGCCGGAAGGACCCGGTCCGCTGCGGCATGTCGAGGCGTTTCAGATCGTCAGCGGGCACCGGCTGGGCCGATTCGGCGACCCGCCGCACCTGGCCTCCTTTATTTTGCCGCCGGGCTGGCCCGGCGAGACGGAGGCTGCCTACCCGGCCGTGTTCTCCGGCTATTACGACCTGAACGAGAGCACGTTCGCGGCTTGCGGCCCGCCGTTGCTCCGCATGATCGGCCGGACGCTAACGGAAACGGGAAAATCCGCGGTCGGCATTTTGTGGAACGGCGGCGGCGCGATCGGCACCCGAACGCAGCATGCCTCCGCTTTTGCGCAGATGAATGCGTTGTTCGGCGCGGCTTCGGACGCCTACCGCGTCGATGCCGACCGCATCGTCGCGGTAGGCGGTTCGCGCGGCGGGCTGACGGCGCTGCTCGCCGCGAGCAATCCCGAGGCGCGCGGTTACCGGATCCGCTACGCGGTCTGTTACGGGCCGCCGCTATCGCTATACGGCCGGGCCGAGCGGTTGCTGGACGCGACGTATCCGGCGCGGTGGCAGGCGATCTGCGGGGACACGGGCTTCAAGCATGCATGGTTTCCGGGCTGGCGGGACGCGGCAGGCAGAACCGCCGTCGAGCTGTACCGGGCGAACACGTTCGGCACGTCCGACGAAGCCGAGATCGGGGAGCGGTTCGCGCCGACGTCGGCGCGTTTGCTGTCCGCGCTGCGCGCCATGGGCACGCAGATCTGGCTGAATACGCCGACGCACGATCCGTTCACGGCCAGCAGCTCAGCTTTGACCTGGGCGGCCGCGGCGCGAGCGGCGGGCATCCCGCTCCAGCACGAGCTGGGATACCGGTACGGGCACAACAATTGTACGGATCCGTATGAGAACGCGTTGATTTGCCTGAAGGCTCTGGCGCTAGGAGAGCCGCTGGCGCTGGACGGCGTCAGTCAATACCGAAGGGCGGCGGCGAACGGAGCGGACTGGCGAAAGGCCGAACGCTTCTTACCTGCGGAGCCGCCGTTCTATTTCGAAGGGCCGAAGCGCGCGGTTGCAGGAATGACGACGACGCTTGGCATCTATGGCGTGCCGGGACGCAGGTATCGGCTCGCCGTGCGGTCGGTCGGCGGCTCGGACGGGGAGAGAAGCGGAGACATAGGCGGCGGGAAAGACGTGAAAGACGGCTTTGATGAGAAAGACAGCTATGACATGAAAAGCTGGAGCGGTAAGACGGACGAGGGAGAGAACAGGAAGGCGTATAAGAGCGAGAACGGGAATGCGGACAACGGCGAGGTCGGGAATGCATCCAAGAGCGAGAACTGGAATGCGGACAACGGCGAGGTCGGGAATGCATCCAAGAGCGAGAACTGGAATGCGGACAACGGCGAGGTCGGGAATGCGGACAACGACGAGTTCGGCAATGCATACAAGAGCAAGAACTGGAATGCGAACAACGGCGAAACCTGGAATAAGGCCGGCGACGATGCGCTTGGCGAAACCGACTCGAGCGGAGCCGGTGAGCATGTGCTGGCAGAAGGCGCGCTGCCCGCCGCGGCGCTGCGCGGCGGCAATTCTGCAGCGGAGCTGGCTTCCAGGATCGCCTTCACGGAGATTGCCTGGCAGGTGCCGGAGTCCTGGGGCGGCATGGCTTTCGTCTACGACCTTCGCGTGGAGGACGCGGAAGGCCGCTGGCGGCGAGTGCCGGGCGGCGGCGTCTGGCCTGGCGGCGATGCAGGAGCGCTGCCGGCGCATGATCGTCCTGCCGGAGAAGCGGCGCAGGCCCCTGACTTGATCGTGCTGCGGGAAACGCCAGACTTTACAAGCGGCGCATGGTTGTCGGCCACCATGAAGGACTTTGTAGGATGGGGACTTTCGGATGCGTAAAAAACGTCCTGATGGTTTTTCTCGAATTTATCGGCGATTGTTGGGCATGTAAGCGCGTATTTAGCATGCTGGAGCTTTCTGTCGCGTTGCGGGATTGAAAACCTGCCTTTATACAGGTATTTTCTCCGGACCGACGACACACCATGAAAAGGATGCAAATATACAGGTAAATTTAAAGCATAAGCCGGAAATCGGTTCGATACAGGAAAATAACTGCGGATTTGCAGGTATCCAGTCCAAAAGGGCAGACCTCGGCAAAAATAGCTGTAAATTTGCAGGCATTATCGCAAAAGAACGTCGCGGGCGACATTGGCCGACCCGTCGGTACGGCTAAATAACCGTAAGGGCGCTCCCCGACGGTTATTTTCTATGCACACAAAAGTATATCAGTTAGTCAAAATCCCGCCAAATTCGGAGGTTTGCCAAGTATTAGCTGTTTTTTTAGGTTCGGCGGAAATCCGGGACTAGAATTGCTAAAAAGCCACTTGATAAGCATCGGACAACCGACCATACCGCAAATAAATCCGTCAAACGCCGGCACGAAAAATCGCGCTTGCAAGTCCGCGATCGGCCGCTGCCTGAGGCAGGAAGGGCGCAGGGCCTCTGTTTCAATTCTTATTTTTGATGATTAGTTCGTCGCTAGCCCCGACCTAGCAGATTACTCGGTCTTGCTTAGCCGTGCACGCGCCCAGGCGGCTCAGCTTTTTTGTTGAGGCGCGAGGCGTTATAATGGGAGGACCAGCTGGAAGCGATCATCGGCGTTCCATTAAGCGGCGCCAAGCTCTATATACATATCCGTGCTGTTTCAAAGCCTAATTTCCGGAGGTACCTTCATGCCAATCGAAGTCGATGTCGCCATTCTCGGGGGCGGTCCCGGCGGTTATACGGCCGCCGTCCGCGCCGCACAGGCCGGACGAAGCGTCGCCATTGTTGAAAAGGACAAGCTGGGCGGCACCTGCCTGCATCGCGGCTGCATTCCGAGCAAGACGTTGCTCCGCAGCGCCGAGGTGTACGCGACGGTTAGGGGCGCAGCGGCTTACGGCGTCCGTCTGTCCGCGGCAGATGACGTCACCGTGGACTGGAGCGCAGTCATGAATCGCAAGGAAGACGTCGTCGGACAGCTCCACAAGGGCGTAGAGGCGCTGATGAAGCAAAACCGGATCCAGGTCATCCGCGGCGCCGGACGGCTGACCGGCCCGTCCATCTTCTCTCCGCGCGGGGGCGCGATCGCCGTAGAGCTCGAGGACGGAGAGTCCGAGACCGTCGTGCCCCGCCATCTGATCCTGGCGACGGGATCGCGTCCGCGCAAACTTGAAGGGCTGCCGTATGACGGCATGAACGTCGTAACGAGCGACGAAGCATTGACGTGGCCGTCACGGCCGGCCAGCGCGATCATCGTCGGCGGCGGCGTCATCGGCGTCGAGTGGGCGTCGCTGCTCGTCGACTTCGGCACGGCGGTGACGCTCGTCGAGACGGCGGACCGTCTGCTGCCCGGCGAGGACAAGGATATCTCGTCGGAGCTCGCTCGCCAGCTCGAGAAGCGGGGCGTGAAGTTGCGTCTTGGCGCCAAGCTGGACGCTTCGTCCTGCGTATCGGCAGAGGGAGGCGTCTCCGTGCGCATCGAGACGGCCGCCGGCGACGCCGAGACGCTCGAGGCGGAGCGCATGCTCGTCTCCGTCGGACGCGTCGGCAACGTCGAGAACCTCGGCTTCGAAAATACGGACGTCAAGGCGAGCGGCGGCTTCGTGACGGTCAACACGGCGACGCTGCAGACGGGCGAGCCGCACATTTACGCCGTCGGGGACGTCATCGGCGGCGTGCAGCTGGCCCATGCGGCGATGCACGAGGCGGAGGTCGCGGTTGCCCATATTCTCGGCCAGCCGATTCCCCGCACGCCCGACCGGGATGTGCCGCGGGCCATCTACAGCCGGCCGGAGGCGGCGGCTATCGGCTGGACAGAGGCGAACGCCAAGGCAGCCGGCTTCGAGACGCGCGCGGCCAAGCTGCCGATGCGCATTTTCGGCAAGGCGCTCGTCCAGGGGGAACCCGAAGGATTCGCGAAGGCGGTCGTCGACCGCAAGACGGGCGATCTGCTGGGCGTGCACCTTGTCGGTCCGCATGCTACCGATCTGATCGCCGAGGCTTCGCTAGCGAAGCTGCTGGATGCCGTGCCTTGGGAGATCGGCCGCGCCATTCATCCGCATCCGACCCTGTCGGAGGCGATGCAGGAAGTGATGCAGGCCGTCTCCGGCTCCGCCTCGCACGGTTCATAAAGGAAGAAGAGCCCGGCGCCCGCCGCGGCGCTTCGCGTTCGCGGTTTCGCCGGTTATTCAGGCGAGGCCGTTTTGCGTTGCGGGAACGGGAATGAGAGAAGCTTCCGAGACTGCTCGGCTAACCAACTTCGTCCGCGGTTTCTTTTTCGAACGTGCCGCTGTATAATAGGTTCTAGGTTCAAGTATTAAGACCAGGTTATAACACTAACGACAACTTCTAAAAAACGAAATTCTAAAACGAAGAGCCGGGAGGGACGCTTCATGACCCAAAAGGGCAGCTTGGATCAACAAGCGCGTCATCATGCGCTGGGATTGACCGACGAGCGGGCCGTCGCCATGTACGAGACGATGATGCTCGCGCGCAAGTTCGACGAACGCGGCCAGGTGCTGCAGCGCGCCGGGAAGGTAAACTTCCATATATCGGGCATTACGCAGGAGCCGTCGCAGGTGGCAATGGGCTTTGCCATGGACCTCGAGAAAGATTGGTTCCTGCCCTACTACAGGGATTACGGGCTGGTGCTGGCGATCGGCATGACCGTCAAGGAGTTGATGCTGGCGCTATACGGCAAAGGCGAGGACCCCAACAGCGCAGGGCGTCAGATGTCCGCCCACTTCGGCTGCCGCCGATTGCGCATCGCGACGGGCTCGAGTCCCGTGACGACGCAGGTGCCCCACGCGGTCGGCTTCGCGCTCGCCTCCAAGATTCGCGGCGAATCGTCCGTCGCCATCGTTTCGTTCGGCGAAGGCTCGAGCAACCAGGGCGACTTCCATGAAGGCTGCAACTTCGCGGGCGTGCAGAAGCTCCCCGTCATTTTCGTCTGCGAAAACAACGGCTACGCGATCTCGGTGCCGCTGTCCAAGCAGACGGCCGGCCGCATCAGCGACCGCGCGCTCGGCTACGGCTTCCCGGGCATCCGGGTAGACGGTCACGATCCGCTCGAGGTCTATCGCGTGTTCCGCGAGGCGCACGAACGCGCGCTCGCGGGCGAAGGGCCGACGCTGGTCGAGATCATGACTTACCGCGTCACGCCGCACTCCACATCCGACAACGACATGGCCTACCGTACCAAGGAAGAGGTCGACGAAAACCGCGGGAAAGACTCGCTGCCCACGTTCCGTACTTATCTCGAGGAGCTCGGGCTTTGGTCCGAGGCGCAAGAACAGGCGCTTCAGCAGCGCATCCGCAAGGAGCTCGACGAAGCGACGGCTTATGCCGAGCAGGCGCCGTACCAGTCGGCGGAGGACGCATTCCGCTACGTGTACGCCGAAGACAACGGGGAGGTGCGCTAACGTATGCCGGTTATCGAATATATCGACGCGATCCGATTGGCCATGAAGGAAGAGATGGAGCGGGACGACAGCGTGTTCGTCCTTGGCGAGGACGTAGGTCTCAAGGGCGGCGTGTTCGGCACGACGAGGGGATTGCAGCAGCAGTTCGGCGAGGATCGGGCGATCGATACGCCGCTCGCGGAATCCGCGATCGCAGGGGTCGCGATCGGCGCCGCGATGGCAGGCATGAAGCCGATCGCCGAGATGCAATACTCCGATTTCATGTTCCCGGCGGCTAACCAGATCATCAGCGAAGCGGCGAAGATCCGCTACCGCTCGAACAACGACTGGAGCTGCCCCGTCGTCATCCGCGCGCCGATCGGCGGCGGCGTTTTCGGCGGCTTGTACCATTCGCAGTGCACCGAGTCGGTGTTTTTCGGCACGCCCGGCCTCAAGATCGTCGCGCCGGCGACCGCGTACGACGCAAAAGGTCTGCTTATCGCCGCGATTCGCGATCCGGATCCCGTCATTTTCTTCGAAAATAAAAAATGCTACCGCCTCGTGAGCGACGAGGTGCCGGAAGGGGAGTACACGGTACCGATCGGCAAAGCGAACGTCATGCGCGAAGGCAGCGACATCACGGTCATCGGCTATAGCATGCCGCTTCATTTTGCGATGCAGGCCGCCGAAGAACTGTCCCGCGAGGAAGGCGTAGAGGCGCATATTCTCGATCTGCGCACGATTCAGCCGCTCGACCGCGAGGGGATCCTCGAGGCGGCCGGGCGCACCGGCAAGGTGCTGATCGTTCACGAGGACAACAAGACCGGCGGGATCGGCGGCGAAGTCGCCGCGATCATCGCCGAGGAGATGCTCTACGATCTCGACGCGCCGATCCGCCGGCTGTGCGGTCCGGACGTGCCCGCCATGCCTTACAATCCGGTGGGCGAAAAGCAGTTCATGCTGAACAAGGAAAAGCTGAAGGCCGCCATGCTGGAGCTGGCGCGATACTAGAACCGTCACGGGAAGGAGCTGAACGGACTTGAGCAAAAAGATTACCGAAATCATCATGCCGAAGCTGGCCGAATCGCTGGAGACCGCGACCGTCGACCGCTGGTTGAAAAAGCCGGGCGACTATGTCGAGATGTACGAGCCGCTCTGCGAGCTGATTACGGAAAAGGTGAGCGCCGAGCTGCCGTCCACGGCGCGCGGGGTGCTGGTCAAGGTGCTCGCAGGCGACGGCGAGACGGTGAAGGTAGGCAGCGCGATCTGCCTGATCGAGACGGAGGAGGCCGACGCCTACGCGGAGATTCCGGGCGGCGCGCTCGCCGCAGGCCTTCAGCCAACCGAAGACGCGGTGCGCGCGGCCGAACGCGAGGCCAGCGACAGGCCGGCGGCTTCCGCCGCGAGGCCTGCCGCGACCGGCGCCGCAGGTCAAGAGATGCGCCAGCGCTATTCGCCGGCCGTGCTGAAGCTGGCTGCCGAGCACGGCATCGATCTTGCCCGCTTGGCGGGTACCGGCATGGGCGGGCGCATCACGCGCGCCGACGTGCTGGCGGCCGCGGCGTCCGGCGGCGCTGCGGGATCGCAGCCGCCGGCGGGTTCCGCAGCGTCGGCAGCAGCAGCGCCGCCGACGGCTTCGGCACCGGCTTCGCCGGCCTCCGCTAAGCCGATCGAGCCGATGGATCCGCGCGTGCAGGTACGGTCGAGCGGACTTCATTTGTCCCAATCGCCGCGCATTCCGACGATCGAGGTAGAAGGGCACGAAGTGCCCGGACGCGGCGAATATTTCATCGACGTAACCCCGATCCGCAATACGATCGCGAGCCGCATGCGCCAGAGCGTGACCGAGATTCCGCACGCCTGGACGATGATCGAGGTGGACGTGACCAATCTCGTCGTGCTTCGCAGCAAGCTCAAGGACGAGTTCAAGCGCACGGAAGGCATCAATCTGACGTATATGCCGTTCCTCGTCAAGGCGGCCGTCGGCGCGATCAAGGATTATCCGATCATGAACTCGGTATGGGCGACGGACAAGATCATCGTCAAGCGCGACATTAATATGGCGCTGGCGGTGGGCACCGAGGATTCCGTCGTGACGCCGGTCATCAAGAACGCCGACCAAAAGAACATCGCCGGCATCGCGCACGAGATCGACGACCTGGCGAACCGTGCGCGTCACGGCAAGCTCAAGCTCGATCATATGCAGGGCGGCACGTTTACGGTCAACAACACGGGCTCGTTCGGCTCGATCCTGTCGCAGCCGATCATCAATTATCCGCAAGCCGCGATATTGACGTTCGAATCGATCGTGAAGCGGCCGGTCGTCATCAACGACATGATCGGCGTACGTTCGATGGTCAACCTGTGCCTGTCGCTCGACCACCGCATACTCGACGGCGTCATTTGCGGACGGTTCCTGCAGCGGGTCAAAGAAAACCTCGAGAGCTACAGTCTCGACACCAAGCTGTACTGATAGCAGGCTTAAACCCCAACTAAGAGAGGTCGCCCGGTGCGTGCAAGAAGCCGCGGGCGGCCTTTTGACATGGCTCTAAAGGCTGCTTCCCGCGTGTTTGCGACGACTTCGGGCTTGCGCTACAATAGGGAGGTTAAACGGGAGGCGAGATTTTCATGAGCATGCTGGACACGGCCAAGCTGGGCCGTATCGAGTACGGAGAAGCGTGGGATCTTCAAAAGACGCTGATCCGGGACATCGGCGCGGGGCAGCGCGGGGATACGCTGCTGCTGCTTGAGCATCCGCCGACCTATACGATCGGCACGGATCGTCATCCCGAGCATTTGCTGATGTCGCCGGAAGAGCTCGCTTCGCGCGGCATATCGGTATTCGAGATCGACCGCGGCGGCGATATTACCTATCACGGCCCGGGGCAGCTCGTCGGCTATCCGCTGCTCTACTTGGATGCGGAAGGCCTTGATTTGCATAAGTATCTGCGGGATCTCGAGGAGGCGCTGATTCGTTTGCTCGCGGAGTTCGGACTCGTCGGGGGCCGAAAGCCCGAGTATACCGGCGTCTGGATCGGCGACCGCAAGGTTGCGGCGATCGGGGTCAAATTCAACCGCGCGCGCGGAAGACGCGGCTTCGTGACGAGTCACGGCTTTGCTTTTAACGTGAAGCGGGGCGTCGAGCAAGAGGGGTTCGGCGGCATCGTGCCGTGCGGCATCCAGGAATACGGGGTCACCTCGCTCGAAGCCGAGACGGGCTTGACGCTCGAGGTCGACGAGATCGCGGAGCGGGTGCTCCCGCACTTCCGGGACGTATTCGGCTACGGGGACCTGCGGACCGTCACTGAAGCAGCGATCCGATCGACAGCAGCACGGTAGAGGCAAGCATGGCGATCAGCATGACGTAGACGACGATTTTAAACCAACGCGTGTTGTTCATCGGAACCATCCTTTGCGGCAATATAATGGAATGAGCATAATTATTATTTTAACCGATTTGACGCACGCTTACGAGGAGGATCCTTATGGTTCAAAAAGAACGGCTGATCGAGGAATTCATGGAACTGGTGCAGATCGACAGCGAGACAAAGCAAGAGCAAGCCATCCGCAAGGCGCTCATCGCGAAGTTCGAAGCATTCGGCCTCGAGGTGGAGGAGGACGACGTCGCCGACAAGATCGGCCACGGCTCGGGCAACTTGTTCGCTTGGCTGCCTGCGACGCCGGGCTCCGAGTCGGTGCCCGTGCTGCTGTTCACCTCGCATATGGACACGGTCGCGCCGGGAATCGGCGTCAAACCGAGGCTTGACGCCGACGGCTATATTCGCAGCGACGGCACCACGATTCTCGGCGCCGACGACAAGGCGGGCCTGGCCGCGATGTTCGAAGCGCTGCGCGTTCTGAAGGAATCCGGCGCATCGCACGGCGCCATCCAGTTCGTCATCACGGTCGGCGAAGAGTCCGGCCTGCTCGGCTCCCGCGCGATGGACGGCTCGCGCCTCAAGGCGAAGTTCGGCTATGCGCTCGACTCCAACGGCAAGGTCGGAGAGATTGCGGCCGCCGCGATCACGAATTCCCGCCAGTACATTACGATTCAAGGAAAAGCGGCGCATGCGGGCGTAAATCCGGAGGACGGCATCAGCGCCATCCAGGTGGCTTCCAAAGCCGTGTCCAAGATGAAGCTCGGACGGATCGACGAAGAGACGAGCGCCAACATCGGGCGTTTTGAAGGCGGCGGCGAAGTGAACGTCGTCGTCGACAAGATCAAGATTTACGCTGAGGTTCGCAGCCGCTCGAATGCCAAGCTCGACGCGCAAGCGGAGCTCATGCGCCAGGCGGTCGCGAGCGCCTGCGAGGAGACAGGTGCAACGTTCGAGTTCGTGAGCGAAGTGATCTATCCCGCTTACAGCTACACCGAAGCGGACGAAGTCATTCAGATCGCGAGCGCGGCGATCCGCAGCGTCGGACTGAGCCCAAGCTTGTTCTCGTCCGGCGGCGGCAGCGACGCCAACATGTTTAACGGCAACGGAATTCCGACAGTCAACCTGGCCGTCGGCTACGAAGATATTCATACGACGAAGGAACGGATCAAAGCCGACGACATCGTAAAGGTGACGGAGCTCGTCCTCGCGATCGTCGAAGAAGCCAAAAACCACTGATAGGTCCGCATTCTCGCGGAACGCGAAAAGCCCTTTCGGCCTCGATATAGAGGGCGAAGGGGCTTTTATTTGCTTTTTGTCGATTGACGCTCCTGATAAAGCAGTCCGCTTAGCCGTCGGCGATAATCGGCCCGATCAGTTCCGCGAAAAGACCTGGCTGCTTGCGCTTGCGGCTGTCCTGGGTCACGACGGCGACGAGCTCGGCTTCCGGGACGACATAAACGAATTGGCCGCCGAAGCCCTGCGCGTAAAAATAGTTGACAGACGCAATCGAACCGTCATCCGCCTGGTCGCTCGGAACGCTGCGTGTGGGTTTAAAGGTGCGGCACCACCAGTGCCAGCCGTACTCGCCTTCGTACGGCGGACTTGCCGAAGCGAAGGGGCGTACGGCATTATCGGCCAATTCGGCGGGAAACAGCCGCTTACTGTCCCATACCCCCTTGTGCAGCATGAGCTCGCCGAGCTTGAGCAGGTCGGCGGGGCGCAGACGCAATCCGAAGCCGCCGGTATGAATGCCTTGCGGATCGGTTTCCCACTCGTAAGCGTCAATGCCGATAGACTCGAATAGCGTCTCCTCGGCGAATCGCGCGACGCTCGTGCCCGCGGCTTCGGACAGGATCGCCGACAGCAGCTGAGAGACGCCGGAATTATAAGTCATTCGCGTCCCCGGCGAATCGGACAGCGGCTGGTTCAGCACATGCGTTACCCAATTCGTCTCGCGTGTCATGCGGGGGAAGGAATTAAGCCCGCCGAATTCGTCCCATCGGAAGCCCGCCGTCATCGTCAGCAAATGCAGCAGCGTCATGTCCCGCTTGCGAATATCGGCATCCGTCATGAACTGCGGGAAAAAGTCGGCTGCGGGGGTCGCCGCCGGATCCGGCAGCAAGCCGCGGCCGATCGCGATACAGAGCAAAGCGGACAAAACGCTTTTCGTGCAGGAGTTGATAATGGCGGGCTCCGTCTTGTTGCTAGGCTCCCGATAATGCTCGAACAGCAAGTGGCCCTGACGTTTGACCGAAAAGCTTCGGGGATTCAGCGACGCGATCGCCGCAGGCAGATGGTTCGTCATTGTGTGCAAGAGCGTTCACCTCGGCGTTCGTCGTTAACCTCATTTTACCCGATATGGTCGATCGAAGCTCGCGGGGAGGCTCCCGAATCAGATGCATGGTTCAATTCGGTTTTTTTCTCGTACCTCGCGTTACCGACCGATAACGCGACAAGCGCACCGGCGATCATGACGAACAGCGCCAGGATAAAGCCGTGGGAAATGGCGCCTCCAATCTCACCGCGCATAAAGGTAAGCAAATCCGCGGGCAGCTGCGCGGCGCCTTTAATGACCGTCTCCGGATTCGCCAGCGTGCCGGCTTGATCCGTTGGGATGCTGAACTTGGCGATTGCCTCCCGCGAGCTGTCTTTCAGGCTGGCATTTACGAGCACGGCCATGACGGAAGCGCCTATGACGCCGCCGATATTGCGCCAGAAGCCGACGACCGACGAGGAGATGCCGATATACTTAGGATCCACGGACATCGCGACCGCCGTTTGCCCAAGACTCATCAGCGGACCGATGACGCCAAGGCCGAGCAGGATCATGATGGCGATCACCTGCCAATAAGCCATATCGGCTGACAGATTCATGAGCAGGATAGCGGCGACGACGCCGAGCGCCATGTTAACGAATAAGACCGTGCGGAAGCGAAATCGTGCGACGAAAAATCCGGAGACGATCGCGCCGGCGATCAACGAAGCCATCATCGGCGTCAGAATGCCGTTGGAATTGGTTTTTCCCATGACGGCGGTCGCGTACAACGGGAGATAGGCGATGGCGGAAAACATGATGACGCCCTGGCAGAAGCAGAGCAGACTGACGCCTAGAACGAGCCTGTTTTTAAAAATGGTCAACGGAAGCATGGGCTCTTCGGCCTTCAGCTCCACGGCTATGAACGACGCTCCGGCGATCGCGCCCAAAGCGAACAACCCGATAATCTGCCAGGAGCCCCAGGCGTAACTATTGCCGCCGAGCTCAAGCGCCAAGAGCGCGGAGACGGTGGCGGCGACGAGCAGAACCGCGCCCCAATAGTCGATGCGCGGTTTTTTCTCCGCCTTCGATTCGCGCAGCGAAAATACGAGCACGAGCATCGAAGCGATGCCGATCGGCACGTTTACGTAAAAGCACCAGCGCCAGCTCATATGCTCCGAGATTAACGTGCCGAGCTGCGGACCCGCCACGGAGGACAGTCCGAATACGGCGCCCATCACGCCGGACAGCTTCGCCGCCTGCTTCGGATCGGCGAACAGCGTGAAGATGATCGAGAAGGAGATCGGGAACACGGACCCGGAGCCGACGCCTTGGATGACGCGAAACCAGATCAGCTGATCGATCGATTGCGCCATTCCGCATAGCGCGGAACCGAGAAGAAACAGTCCGATCCCGATTAGATAAAATCGCTTGCGTCCGAACATGTCGGACAGCTTGCCGAATATAAGCATCGTGCTGGTCGATGCGAGCATGTAGGCGGTGAAAACCCAAGATACTTTCTCGAATCCGCCGATGTTTTCGATCACTTTGTTCATGCTGGCGGACACGATCGTATTGTCCAGCGAAGCCATCAGAAGGCCGAGCGCCATGGACAATACGATGAGGCCCGTTTTTTTGGAAACCGTAGACATGGACGAGATCCCCCTTATTTATGAATGCTGGCGCGTACTCACTCAGTTTGGGCCGGGCTTGTCGGTTAAGCCTCCGATCCCGTGAGCCGCTTCAGCGCTTCGCGCAGCGTCTGGGCTTTTGACGCATTCAGGTCGATGCCGATATCGAGGCACAGCGTTTTCGACGCCGGCATGTTTTGCGCCCAGTCCGTCTTCATTCGATCAAGTTGCCCGGCGGCCGTCTCGGCTTTGCGGATCTCGTCGCGTATCCAGTCTGCAAGCGTTTCTTCGTCCGAATATTCGCCGAAAAACATCCGCACGAGAAAGTCGGAACGATAGCTGTCTTTCTCGACCGGCGCGTGCAAATAGTGCTCGAACTGCGTCCTGCCGTCCGAGGTGAGCGAATACACGTTTTTATTGGGACGCCCCTCCTGCACGATACTTTCCTTAACGATGTAGCCCATCGCTTCCATCTTGGCCAGCGTCGGATAAATCGTGCCGAAGCTCGCATCGAAAAAAAAGGATAGCGGCATCTCAAGCTTCTGCTTGATCTCGTAGCCGGATAACGGCCCTCGGTGCAGCAATCCCAAAATAACGTCTTGGCTGTTCATGTGTAGTAACTTCCTTTCTTGTTCCCTCATTTTTACATTTATTATATCGATACGATATATATCGTGTCAATATATGAAAAAGAGACGAGTCGCTTGGCTGCGATTCGTCCCTGTATTCGGGCGCCGGAGAGGGCTTATCCCGCTCGCTCAATAAATGTGCTGATGAGCGCCGGAGAGGGCTTATCCCGCTCGCTCAGAGAATGTGGGGCTGATGAGCGAAGGGGATAAGCCCTCCCCGGTACTTGTAGAAGCATATATCGCCGTACGAGCCCCTAGGAGCGCGATCGAATTTCCTGACGCATGAACGCGACGTAAGCGGCGGCAAAGGATACCGTCGTCTCTGCGACGATCGCTACGACTTGCGGCCATACGAGCAGGAGACTCTGTCCGAACGAGAGCGGCGCACTGATGGCCAGATAAGCTTGATCCTGGGTGATAAATGGGTTTAGCGTCCGCGTATCCGGCAGCATCAGCGTCGAAGCGGCTTCCTGGAACAGATAGGCCGGGGACAGCCGCGAGAGCAGCAGCATCCAATTTTGATGACGGATGACGACGCTCGCGGCGGCCGTATCCGCAGGAGACGTCGCATTGCCCACCAGGCTTACGATCATGCTGTAGAAGACAAGGAAAAAAATCCAGAGCGCGATACCGCATAGCGCCGAGGTCGCGGCCTGGCGGAAGCGGACGGAAAACAGCAGCGACAGATTGAGCCAGAAGCCGACGTACACGACCGTGATCAGCAGCATGACGACGACACGCCAAAATTCCTCGGGCGTCGGCGGATAGCCGATCGTGAACAAGCCCATGCCCATGACGAGGAAGCCAAGGGAGAAGATGACGACCGCGATAAGGAGCAGGCCCGCGACGAACTTGGCGTTCAGGAAGTCGTCCCGGTACAAGGGCTGGGACAGCAGGCGGCTAAGCGTACCTTTGTTGCGCTCCGTGTTGACGGAGTCGAAGCCGAGCGCGATGCCGATAAGGGGCGCCAGAAAGGACAGGAATGTCAGGAAGCCCGGCAGCGAGCCGTCCGTTTCGGTAAACATTTTCAGGAACAGAAAGCTGGCGCTGCCTTCGCCTGCCGCTGCACTGGCCGATTGTCCGGTTTTTAAGGCAGAGACGGCTGCATATAGCGAACCAGCGCAAGCCAGCACTACGATGGCGAGCAAGATCACGAACCGCCAGCTGCGGATATGATCGCCGAATTCCTTGCGGACCATGACCCAGAAGGGGGAAGGCCCTCGGTTCTCCGCAGCCGTAACCCGCCCTTCCCCACTACCGGAGAGAACGGGCTTCAGTTTGCTAATGAAGTTGGCCAACGGAATTCCCTCCTTCGAAGTAGCGGTGATAAATCTCGTCGAGTCCATAACGCAGCGGGCGCAGGCCGAGGAGCGAGGCTCCGCTTCCCACGACAACCGCCGCCAGCTCGGCGGCGATATCGTCCGTGCCGGTGACGCGAACGGTGACGACGCTCTCCGGGCGGTTCGCGGCGGCAAGGGCATCCGCTTCCTGCAAGTCGACGGCGGTCACTTGCGCGAGATCGTGCAGCGCGGATGCGAGAGCTTCGGACCAGCCGCCAATGTCCAGTTCGACGGCGTAGGACGAGCCGCCGTCCAACAGCTGCGAGAGGGCGGCAAGGTCGCCGGACGCGATGAGCCGGCCGCCGACGAACAGGCCGACGCGGTCGCAAATCTGCTGCACCTGATGTAAATGGTGCGATGACAGCAGTACGGTAAGCCCTTCATCGCGGCTGAGCTCCCGGATGAGCGCCAATAGCTCGCGCACGCCCTCGGGATCGATCCCGAGCGTTGGTTCGTCCAGAATGACGACTTCGGGCCGCTTGATCAGCACGTCGGCAAGTCCAAGTCGCTGACGCATACCCCGCGAGTAGGCTCCCGTCTTTTTGCCGGCTGCCGCGCCCAGACCGACTTTATTCAGCAGCTCGTGCGCCCGCCGTCTGGCTTCCGCTTCGGGCACCCGGTTCAGCATCGCCGTATACATCAGGTTGTCGAGACCGGTCCGGTCTTCGTAGAAGCCGATGTCGTCGGGCATATAGCCGACCCTGCGCTTCACCTCGATCGGATTCCGCGTCGCGTCGATGCCGCATACGGTGGCGCGCCCGTCCGATGGCTCCGTGAGCCCGAGCATCATGAGAATGGTCGTCGTTTTTCCCGCGCCGTTCGGTCCCAGCAGACCGAAAATCTCGCCGCGGCGGATGGAGAGATCCAGCTCGGATACCGCGGTGAATTCGCCGTACCGTTTGGTCAGACGGCTCAGTTCGATTACAGGTTCCTCCATGGCTTTAGCGCCTCCCGTACTTGCGGAACAGCCAGTAGACACCGGCCAGCACGACAAGGATGATCAGCACGCCGATCCAGCCCCACAGCACCGAGGTTTTGACCGTAACGCGGATGGCGGCATCGGCCGACTTCTCGGCCGCTTGCGCAGTCAGCTCCACGACATAGTCGCCGGACAGAGACTTATCCGAGCTGTGGATCGTGGCCGTGACCGGCACCGACTCGCCTGCCTTGATCGAGGGGATCGTCTTCGGCTCGAACGTGACATCCCAGTCGGTCGGCGCAGTATTCGTGAGGCTCACGCCCGTGAGCTCGGCGGTTCCCGTATTGGTCACGGACAGCTCGAGCGTCCGTTTGCCGCCGGCCGTTACGTTTGCGCTAAGCACCTGGTTGCTTGTCGACAGATCGATGCCGTAAGTGCCCGTAATGACCGCCTCCATCGTGACGTCGGCGGAGGTGCCGCTGTTTGCGGCATGAACGGGGATTTTGTACGTTTGCGCTGCTGCTTTGGAGGAAGGCGTCAGCGTCAGCGTAATCGACGATGTCGCGTTCGGTTCGATGTCGACGGCAGTTACGTTGTTGCCGCCGGAGCTGAAGCGCGCATCCCAGCCGGCCGGCGGCTCGGCGGTGAGCGCGTATTGCTGCTTGCTGGCGGTTCGGTTCGCGAGCGTCAAATTATAAGTGAAGGTAGAATCGCTGTGGCCTTCCATGTTCGGCTGCTCGGCGCTGAGCTCCGTCTTGTAGGTGCCCTGCTCGGCGACGTTAATCTTGAGCGTCAGGCTGCCGAAGGCGCCCGCGTTAAGCTGCAGCGCATAGCTGCCTTTGGCGACTTCGAAGGGGACGAGCACGCTTAGCGAGGCCGTCTGCGATTCGTGCGGCTTGACCGCGATCTCGGAGATCGGATGACCGCCCGCGGTCAGTTCGGTCTTCCAATCCTTCGTAGGCGCCGCGAAGCTCAGCGATGCGGTCTGAATGCCGTCGCTGTCGTTGATCAGATCGACATCGTACGTGACCGATTCTCCCGGCGCGGCGGACAGGCTGACATAGGGCGTGTAAATCTTGGCGGTTCCCGCGGCCGAGGCGGGGGCGGAAAGCCCGAATACGCCGAGCGCTACCAATACTGTCGCCGCAAAGCTTACCCATTTTCCGATTCTTGACTTGAACATGTGTTTCAAGACCTCCCGGCAATATATTTTTCACCTGGAGTACGCGGGAGCAGGAGCGCCGGATTTAACGTTTGGCCGATTTTTCACATAAAAAATGGCTTAAAGCAAGCTTAAAATCAGATAAAAATCGCGCCTGAACATTACGCGGACCGGCCACGATCTGCTATGAATATAGTTAAAACGTCTGTTGACGAAGGGGAACAAGCGACATGAGCGGGACTTCGGCGGCGTCTGTCCTGGAGATGGCCGAGTGGCTGAAAAAAATGGAGGAAGGCGATCCGCTGGCTTTCGAAAAGCTTTACGAGCAAGCCGTGCCCCACTTGCTGCCGCTGGCATGCCATCTGCTTGGGGACCGGATGGAGGCCGAGGACGCGGTTCATGACGTTCTGTTAAGCGTCATAAAAAGTCCGGGCCGCTACGACGCTTCCCGCGGATCGGCGCAAGCATGGCTCGCCGTACAAGTAAAGAGCAGGTGTCTCGACCGGCTTCGTAAACGAAGCCGCACGGTGCTGCGCGGCGAGACCGGGGACGCGTCCGCCCTGACAGCGGCCAGCGCGCAGCCGGAGAGCGCGGTGCTGGCGCGCATGGAGCGCGAAGCGGTGCGCAGCGCGCTCGGCCAGCTGCCGGGCGTGCAGCGCGAGGCGCTGGCGGCAGCTTATTTTACGCCGAGCAGCCACAAGGAGCTGGCCGATGCCTGGCATGTGCCGCTTGGCACGGTTAAATCGCGCGTGCGCTATGGACTGGGTCACCTGCGCAAGGCGCTCGACCGCATGGGCTGGGGCGCCGGGGAAGGAGGCGGCGGGCATGAGTGAGCGCTCTTGCGACGTTCCGGAGGAACGCTGGGTCGACCTGCTTTGCGGCAGACTAAACGTCCGGGATGCGGAAGCGCTCTGGGCGCATAAGGACGATTGCCGCGATTGCGGCGATGTATTCGCACAGTGGGCGGAGCTGCTAGGCGGCGAGCGCGGTGCTGCGAACCAGCCGGCCTTGCGGGATGAGCCGCGCAGTACAGCGGAGACAGCCGGCTTTTCCGTGCCGTCCGCTGGACTTTCCGTGCCGTCCGCTGGGATTTCCGTGTCGCTCGCCGGCCTTTCCGCGTCGTCCGCCGATATGCAGGCTTTGTCGCCCGAAAAGAGGCGCAGCCTGCTGCTGCGCGCGAGCGTATATGCTGCAGGCAGACGCGCGATGCGCGTGGTGTTTACGGCTGCTACGCGGCCGGCCATCTCCGCGGTATGCGTACTCGGCGCAGCCGTCGCCGTTGCGATATTGCTGCTGCATCCGTTCGCGCGCGGCGCGGTTCGGGTAGCCGGGCCAGAATTAACCCCGGCCGGCTACGCGCAGCTGCATGAGCCGAACGGCGTATCGATGCTGAGCGAGCCGGACACGGTCGTTTACGAAGCGGGGGACCAAAATTCCGCCGGGATGGAGGTCGGCTTTTATGGCGGAGCGAAAGAAACGCTGTGGCTGAATACGCGCACGCACGAGCTCTTTTTGCTGATGGATGGACTTCTGCCCTCGGCGCGCACCGACGTCCAGGCATGGGCCAGCTCCGGCGCCAAGCGCGCAAATCTCGGCTTGCTGAGTTTTCATGACAGCCGCGCGCACCTGTACGCCACGAACGTCCGCCCGGAGGAATGGGAGTCCGTCCTGCTCACGATCGAGCCTAAAGGCGGCAGCTTGACGCCGACCAAGCCCGAAACCGTATCGATCCGTCTTCGCGAATTACCGCAATGAGACTGATGGCAGACGGATGCGACGAACGGCTTCAAGCTTGTTCGCGGCTGTCTGTCCGCGCCTCTTTGCGGACGAGTACGCCGCTTGCCGCGAATGCTGCAAGCGAGAGCGCGAGACAGGCCGACGCGAATAGGCCGAGCGGCGCATACCCGCCAAGCTGAACGTAGAGCAGGCCGGCAACCCAGGCGCCGAGCGTATTCGCGCCGTTCATGGTCGAGTTGGCGAGGCTCGAGATCGTGCCGCGGAGCGTGGCGTCAAGCGACGTAAGCGCGCCCATGACGATAGGGAAGAGGATGCCGAGCACGGCGAAAATGATGACGTAGCAAGCCGTCGCCGTCGACAGCGGCGATAGCCGGGGCAGCAGCGCGTACAACGCGATCAATAACGCCAGGCCGGCATAAACCGTGCCCGCAGCGCCAAAACGGCGGGATGTTACCGCGCTAACCGTACTGCCTAGCATGTTGCCCAGCCCGAGAAATAGCATGACAAGCCCGATCTGGCCGACGGTCAGTCCGAACCTCTCGGACATCCATTTGCCTGCGAAGGCGAAGGCGGTGCCTCCGCCAAGGTGCAAGAGCAAATACGCGAGAAAACCGCCTCTGGCCTTGGCGCTGCGAATCAACGGCCGATAGCGGCTAAATATAGCGATCCGTCCGGCAGCCGCCGCAGGCCTGATATCGGGCAGTTGCACATAGGCGAAGAAGGCAAGCGCGAGCGAAGCTGCGCCTATGGTCCAGAATGGAACTGGCCAACCGCCGGAAGCGAGCCAGCTGCCGATCGGCACGCCGAACGCCTGGGACGCGGCAAGTCCGGCATAGGCGATACCCATCGTCTTGGCGATTCGGGCCGGGGGCATGACGGAGGGGATGGAAGCCCAAACTTGCGGCGCGGTGAAAGCGGCGCTGATGCCCGCAGCCAGTCGGAACAAACACATCGTCCAAAAGCTGTCTGCGAAACCGCAGAGGATCGTCGACGCGGAGAAAGCGACGAGGCCGCACAGCAGGACGGTTCGCCGGTTCCAGCCGTCGGACAGCGGTCCGGCGATCAGGGCGAAGACGGCCGAGCCCAGCGTGTAGGCGCCAAGCATCCAGCCGGTCCACTCGGTCCGGACGCCGAATGCGGCTTGCAGCTCGGGGAGAAGCGGCGAGATCAGGAACGTATCCGTTCCGATCATGAACATGACGAGGAAAAAAAGCAAAGCGTGCTTGAACATCGATGGATCACTCCCGCGGAAAGGTTGCTAGCGGTTCCCATCATAAGACATAATGGTGACAACAATTGTCATGAACCCGGCAAGCTTTTCAGGGAAGGGGGCCGACCGATGCCTAAATCCAAGCGATTGATGGAGTTGATGATGACCGTAAACCGCAAGCGGCGGTTCAAGGTGCAGGAGCTGGCCGACGAATTCGGCGTATCGAAGCGTACGATTCTGAGGGATCTGCAGGAGCTGAGCGAGCTTGGCGTGCCGCTTTATTCTGAGGTCGGCCCCCATGGCGGCTACCAGGTCGTGAGGGAGCGCGTATTGCCGCCGATCGCGTTTACCGAGGAAGAGGCCGTGTCGATGTTTTTTGCCGTGCATGCGCTTCGCCACTACGGCTCGCTGCCGTTCGAAGCAGAATCGGCATCGGCTTTGAACAAATTTTACCTCCATATGCCCGGCGACGTCAGGGACCGAATCGACGGCATGAAAAATCGGGTCGACTTCGTTACGCCCGCGCGACGAGGCTAAGCGCCATGCCTGGCCGTGCTGCTGGAAGCGGCCGTGAGGCAGCGGGTTCTCTCGATTATTTACGTTTCCGGGGAAGAAGGAGAGCGCGAACGGCAGATTCAGCCCGTCAGCATTTATGCGAACAACGGTCTTTGGTATTGCATCGCTTACTGTTTTCTTCGATCGGGAATACGCGTGTTCCGCTGCGACCGGATTCGCGAGGCTGCTCCGGACCAGACGGGCACGCTGCCCCTTGACCTCGGGGCAATCGCGCTCAGCCGGCGCGAGGCGACAGAGCCCGTTGCTCCGATCAGGCTTCGGGCGGAGCTCAGCAGGTCCGGCGTGCAGCGCTGCGAATCCGAGCTGTGGCTTGCGCCGATGCTGGACGTGCGAGAGGACGGCACCGGCGCGATCGATCGGGATGTGCCCCGAAGCGAACTCCCGTTTTACGCGGAATTTTTCCTGCGTCTGGGCGGGGAGGCGACCGTCGTGCAGCCGGAGGCATTGCGGGAAGCGATCCGCGGCAAACTATCGGAACTGCTCGATCGATATCGCTGACAGCGGGCCGAGTAGCAGGTTCATATTTTAAAAGTGTGAAGTTACCGTTTCCTCATTCCTTCAAGCCGGGCCGTATACATCGTCAGCTCCGGCAGCAAATCCTTCAGGCGGGCGTTTCCGCCTTTTTGCCGTTCGAGGCTGCGCAGCGCGCTTTTGATCTCCCAAGCCTTGCCTGCCCACCGGATGCGGTCCGGTTCCGCGTATCGTTTAAGCATAAGATTGCCTCCTTTTGCGTGCGCTGCCGGCTTAGCCTGCTATTCTTGCATTCGGCCGGACAAGCCTATATGGTTGATCTATGCGCCGGCGAACCGGCAGATGCTATTAAATTCAGGATCAGGGGGAAAAAAATGAATACAGAGCAACCTGATAAGAACGTCGACAAGCATCCTTTTTACGAAGAAACCTTGTCGACGGACAAGCGCTTCGAAGGGAAAATCATTTCTTTGCAGGTGGATACCGTCCGTCTGCCGGGAGGCGGCACGGCGACAAGGGAGATCGTGAAGCACCCGGGCGCCGTGGCCGTCATCGCGGTGCACGAAGGCAAGCTGTTGGTCGTGGACCAATTCCGCAAGCCGCTCGAGCGCATGCAGGTGGAGATTCCGGCGGGCAAGCTGGATGCCGGCGAAGAGCCGGAAAAAGCGGCGATCCGCGAGCTGGAGGAAGAAACGGGATACCGGGCGCGCAGCATCCGTTTCGTGCGGACGTTCGCGACTTCGCCTGGATTTGCGGATGAGCTGATTCATCTATACTTCGCCGATGAGCTTGAGGCTGGAGAGTTAAAGCCGGACGAGGACGAGTTTTTGAACCTTGAAGCGCTGACGCCCGAGCAAGCGGACGAATACATCGCAAGCGGCCGCATCTGCGACGCCAAGACGCTGATCGGCGTGCTCGTATGGCGCCATTGGCGCCAGACAGGGGAATTCGGGGCGTGAGCGGACTGCGTCCGTGCTTTGCCGATATGCATGTGCATATCGGCAGCAGCGGGGATGGACATCCGGTGAAAATCAGCGCGAGCCGGAACCTGACCTTTCAAGCGATCGCCGAGGAAGCGTCCGAGCGCAAGGGGATCGCCCTGCTCGGAGTGATCGACTGCCATTCGCCCGCGGTACAGGCCGATATCGACCGGTTGCTGGAAAAGGGCGAGATGTCCGAGGTGCCGGGCGGCGGTATCCGGTATCGGGACACGGTAATCGTCCTGGGCACGGAGATCGAAGTCCGCGAGACCGGCTGGGGCGGGGGCCCCTATCATTTGCTGGCATACTTGCCGTCGCTGGCGGCGATGAAGGAATGGACGGCCTGGATGACGCCGCGCATGAAAAACGTGACTTTAAGCTCTCAGCGGATCCGCGCGACCGGCCGCGAGCTCCAGCGGGAGCTGCTCGCGCGGGGCGGCCTCCTCGTGCCCGCCCACGTGTTTACGCCGCACCGCGGCTTGCTCGGCTGTTCGGCGGATCGTCTATCGGACCGGCTCGATCCGGACGGCATCGCGGCAATCGAGCTTGGCCTTAGCGCGGACAGCGCGATGGCCGGCCGTCTGTCGCAGCTCGACAGATATCCGGTGCTGACGAATTCCGACGCGCATTCGACGGGAATGATCGGCCGAGAATGCAATGAACTGCTCATCGGCGAACCTTCCTTTGCCGAGTTTGCCACCGCGCTCCAGGGGCTAGACGGTCGGCAAATCACCGCGAACCTCGGCCTGCATCCGAAGCTGGGCAAGTACCATGCCAGCTTTTGTCCATCCTGCCGCAAGCCGCTGCCGGCCGGCGCAGCCGACGAGGTTTGCCCGTCCTGCGGCAATCCGCGTCTTGTGACCGGCGTCGACGTGCGGATCGCCCGGCTTGCAGACCGGGATACGCCGGTCCAGCCTGCGGGCAGGCCGCCGTACAGGCATCAGGTGCCGCTCGGCTTTTTCCCTGGCGTGGGGCCCAAGATGAGGGAGCGGCTGCTCCGTGAAGTCGGCACGGAAATGGACATTCTGCACCGGATCGATAGAGAAAATATCGCGGCTGTGGCAGGCGATCGGATTGCCGTTGCCATCCTCGACGCGCGCGCAGGACGATTGCAGTTGACCGCCGGAAGCGGAGGGACGTACGGTCGTATCGGCGAACGGTCTGTTGCGCGAACTGGCTCGCGAACTGGCGCGGAGACCGAAGACCGCGAATAAACGGAGCGCGCGCCGCATACGTATAGGCGTTGATACAAGCCTATGCGGCGGGAGGCGAGCGAACGATGAAGCGCGGCGCGATGGAGATGCCGTTACGCGGCAAGCTGAATCTGTATTTGTTCGTCGGCGTGCTGATCGCCGTCGGCGCGGTGTTCGGCGCGCTCGTCGTGAACGCATTGTCGCTCGAACAGCAGCAGAACCTGTCGGACGAGCTTGGCGCATACCTCGGCGGGACGTCCGCTGGAGCGACGGCGCCGCTGGACGTATTTCGGGATCGGCTGTTTTTTCATTTGAAATGGCTAGGACTAATCTGGCTTCTCGGCATTTCTGTCGTCGGCAGCCCGTTCGTGCTCGCGCTGGATTTTCTAAAAGGCGTATTGATCGGCTTCGCGGTCGGATTGACCGTCCGCCACTTGGCTTGGAAAGGCGTGGCCGTGTCGCTTGCCGTCGTCGCGCCGCAGAATCTGGTCGTCATACCCGCGCTGGCGATCGCGAGCGTATCGGCGGTCCGCTTCGCCTATTACGTCGGCCGCGAGCGGCTGTTTCTCGGCAGGGGAAGGCTGCTGCCGCCGCTCGCCTCGCATACAGGCACATCCGCCGCGCTTTTCCTCGTGCTCGGCATTGCCGCGATGTGGGAGGCGTTTGTCGTGCCTCACATATTGTCCGGCCTGTCCAGCTGGCTGTGAAGCTGCCGCGAGCGCGAATTTTGCAAGATCGCGAAGCTTGAAGGCGACGCGGGTTTGACTTACGGAAGAAGCTCCCCCTATAATGAAAACAAGTGTGTTTTGGGGCGGAGGGGGAAGGACATGGAAGCCCGTATTGACAAAGTGAAGCAGCAATTGCAATCGCAGGGCTACAAGCTGACCCCGCAGCGGGAAGCGACGGTCCGGGTACTTTTGGAGAACGAAGAGGACCACCTCAGCGCCGAGGACGTTTTTATGCTTGTGAAGGACAAGGCGCCCGAGATCGGCCTTGCCACGGTATACCGGACGCTTGAACTGCTCAGCGAGATGCATATCGTCGAGAAAATGAACTTTGGAGACGGCGTCGCGCGCTACGATCTCCGTACCGATTCGAACAAGCACCATCATCACCATCTGATATGCGTGCAGTGCGGGACGATGACCGAGATCATGGAGGATTGGCTGACACCGCTCGAGGAGCGGCTGGAGCGCGAATACGGCTTTAATGTTCTTGACCATCGCCTGGACTTCCAGGGCATCTGCGCCAAGTGCCAAGCCAAGAACGAAGCTGCGTCGAAAAGCTCCGAGGAAGCGGCGGCCTCAGGCATATAACGAATAGCTCGAATAGCTATTGAAATGAAATAGCAAGCTAACGCAAAGCCCCGGCATGGTCCATGCCGGGGCTTTGCGTTTAAGCGCTTATTATTAAAGCAGATCGCGGATCCTGCCTTCGATTTTTTCGGGCGTATCGGTTGGCGCGTAGCGCTTAATGACCTTGCCGTCCCGGCCGACGAGAAACTTGGTGAAATTCCATTTGATTTTTCTTGTTCCGAGCAAGCCTGGCGCTTCGCGGGTCAAATGCTTGAAGAGCGGATGCGCGTCATTGCCTTTGACGTCGATTTTCGCATAGAGCGGGAAGTTCACGCCATGGTTAAGCTCGCACGCTTGCGCAATGGCCTCGTCCTCGAGCGGTTCCTGGTTGGCGAATTGATTGCTCGGGAACCCGAGTACGGCAAATCCCTCGTCCTTGTACTTATCGTAAAGCTTCTGAAGGCCCTTGAACTGAGGAGCGAAGCCGCACTTGGTCGCCGTGTTCACGATCAGCAGCACTTGGCCTTTGTACTCGGAAAGGGGGTGCATCGTGCCCCGCGCGTCGGAGACTTCAATATCGTATATCGACATGGGGAATTCCTCCTTCTTTTAATCTCGTCAAATTAAATTGTATGCAATTAAAATAAAAAGTCAAGTCATTGACACGGGACAGCCGTAAATATAATATTGGATTTGATTCGATTGCAGGCAATTTAATTGTGCGTGCTGATGATATGCGATCACGATCGTTGACCGTAGAAAGGAGAGGAGGTTCCATGTCTTCCGAAGAAGCGTTGAAGCTGGAAAACCAAACTTGCTTTGCCGTCTACGCCTGCGCCAAAGAGATCACGAGGCTGTATCAGCCCGTTCTCAAGGAGCTGGGCTTGACCTATACGCAGTATATTGCCATGCTGGCGCTGTGGGAGCGGGACTCCGTGAGCGTTAAGGAGCTCGGCGAGCGCTTGTTCCTGGATTCGGGCACGCTGACGCCTCTGCTCAAGAAGCTTGAAGCGCAAGGTCTCCTTACCCGTTCGCGGGATTCGGGCGACGAGCGTCAACTGCTGATCCGGTTATCGGCAGCGGGCGTGGCGCTTAGGGAAAAGGCGTTGGAAGTGCCGGAAAAGGTATTTTGCCAGTCGGGCGTGAACGTCGAGATGCTGTTAAAGATCCGCAGTCAAATGAGCGAGCTGATGACTGCGCTGCAGCCTGTCGGAGCCGCCGATAAGAGAGGGGAATAAACGATGTCCGTATACGAATTCAAAGCGCCTTCCATCCGGGGCGAACAAGTCGACCTGTCCGAATACCAAGGCAAGGTTCTCGTCATCGCCAATACCGCCAGCAAGTGCGGCCTGACTCCGCAATACGAAGGACTGCAGGCACTTTACGAGAAATACGGGGACCAAGGCCTTGTCGTCCTCGGTTTTCCTTGCAACCAATTCGCGGAGCAGGAGCCCGGTACGGAAGAGGAAGTCGAGAGCTTCTGCAAGCTGAATTACGGCGTGACGTTCCCGCTTTTCGCCAAGGCTGACGTCAACGGCGACGAAGCGCTGCCGCTGTTCAAATACTTAAAGGGCGAGACGGGCGGGGCTGATATCGCCTGGAACTTCACAAAGTTCGTCATCGACCGCGAAGGACGCGTCGCCAAGCGTTTCGAGCCCAAGGAAACACCCGAGACGATGGCCGAAGAGATCGAGTCGCTGCTCTGAGCCTTTACACGCCTATGCAAAAATCCCCAAGCCGCAACAGGGCTCGGGGATTTTTTCGTCATTTTACACGCGCGATTATAAGCGAACCTCGCGCGCTTGTTGCGTCATCGTCAGCATCAGCCTCTGCGTCTACGCTTGACGCGCAAGCGGCTGCCCGCACAGGAAGGGCGGCAGCGCCCGGGACGGAGCGCCTCGGCCGCCGGCGCGACCTGGAGCAGGCCGGCGCCCACCGCCCGGCGGCCGCCCGGCAGCGGCTTGGCGTTCGCAACGAGCTTGCGCGCGATACAGGCGGCCGGCTTGCCCGGTGCCAGCGAGCGCAGCAGCGCCGCGCCGCCGGCAACGTGCGGCGAGGACATGGAGGTGCCGCTCATGCGCACGTAGCCGTGTCCCGGGGCGGTCGACAAGATGTCTACGCCCGGCGCGGACAGCGCGATCCCTCTCCCTCGGCTTGAGAACGATGCCACGCGATTACGCCTCGTCGTGGCGGCGATGCCAAGCACGCCGGCGTATCTCGCAGGCGCGTCGATGCGGGCGTTGTTCGGGCCGTCGTTGCCGCTGGATGCGGTCATGACGATGCCCTTGCGCCTTGCGCGAGCGACGGCTTCCCGAAGGACGCGGCTTTCTCCCGCCAGGCCGAAGCTCATATTGATCACGTCCATGCGGTTTTTGACGCACCAGTCGATACCCTCGGCGATATCGGAGACAAAGCCGAAGCCGAATTCGTCGAGCGCCTTGACGGCATATAGCCGAACCTTGGGCGCAGCGCCATATAATCGCTTGCGTCCGGTAGCCGCGGCGATTCCGGCGACGTGCGTGCCGTGTCCGTTGTTGTCCTTGAACGAACCGCCGTTAATCGTATTGACGCCTCCGGCTACGGATAAATCGGGATTGGGACCGATGCCCGTATCGACGACGGCGAGTTTCGCGCATCTGCCCAGCGTCCGCTTCCAAACCGGCGGCGCTTCGATGCGGGCGATGTTCCAAGGGATTTTAGCAGGATCGATTCGACAGCTTCTATTCGTCTGCTTTCCGCGGCTTGGCCCCGATTTAACGGGTTTGCCGTGCGCCTTGACGAGGCGGTCCTTTTCGATATAGGCAACGCTGGGATGTCGTTTTAATGACGTCCAGTCGACGTTGCGAGGCGCCTCGCAGCCGATCAAGCGGCAACGTCGCACGGTTTTGACGGGACGAATGCCCGCGGCCTTCAGGTGCCTGATGCAGTCGTCATAGCCCTTTTTGTTTTTGAGCACAATGACGTTTCTCGTCGTTCGGCCAGCCGTTTTGCGGCCGGCTTTAAACTGCCGTGCGAGCTTGCGGATCGTCTCCTTCATGACACGTTCGCCCCCGGACGGCTATTCGCCGTTAATCGTTCGCGAGCAGTTTACGGGCGATAGCGCCCGTTGGTGCAGCGACCGTGGCATTGGCCCGGGCATGATCGTCCTCGGTCGATCATACGGTGATTGTAGACAGGGACGAGCAAGAAGGAGGCGTTCGTATGGATCGGTCGATCGGCAAATGGTGGGATCGTTTGCAATTTACGCTATTGTTTTTGTCTTTGACGGTAGCTTCTCATTACGCTTACGGCTGGCTGCAGACAGCCTTGTCGCCTCTCGATCCGTATCGCGTGCCCGAAGGGCGGGCCGAAAAAGTGTTCGGCGCCGACGGTTCGGATAGCGGCCCTTCGTCCCAAGCGGACAGGCTGCGGCTGTTTTACTGGCTGGGAGAATAACGGCGGGGCAGGATTCGCGGCGGCGGACGTGGAATTAAGCGGTATAGGCAAACGAGGAAGGAAACTGCCCCATGAACCAGGACATCAATCCGTTTCTGTCTCACCTGAAGGCGACGAGACATCTGGCCGCCAACTCGCTGGACGGGTACCGCCGCGATCTGGAAGATCTTGCGCGCGAGCTGCAGGCGCATGACGATATCGTTAGGACGGCGGACATCAAGCCCTTTCACTTGTCCGCTTATTTGAACCGGCTCAAGGAACAGGGAAGAACGAACGCAACGATCTCTCGAAGGATCGTCTCTTTTAAGGCCTTTTTTCAATTTGCGCTCGAGACCGGGTTGACGGCGGCTAATCCTGCATTGCGCCTGGCGGCCCCCAAAGCGGAGCGAAGATCCCCGCGCGCTCTCTCTTTATCCGACGTTGAACGGCTGCTTGAAGCGCCGGACCTGAGCGACGAGGCCGGCGTCCGGGACCGCGCGATGCTCGAGACGCTGTATGCGACGGGCATGCGCGTCACCGAACTTACGAACCTGGACGTCGCGGACGTGCGGACCGATCTCCGTCTTTTGGCCTGCCGCGGAACGGGCGGAAGGGAACGAATGATCCCGATCAGTTCCATGTGCCGCGATTGGATGATAAAATACTTGCAGGAAGCCAGACCAAGGCTGCTGCGCGACGCCGCGGTAGAAAATGCCTTGTTCATCAGCCATTTGGGCAGCCGGATGACCAGGCAAGGCTTCTGGAAGCTGATCAAAAAGCATGCGGCATCGGCCGGCGTCAGCACCGAAGTGACCCCGCATACGCTCAGGCATTCCTTTGCCTATCATCTCGTCGACAACGGCGCCGATCTGCGTTCGGTCCAGGAGATGCTTGGGCACGCGGATTTGACGGCGACACAGGTGTACCAGCCTTCAAGCAAGGCTAAGCTTAGAGACGTGTACGACAGTTTCCACCCCCGCACCCGCGGCGGGCAGAGAGACGAGGAAGAGTAAACGAACTACGGAGTACGAGGGAGGACATCAAGCATGCCTTTTAGAAGAATGGCCGTCATCGTGCTCGACAGTGTCGGCATCGGCGAACTTCCCGACGCGGCCGACTACGGCGACGCGGGATCGCACACCTTAGGGCATATCGCGGAGGGACCGACCGGATTGTCGCTGCCGAACCTGAGGCGCCTAGGTCTTGGCAATATCGCTCCGCTCGGCGATTGGCAGCCGGAAGACGCCCCCGGGGCCTATTATGGCAAAATGGCGGAGGTGTCGATCGGCAAGGATACGATGACCGGGCATTGGGAGTTGATGGGGCTGAAAATCCAGAAGCCCTTTCGAACGTTCCCGAACGGATTTCCTAGAGGGCTGATCGAGGCTTTCGAGAAGGAAACCGGACGCAGCGTCATCGGCAACAAGCCTGCTTCGGGCACGGAGATTTTGGACGAGCTTGGCGCGGAACAAATGCGCAGCGGGTCCTGGATCGTTTACACGTCGGCGGACAGCGTATTCCAAATCGCTGCGCATGAGGATGTCATTCCTCTGGAGGAGCTCTACGAGGCTTGCCGTATTGCCCGCAGGCTGACCAACAAAGACGAATATTCCGTCGGCCGTGTGATCGCCAGGCCTTACGTCGGCAAGCCAGGCAGCATCCAGCGCACGTCGAACAGGCATGACTATGCAGTCAAGCCTCCGGAACCGACCGTGCTGAATGCGCTCAAGAAGGCGGGCAAAGACGTGATCGCCGTCGGCAAGATTAACGATATTTTTTGCGGCGAAGGCATCACGAAGTCGATTCCGACGAAAAGCAACCAGGACGGTGTCGAGACGACGATCCGCCAACTCGAAAGCCGATTTGAAGGCTTGCTGTTTACGAATCTCGTCGATTTCGATTCGCTTTACGGTCATCGTCGCGACGTGGCGGGTTATGCCCGCGCGCTCGAAGCGTTCGACGAAGCCCTGCCCGCGCTGCTTCAGCGACTTGGCCCCGATGACCTCATCGTCATCACGGCTGACCACGGCAACGATCCCGTCCATCCGGGAACCGACCATACCCGGGAATACGTGCCGATCCTCGCGTACGGACCTTCGCTGCAGCAACCCGGCAATCTGGGCACGCTGGCGACGTACGCCGATCTTGCGGCGACGATCGCCGACAACTTCGGCGTTTCGAAGACTGCGCACGGCACCAGCTTTCTCGACAAGCTGATTTAATATTTCATTCGAGTCTAAGGAGCGGTTTCCATTGGTTTATCCCACCATCAACATCATTGAAGAAGCAGCGGCGTATATCTCCGAGCGTACGGACTTGCGTCCGGAAGTCGGTCTCATTCTCGGATCCGGACTCGGCGTCATCGGCGACGAAATGGAAGAGGCAGTGACGATTCCTTACGAGGATATTCCTCATTTCCCCGTATCGACCGTTGAAGGACATGCTGGCGAGCTTGTCGTCGGGCGGCTCCAGGGGCGTCCGGTCGCACTGATGCGCGGGCGTTTTCATATGTACGAAGGCTACGAGCCCGAGCGCACGGCGCTGCCCGTGCGCGTCATGAAACTGCTGGGCATCAAGACGCTGTTCGTGACTAATGCGGCAGGCGGGGTAAACTTGGCTTACGAGCCGGGCAACCTGATGATCATTTCCGATCATCTGAACCTGACGGGACGGAACCCGCTGGTCGGTCCGAACGACAATGCGCTCGGCGTCCGTTTCCCCGATATGTCCGATGCCTACACGCGCAGATTGCGTCAGATCGCCAAAGAAACGGCTGCCGAACTTGGCATTCCGGTGCGGGAAGGCGTTTACGCCGGACTGCTCGGCCCGAATTACGAGACCCCGGCCGAGATTCGGATGCTCCGGGTCATCGGAGCCGATGCCGTCGGCATGTCGACCGTGTCGGAGGTTCTGGTCGCGCGTCATTCGGGGCTCGAGGTAATCGGCATTTCCTGTATCAGCAATATGGCGGCAGGCATACTAGATCAGCCGTTGTCCCACGAAGAAGTCATGGAGACGACGGAACGCGTCAAGCAGCAGTTTATCAGGCTCGTACTCGCATTGCTACCGAAGTTGTAGACGTAACCTAAGGCAACCCTGTTAAGGAGGACGCTGCGACCATGAGAGCCGTAGACATCATTCGCAAAAAACGGTTTGGCGGCGAATTAAGCGAGGACGAGATCGGCTTTTTGATCAAGGGCCTCGTAGACGGCACGATACCCGACTATCAAATTTCGGCATGGTCCATGGCAGTCTGTTATATGGGCATGACAGATAAAGAGACTGCCGCCTTGACCCTTGCGATGGCAAACTCCGGAGATACCGTGGATCTCTCGTCGATCGCCGGCATTAAAGTGGACAAGCACAGCACGGGCGGCGTGGGCGACAAGACGACGTTGATCGTCGCTCCCCTCGTCGCGGCTTGCGGCGTGCCGGTCGCTAAGATGAGCGGCAGAGGTCTCGGCCATACGGGCGGCACGATCGACAAGCTCGAATCGATCCCGGGTTTCCGGACGGAACTTAGCCGCGACGGCTTCTTCGCGCAGGTGGACGAGATCGGCGTCGCGGTCATCGGCCAAAGCGGCAATATCGCTCCCGCGGACAAGAAGCTGTACGCGCTTCGCGACGTGACTGCCACGGTCGAATCCATCCCGCTTATCGCGAGCTCCGTCATGAGCAAAAAAATAGCGGCCGGTGCGGATGCGATATTGCTGGACGTTAAAACGGGGGACGGGGCGTTCATGAAGACGCCTGAGGATGCCGCTATCCTGGCCACCGCCATGGTCGCCATCGGCAACCAGGTCGGCCGACGTACCGTAGCTGTCATCAGCGACATGGACCAGCCGCTCGGCCGCACGATCGGCAACGCGCTTGAAGTACGCGAAGCGATCGAGGTACTGCGAGGCGAGGGACCCGAAGACCTGAGGGAAGTCTCGCTCGTGCTCGCCAGCCATATGCTAATCCTCGGCGGCGTATCCGATGATACCGACGCTGCTCGCCAAAGGCTGGAGGCGGCCATCTCCTCCGGCGAAGCGCTTCGCAAGTTCGCTGCCTTCGTGACGGCTCAGGGCGGAGATCCCGGCGTCACGGAGGATTTGTCGAAGCTCCCCCAGGCGCCGCTTCATCTTCCTGTACCTGCTGCCGGAGAAGGCTACGTGCTGGGCATCGAAGCCGAAGCGATCGGCCTGGCTGCCATGACACTGGGCGCGGGACGTGCGACCAAGGACGACGTGATCGACTATGCGGTCGGAATCGAACTTGCGGCCAAGCCCGGCGACTTCGTTCGCGAAGGAGATTTGCTCGCCACGCTTTATGTGCGCGCTGACGACGAGCGAGCCGCAAGCGCCGTCCAGTCCGTTCTATCCGCCTACCGGCTTGGGGCTGAGCAAGGCCCGCATAGGCCGTTACTCCACGGGATCGTACAATAACGCTCAAATTTACTTCAAAGCACCTCACCTCTTCCGTCGGAGAGGTGTTTTTTTATTGTGGAAAATAATGGATTTCAGCTCCTTGATTATATCCCAAAACGCGTTTCGGGGCTTATACCTTTCGTTCAGCAAGATTTTTGGATTCCGTTGACAATTAAGCTGGCTTTCAATTAAAATAAGAACACGAGTTCGTGTTTTTGGGAGGTGCTTTCGTGATCGTAACCGTATTTCCGGATGGTCCGTGGGAGACGTGGACGGAGGAGCAATGAAGCGATGCCCTTCGTCAAGCGCGTTGGCCCCATGGATTTCGTTGTCCGATTTGTCGCTATTCACACTGCTCCGTAATCCGGACTCGCAAGAATCCATTGTACGTTTGTTCCTCTTGCCGTCATCAGACGTCGGTGACAGCGGGGACCGTCATGCATGGAACGCGAACGCCGTTACGTCACTGGTTTAGAGCCATGCAGTGGCTTGCTGAAGAAAGCACATCCGTCGAGTTGGCTGAAATTTTAGGCGTGACATACAAGACCGCTTGGCTGATCGGACATAAGCTGCGGGATGCATTGTCTATTGAAGCCGAGCAGCAGAAGCTGCGCGGATCTGTTGCGGTGACGGGAGGCATCTACGGTTGGCGTTGTTTCTCGAGCTTGGTCCCTGAACCGACGGATCAACCCATCGTGATCGGGGCCGAGCTAGACGGCGAGGATATTGTGGCTGTTAAAATGGCGCAGATGGATTTGCATTTAGCCGGCCGATCGCGGTTGTTGACACGGTATGTTTATGATGTTTTCTCAGAGCATCACGTAGAGATCGAATTTAAAAAAGTGAATACTTACGCCTATCGCGGAATGAAGAGTCATAAGCCGCTATCAGCCGTCCTGATGCATGTCATGCATTGGTTCGATCACGTCCTCCAAGGATTAGGACCCAAGCATCTGCAAGCTTATTTAAACCATCAAACATTTGTGTTCAATTTCTCGAGCAGCAGAATGCTGATGATGGACCATCTACTGCTCTCATGCAGCTCGCTAAAATCCATAACTTATCGTGAATTGACGCAGCGAAAGCGCCGGCACTTATCGTCTTACAGAGCGGCGTAGAACCCCTGAATTGTCACATTCGTTTTGGCGGCAGCGTATACTCCTCGTTACTAAAAAAGTTTAAACGATCATTTCGATATAAGCACTAAACGATATTAATCGTCGTCAAAGGTGTCAACTCAGCACTCTTATTGAGCGAGGGTATAAAGGAGATATAAACACGCACGTATAACGTTGTTAAACATGAGGAAAAACGAAAGTGTTAAGCTGTTGAGCGAAAGGGATAAGCCTTGAAACGTGTTGCAACGCTATATATCACCGTGAGTCCACCAAAAAATTCCACCCCTTTTCCCGCCCTTCCGATTATTTCTCCAAACTATTCAAGATGACTTTCGGCCCACCTCCACAACTTGGAATATGATGCATATGCTGCGGGCACACTAGTTCTCAAGACGATTCCAGGGCGGCGACTTGGCCGGCCGGCAGGAGGGACATCATTCTTGAGCCACCAGCAACATAAACATCACAGACGTCCTTGGGGACGGGCGTTGACGCTTAGTATCGCTGCTTCACTGCTGATCCCCGCATCGGCTTGGGCGAAGGAAAGCGCGAGCCCGCAGTCAAGCGGTCCTCAAACAGACCTTGCCGCGAATGCACGTTCAGCCGTACTGATGGACGCGGACAGCGGTACCGTTGTCTACGAAAAGAACAGCCATTCGGCATTACCGCCGGCAAGCATCACCAAAATCATGACGATGCTGCTCGTTATGGAAGCGATCGACGATGATCGGATCAAGCTGACGGACCAGGTGTCGACAAGCGAATACGCGGCGTCGATGGGCGGATCGCAAATATTCCTTGAGCCGGGCGAGCAGATGACGGTGAACGACATGCTTAAGGGCGTAGCGATGGCATCCGGCAACGACGCATCGGTCGCGCTGGCTGAAAAATTGGCCGGTAGCGAAGAAGAGTTCGTGAAAATGATGAACAAGCGCGCGGAAGAGCTTGGCATGAAGGATACGCGATTTGCGAATTGCAACGGTCTGCCGGCAGCGGGACATGTGTCGTCGGCTCACGATATCGCGGTAATGTCGAGGGAGCTGCTGAAGCATCCGGAGATTACCAAGTACACGGGGGCCTATCAGGATTACCTTCGTAAGGACAAGGAAAAGCCGTTTTGGCTCGTCAATACGAACAAGCTCGTGCGTTTTTATCCGGGTGCGGACGGCCTGAAAACCGGATTTACGAGCGAAGCGAAGTTTTGCTTGTCCGCCACGGCGAAGCGGGACAATCTCCGTATGATCGTCGTCGTGATGGGAGAGCCCAACACGAAGACGCGAAACGCGGAAGTTTCGAAGCTGCTGGATTATGCGTTTTCGCAATATTCGAACGTACAAATCTACAAGGCCGGCGATACGATCGGCAAGCTTAAGATCGAAAAAGGCGAATCCGCCGAGCTGCCTTTGACGGCGAAGCATTCTTACAGCGTGCTCGTTCGCAAGGGCGAGGGCGGCAAGGAAATCCGTCACGAGCTGGCGATTCAAGACAAGGTTACGGCGCCGGTAACCGCCGGTCAGCAGGTCGGCAAGCTGATCGTGTATCGGGGCAACGAAGTGATCGCGGAGTTTCCGATCGAAGCGCCGCAGCACGTGGATAAGGCGGGATATTGGACGCTGCTCAAGCGCTCTACGGGCAAGTTGTTTTTAGGCGGAAAATGAGCTTACGCAAGGCGGCGGGACGAAAAATCGTCTCCGCTGCTTTGCGTATTTTGTCGTCTTTTTGTAGGCTTCTTCTAGTTTTGTCGGAGAGCAGGAATGAGGAAGCGGCTCGTAGAAAGATATGCATCTACCATAAACTTGAGGGCGCATGAGAGGAGAATCGGAAATGAGTTTGCAGGTGGAACTGGAGCAACAGCGCAACGTGCTCATCGTTCGCTTGAGAGGGGAATTGGACCATCATACGGCGGATATCGTCCGCTTCAAGATGGAGGACGCGATACTGCGCGGCAGGTGCGACCATGTCGTGCTCAGCCTGAGAGATCTGCAGTTCATGGACAGCTCGGGACTCGGCGTCGTCCTGGGGCGCTACAAGCTCGTAAAAGGACGCGGCGGCCGGATGGTCGTCTGCGATGCGCACGACAACGTCAAGCGTCTGTTCGAGCTGTCAGGCTTGTTTAAGATTCTATCGTTCTATGACAATGAACGCTCGGCGCTGGCCGGTCTGGAGGTCGTATCATGAGCATCGACAACCATATGAAACTCTCCTTTGCCGCAAGATCGGAAAACGAAGCTTTCGCGCGGGTCGCCGTCGCCGCTTTCGTATCGCAGCTCGATCCGACGATGGAACAGATCAACGATATCAAAACGGTCGTATCCGAAGCCGTCACCAACTCCATCATCCACGGATACGATAACGATCCTACTGGAACCGTCCATCTCGAGGTAGAGATAGCGGGCGATACGATCTCGATTATGATTCGGGACGAAGGCCGCGGCATCGAAGACCTCGATATCGCGCGTCAACCATTGTTCACTTCAAGGCCGGAGCTGGAGCGCTCGGGCATGGGCTTCACGATTATGGAGAATTTCATGGACGAGTTCGAGGCGACAAGCGCGCCTCGGCAAGGGACGAGCCTCAGAATGAAGAAGCGCATCGAGTCTAAAAAAGCATTGTTCAACTAATACCGCGGCAGGGGTTGGGGGCATGGATATCGAATGGAAACGATCTTCGCCGCCGGGTTATCTTGAAGATGCGGAGGTCAAAAGGCTCATTGCGCTTAGTCAATCGGGCGATTCGGCAGCACGCGACACGTTGGTGTCGAGCAACATCAGACTCGTCTGGTCAGTCGTGCAGCGCTTCGCCGGCCGCGGGTACGACCCGGATGATTTGTTCCAGATCGGCTGTATCGGACTGCTGAAGTCGGTGGACAAGTTCGATCTCTCTTACGAGGTCAAGTTTTCTACTTATGCGGTGCCGATGATCATCGGCGAGATCCAGCGCTTTTTGAGAGACGACGGTACGCTTAAGGTCAGCCGGTCGCTGAAGGAAATGGCGGGCAAGGTGCGAAAAACGAAGGACGAGCTGTCCAAGGTGCTCGGGAGGCAGCCGACCATCGGCGAGGTCGCCGAACGTCTGGGCGTTACGCCGGAAGAAATCGTGTTCGCCCAGGAGGCTAACAAGCCGCCGACCTCCATACACGAGACCGTGTTCGAGAACGACGGCGACCCGATCACGCTGATGGACCAGATCTCGGACGACGCGCAGGAGAAGTGGTTCGACAAGCTTGCATTGACACAGGCCATTCAAGCTTTGTCCGAACGAGAGCGGCTAATCGTTTACCTGCGGTATTTCCGCGATCAGACGCAATCCGAGGTCGCCGGCCGGCTGGGCATCTCGCAAGTGCAGGTAAGCCGCCTCGAGAAGAAAATATTGCAAAGCATTAAGGAGCAAATTGCTCAATGATCCTGCGTTTCAGCAACGCGAGCGCGAATTGAAAGACAAGACCGTGTGCCCGGATTACGGGATGCACGGTCTTTTTTTACATTGGGATCGGATGGGATGCCTGGCGTTGCTTCATACTACAGGGAAACGATCGCTGGAGGTGCGGCGGTTGAAGGCTGGAACCGTATATTTGCGCCTGCGAAGGCGCGTCGACGTGAGACCTGGCGCTGTCGTCAAGCTGGGAGACATTGCGTCCATCGAGACCGATCGCCGTTACGAAGATCGGATTCAGGAATTAATCGTTTGGAAAATGCGCCCAGAAGACGGCAATTTGCTGATGATCGACATGCTTCAGATTGTAAGATTGATTCGACGCTTCGACCCCGATCTGACGGTCGAAACATTCGGAGAGCCGCACGTATTGCTCGAAACGACGCCCGAGGGCAAGGTGAAGCCAAGATATACGCTGCTTGTCGCCGCTTGGCTGCTGCTGTTTTTCGGTTCGGGCATGGCCATCATGAACTTTCATGCGGACGTGGACATGCCGGTCGTCCAGCGGCGTATCATCGAGCTGCTTACGGGCCGTCCGGACCGTCATGCCTTGTTGTTCGAAATTCCGTATTCGCTCGGTGTCGGCCTCGGCATGCTGATCTTTTTCAACCGCGTCTTCCGTAAACGGCTGAACGACGAACCGAATCCGCTGGAGGTCGAGATGTTCATGTATCAGGAAAACGTGAACCACTACGTCATCACGGAGGAGTATGCCAAAGCCAGAGAGCGGGAGGCGGGACCGGATGCGTGAGCTTGGCGGCGAAGCGCTCGTCGCGATCGTCGGACTATCGGGCGGCTTCGCGGTCGGGAGCGCCTTCGTTGCGCTGCTAATCGTACTGGACCTCGTGCCGAGGCTAGTGCAGCTGACCCGCGCCTACAGGCGTTCGGCGGTATTCGAATCCGCGCTGCTCGCAGGCGTGATCGGCTTTAACTGTGCCGACCTATTCGACTGGCGGATGTCCCTTGGGAAAGGATGGCTGCTCGTACCGGCGATTTTCCAGGGGATCTTCGTCGGGATGCTGGCAGCGGCGCTGACCGAGGTGCTGAATGTCATACCGATCGTCGCCAAGCGGCTGCGGCTCGGGCCTTATCTGTTCGCGCTGCTGATCGCGATGGTGCTCGGAAAAGTGGCGGGTTCGCTGGCGGATTGGCTGTTGTTCCAACCGATGCATGAATGACAGGAGGGGCAAGCATGGATATGACGGAACACGGAAGCATGGAGCTGAACAAGGAAGGCGGCCCTCGCTTGAATGCTGATACGAAAGAAGAGGGAATACCGTCGATTCGGCCCTTGATACCTGCCGATCCGGAACGGAAGAGGCGCACGGGCAAGGAGAAGTTTGTCAGGCACGACGAGGAGCGGAACGAAAAGCAAGCTAAACGGACCGATACCGAAAAGAAGCCTGAGGATATCATGCCGGCCGAGATGGACGATTGGCTGGAAAAGGTAAAGAAGACGTTGGGCATGTCGGCTTCCTTCGATGTGCAAATAAGGGAAATGACCTTTAGCGGATGTCGTACGGGGCTGTTGTTTTTAAGCAGCTTCGCGAAAGACACCGCTCTGACCGAAGTATTAAAACGGCTCTCCTATCTGACGCCCGAAAGCGTCAGCCATGACGCCCTGGAAAGTTTCTTGAAATATTACATGCCGTCGATTCAAATCCGCGAGGTCGACTCGTTTACCGAAATGGTGAACGACGTGCTCGTGGGGAATGCCGCGTTTTATGTGGACGGCGAGCCGCGGGTCCTGCTGATGGACGTCAGGCAATATCCTGGACGGCAGCCGGAGCAGCCCGAGCTCGAAAAGGTGGTTCGAGGAAGTAAAGACGGCTTTACCGAAAGCTTGCTGACGAATGTCGGGTTGATTCGTCGCCGGCTGCGCGATCCGAAGCTGCGCTTTGAGATTACGAAGGTCGGCGAGCGCACGCAAACGGACGTCGCGATCGTATACATCGACGACGTTGCGGACACCAAGCTCGTCGAATCGGTAAGGGATAAGATTAAATCGGTCAAAATCGACGGCATTCCGCTCGCGGACAAGCAGCTCGAAGAGGTCACGGTCAAGACGGGATGGAATCCGTTCCCGCTAGTGCGGTACTCCGAGCGTCCGGACGTCGTCGCATCGCACCTGCTCGACGGGAGCGTGACCGTGCTCGTCGATACGTCGCCAAGCGTTATGATGCTGCCGACCACGTACTTCGACTTGATCCAGCATGCGGAAGAGAACCGTCAAAGTCCGTTCATCGGAACGTATTTGCGCTGGATCCGTTTTTTCGGATTGCTGTCCTCCATGTTCCTCATGCCGCTGTGGTACATGTACGCAGAATCGCCGGAGCTTCGCCCTTCATGGCTATGGTTCCTCGGCGCGGACAAAACAGGCGATTTGCCGCTCATTCTGCAGTTTCTGCTCGTCGAGATCGGCGTCGACCTCATGCGCCTGGCCGCGGTTCATACGCCGACGCCGCTCGTAACCGCCATGTCGCTGGTGTCGGCAATTTTGATCGGGGATATCGCCGTCAAAACGGGGTTGTTTATCAACGAAGTCATTTTGTACATGGCGGTGGCTGCGATCGGAACCTTTGCGACGCCCAGCTATGAACTTGGTCTCGCGAATCGCATCGTGCGGCTTGTGCTGCTCCTCGCCGTCTTTATGTTCCAGCTGCCCGGGTTTGCCGCCTGCGCCGCGATCATGCTTATCTCCCTGGTCATGATCCGTTCGTACAACACGCCTTATATGTGGCCGTTCATTCCTTTCAACGGTCCGGCGCTGCTCAACGTATTACTGCGCAGACCGCTCCCGAAGAGCCGAATGAGGCCATCGATTTACAGGCCGAAACAGAGCGACAAGCAGCCTGTATAAGACGTCTTGCAGCCTCTGGCGCGAAGGAATGCAAAAGTTGCGCCAAATCCTCCATTTCCCCAAATCGCATACTGGGATATACTCAGATTATCGCGTATAGCGTCGCCTTATGCGACCGGTCCAACCTTACGCCGCGATCGAATTCCAGTCCGAAAAGGGGAAATCATACATGTATTTTCACGGTACCAGCCGTATCAATGACCAAGGTCATCTTGAAATCGGAGGCGTCGACACGCTTGATCTCGCAGCGAAGTTCGGAACGCCCCTCTACGTCGTAGACGAGGCGCTCGTGCGCCAGCGCGCCCGCGAATACGTCGAAGCCTTCAAGGCGACGGGCCTCAAGTTCCAGGTCGCTTACGCATCCAAGGCTTTCTGCGTCATGGCGATGTGCCGCGTTGCGGAGGAAGAAGGCATGAGCCTCGACGTCGTCTCGGACGGCGAGCTGTATACGGCGCTGCAGGCCGGATTTCCGCCGGAGCGCATTCACTTCCACGGCAACAACAAGACGCCGGACGAGATCGAGATGGCGTTGAATGCCGGCATCGGCTGTTTTGTCGTCGACAACTTCACCGAGCTCGCGCTGCTTAACGCGATCGCCGCCGAGCGCGGACAGAAGGTCAACATTCTGCTGCGCGTGACGCCGGGCGTCGAAGCGCATACGCACGACTACATTTCCACAGGCCAGCAGGATTCCAAGTTCGGCTTTGACATCGGCAACGGCACCGCGCTTCGCGCCGTCGAAGAGGCGCTCGGCCAGCCGCAGCTCAACCTGCTCGGCGTTCACTCGCACATCGGCTCGCAAATTTTCGAGGTCGAAGGCTTCCGCATGGCAGTCGAAAAGGTTGCCGCATTCTCCCTTGAAGTGCGCGCGAAGCTGGACAAGACGTTTTCCGTTATCAATCTGGGCGGCGGCTTCGGCATCCGCTACGTCGAAGGCGACACGCCGCTGCCGGTCGCAACCTATGTCGAGGCGATTACGGGCGCCATTATCTCGTCGTTCACGGCTGCCGACTATCCGCTGCCCGAGATCTGGGTCGAGCCGGGCCGCAGCATCGTCGGCGATGCCGGCACGACGCTGTACACGGTTGGCACCAGCAAGGACATCCCGGGCGTCCGCAAGTACATTGCCGTCGACGGCGGCATGACGGACAATCCGCGCCCTGCGCTGTATGAATCCAAGTATGAAGCCGTGCTTGCCAACCGCCCCGAAGAGGAAGCAACCGAGCTCGTATCGGTCGCGGGCAAGTGCTGCGAGAGCGGCGATATGCTTATCTGGGACCTCAAGCTGCCTGCCGTGCAGTCCGGCGACTTGCTGGCGGTATTCTGCACCGGCGCCTATAACTATGCGATGGCGAGCAACTACAACCGTATTCGCCGTCCTGCAGTCGTCTTCGTGAAGGACGGACAAGCAGACCTCGTCGTGGCGCGCGAATCGTTCGAGGATATCGCCCGGAACGATCTGCTGCCGGAGCGTCTACAGAAGCAAACGGTGCGCGCATAAGGGAAGTAAGTCCTGCCCGGCTTGCCAATGAGCATCGAGAGCTTGCATTCAGGCTGAAGGCCGTCGCTTGCGGCGGCCTTTTTCCTTTTTTCTCAAAATGTAGTATGATGGGACAAGTCAAAAACAGCGAATGAGAAGGAGCGTTGATTTTCATGTCCAAGCAAGCCACGATCAAACTGGCCAACGGCAATGAGGTCGTCATCGAACTGTTCGACAAGGACGCCCCGAACACGGTCGCCAACTTCGAGAAGCTGGCCAATACGGGCTTCTATAATAACCTGAGCTTCCACCGCGTCATTCCGAACTTCGTCGCGCAGGGCGGATGCCCGAACGGCAACGGCACTGGCGGTCCCGGCTACGAGATCGACTGCGAGATCAACCCGAACAAGCACGAGCGCGGCGCGCTCGCGATGGCTCACCGCGGCAAGAACACGGGCGGCAGCCAGTTTTACATCGTTTACGCGCCGCAGCCGCACCTCGACGGCGTTCACACCGTCTTCGGCAAAGTCGTGTCCGGCATGGAGCATGTCGACGCCCTGCACGGCGGCGACAAGTTCGAGTCCATTTCGGTCGCCGAGTAAGTTATTAAATAATAAGTTAGACTCGCTCTTTGAGCGGGTCTTTTTGATTTTTAACTTCCTATCGATGTGAGGTATCGTTTTAGTGATTGACAAATGACTCCTAAAAGATACAAAATGTATCAAATAGCATTTAGGAGTGTTTGAAAATGTAAAATGGATGAACAGCTATTGAATTAAACGGTGCGGCCGAGCAAGGATGAAAATCCTTGCTTTTTTTCATTTATGATGCTAACATGCCTATAAATCGTTCATTCCGATTCTGGGAGTCGGATATAGGTTGTCTGACGGACAACCGGTCAGGGCACCACGGAAGACGAACGATTTTGATGCTTACCTTCAGGGCGGGGCGTAATTCCCCACCGGCGGTGTTCGGCATCCTTGCGGCAAGCGCGCGAGGACGGCCGTTAGTCCGTGACCCGCGTGAGCGCCTTTCATTCCGATGACGGCGCAAGGCGGTGGACCTGGTGAGAATCCGGGACCGACAGTGACAGTCTGGATGGGAGAAGGAAGCGCAGCACGGCCGAACGTGTTAATGAGGGCGGAAAGTGCGGTTACGAATAAAGCGACATCGGTATGCATTGATTGTGTTTGTGCTACAATTCACAAACTATATCGATGCAACGGCATTTCGCCATTCGTATCGGACGACTTCTTCATACATGCAGCAGGTCTGTTTCATGCTGTGCGACTATTCGACCCGGGGGAAGGCACTCCGGGTTTTTTGCGTTATCTGGCAAGTTGCCAAGCCAGCTATTGAAAAGGAGTGACGAGGGATGGAGCTGCTGAACGACGCGTTCTATATGCGCCTCGCGCTTCAAGCTGCGGCTGGCGCGGCCGGTCAGACGGGAATCAATCCGATGGTCGGCTGCGTCGTCGTCAAGGAAGGACGCATCGTCGGGCTGGGCGCGCATTTGAAGCGCGGCGAGGCGCATGCCGAGGTTCACGCCCTTAATATGGCGGGAACCGAAGCGTCGGGCGCGACGGCGTACGTCACGCTCGAGCCCTGCAGCCATTACGGCCGGACGCCGCCCTGCTGCGACCGGCTGATTGCGGAAGGCGTGAGCCGCGTCGTCGTAGCGACCGAGGACCCCAACCCGCTCGTCGCGGGCAGCGGCATCGCGAAGCTGCGGGAACGCGGCATTGCGGTCGATGTCGGCCTATTGGGCGAAGAGGCGCGTGCGCTGAACGAAGCGTTTAATCACTTTATCGTTACGGGCATGCCGTTCGTGACGATCAAGACCGCGCTGACGCTGGACGGAAGGATCGCCACGCGCACGGGGCACAGCCGCTGGATTACGGGCGAGTCGTCCCGCGAAGCCGTTCATACGCTGCGGCACCGCCATCAAGCGATCATGGTCGGCGCAGGCACCGTGCTTGCGGACGATCCGGAGCTTACGACGCGGCTTGCGGTGCCGGGACTTCATCCCGTCCGCATCGTCGTGGATTCCCGTCTTCGCACGCCGGCGGCTGCGCGCGTGCTTAACGCAGTCGCGCCTACCGTCGTGCTGACGACGGACGAAGCGGACGAGGCTGCCGCTAGCCGTCTTGCCGATGCAGGCGCCGACGTCATCCGCTGCGGTCCCGGGCCGCGCGTCGACCTGAGGGCGGGGCTTAAGACGCTCGGCGAACGCGGCATCGGTTCCGTTTTGGCCGAGGGAGGCGGCGTGCTGAACGGCTCGCTGCTTAAGGATGGCCTCGTGGGCAAGATGATGCTGTTCTACGCGCCCAAGATCGTCGGCGACGGCGCACCCTCGGGTTTCGCGTTCAGCGGGCCGGAGCTAATGGGAGATGCGGCGCATATCGAGATCGCGTCGATCGAGCGCTACGGGGAAGATTGGTGCGTGACCGGATACCCGCAGCTGCGAGGAGAAGGAGGTTAGCGGATGTTCACGGGACTCATTGAAGAGGTCGGCAAGCTGCAGCGGATCGAGAGCCGCGGCGAAGCGCTGCTGCTGACCGTAGCCGCGCGGAAGGTGCTGGAAGACGTGAAGCTGGGCGACAGCATCGCCGTGAACGGCGTCTGTCTGACGGTCGTCTCTTACAACGGCAACAGCTTCAGCGCAGACGTCATGCCGGAGACTTACAGGCATACCAATCTCAAGCATTTAAAGCCGGGGGAGCCCGTCAATCTCGAGCGCGCGATGCTAGCGGGCGGCCGCTTCGGCGGACATATCGTGCAAGGGCATGTGGACGGGACGGCCGTGATCGTGTCCCGCACGCACGAAGCGAACGCCGTCGTATTTAGACTGCGGCCCGAACAGTCGCACCTGCTGCGGCTCGTCGTGCCGCAGGGCTCGATCACGCTGGACGGCATCAGCCTGACCGTTATCGACGCGGACCGGACGTCCGGAACGCTGGCGGTATCAATCATTCCGCACACGCTGGCGGAGACGGCGCTCGTGAACAAGCAGCCGGGCGCCTCGGTCAACGTAGAAAACGACATTTTGGGCAAATATATCGATCATCTGCTGCACGATAGACACGGGGGCCGGCCAGCCGCACCGGCTGCATCTTCATCGGGGCTCACGGAAGCGAAGCTGAGAGAATTCGGCTTCTGACTTGGAAGGTACAAGGGGGAAACGAGCCATGGAGAATGGGACTTTCGATACGATCGATGAGGCGCTCGAAGATTTGAAACGGGGCAAAATGGTTCTCGTCGTGGATGACGAAGACCGGGAAAACGAGGGCGATCTGATCGCGCTCGCAGAGAAGGCGACGGCTGAAGTGATCAACTTCATGATCACGAAGGCTCGCGGACTCGTATGCGCGCCGATCACCCAAGAGCGGGCAGAGCAGCTCGAACTTCCGCCGATGGTCAGCCACAATACGGATTATCATGGCACTGCGTTCACGGTATCCGTCGACCATATTTCCACCACAACGGGGATATCCGCTTACGAACGCGCCATGACCGTTAAGGGATTGATCGATCCGGACGCCAAGCCGGGCGATTTCCGCAAGCCGGGGCATATTTTCCCGTTGATCGCCAAAAAGGGCGGCGTCCTTCGCCGTTCGGGCCATACGGAAGCTGCGATCGATCTCGCGATTTTGTGCGAGTCGGAGCCCGCGGCCGTCATCTGCGAGGTCATCAAGGAAGACGGGACGATGGCGCGGCTGCCCGATCTGCAGCTATTCGCCAAGGAGCACGACCTGAAGCTGATCTCGATCCAGGAGTTGATCCGGTATCGCAACGATAAGGAAAAGCTCGTGAAGCGCGAGGTTGCCGTTCGCATGCCGACCGACTTCGGCGAATTCGAGATGGTCGCCTATTCCAACGAAGTAGACAACAAGGAGCATGTCGCGCTCGTCAAAGGCGTTATCGACGATAGCGAGCCCGTGCTGCTGCGGGTGCACTCGGAATGCCTGACCGGAGATATCTTCCATTCGCACCGCTGCGACTGCGGGCCCCAGCTCGAGGCCGCTATGCGTCAGATCGCGCGCGAGGGACGCGGCATACTGCTCTATATGCGCCAGGAGGGCCGCGGTATCGGCTTGCTGAACAAACTTCGCGCTTATCAGCTCCAGGAAGAGGGATTGGATACGGTCGAGGCGAATATTAAATTGGGATTCGCGCCTGATCTCCGGGATTACGGCATCGGAGCGCAGATCCTCAAAGATCTTGGCGTCCGCCGCATTCGTCTCCTGACGAACAATCCGCGCAAGGTCCGCGGCCTGGAAGGCTATGGCCTCGAAATCGTGGAGCGCGTGCCGATCCAGATGGACGAAAACGAGGACAACAAATCGTACCTCCGCACCAAGCGTTCCAAACTGGGTCACCTTCTTTCGTTCGCGGAAGACCAGGAGCAGCCGCTTGCCACGCTCCAAACGATCGAACAAAACGAACAGACCGGCCTAGCGCCGAAGAGAGGATGAAAGAATATGGCATTCGTATATGAAGGCAATCTCATCTCCCAAGGGTTAAAATATGGCATCGTCGTCGGCCGTTTCAACGAGTTTATTTCCTCCAAGCTGCTTAGCGGCGCGCTCGACGCGTTCAAGCGCCACGGCGCGGAGGATCACGAAGTCGAAGTCGCTTGGGTGCCGGGCGCGTTCGAAATTGCGCTGATCGCGCAAAAGATGGCTGAGAGCGGCAAATACGACGCGGTCATCACGCTCGGCGCCGTTATTCGCGGCTCCACGCCGCACTTCGATTACGTCTGCAACGAAGCCGCCAAGGGCGTCGCGGCCGTCGGACTCAAGACCGGCGTGCCGACCGTGTTCGGCGTGCTGACCGTCGACAGCATCGAGCAGGCGATCGAGCGGGCGGGTACCAAAGCCGGCAATAAGGGCTGGGAAGCCGCGGCGACCGCGATCGAGATGGCTAACCTGACGCGGGCGCTGCAAGGCTGATCGGATCGGCCGAAGGCCGGAAGCTTATGGAGGCGGCGGGCTTTACGCCGCCTTCCACGCTTTCCGGGGCATCGCTTGAACGCTGGGGAAGGGTGAATTCATATCGGCACGACCGTTTTATACAAGCTGGAATCGTTCGAAGGCCCGCTCGATCTGCTGCTCCATCTGATCGACAAGGCGGAAATCGCCATCGAAGATATCTCGATCAGCGACATTACCGATCAGTATATGTCTTATCTTGAGGCGATGACGGAGCTCGAGTTGGACGTGACGAGCGAATTTCTCGTTATGGCCGCCACGCTGCTGTCGATGAAGAGCAGGCAGCTGCTGCCCAAGCCGCCGGTGACGGACGAGCCATGGCTGACGGATGCGGACGACTTCGGCGAGGATCCGCGCGAGGAGCTCATCCGCAGGCTGATCGAGTACCGAAAATTCAAGGCGATCGCCGGGCAATTGCGCGAGCACGAGCTCGAGCGCAGCCTGGTGTTTACGCGCGAGCCTTATGATCTGTCGCCGTTCGAGCCGAGCGTTAAGCGCAATCCGGTCGAAGGTTTGCACGTCGACGATCTGGTCCGTGCGTTCCGCAAGGCGCTGAGACGCGCAGCCGGCAGAAATCGGATTTCCGCCATTCGGCGCGACGAGATATCGGTCAAGGATCGAATACGCGACATCATGTCGGTGCTCAAGACGCGAGGCTCGGCCGGGGAGGCAAAGGTAATGTTCTCCCAGCTTATCGGCGATTCGCCGGTGCGCGAGGAGATCGTAGCCACCTTTCTCGCCGTGCTGGAGCTCATGAAGCGGCGCTGGGTCAGCTGCCATCAGAGCGGGCTGTTCGACGAGATCGTGCTGACGTGGACGGGAAGGGAGGCCGACGACGATGGATTATTCGACCTTGAAATCGGTACTTGAAGGACTGCTGTTCGTAGCGGGAGAAGACGGGCTGACAAAAAAGACGATCGCGGAAATCGTCGAGGTGGACGGCGACGTCGTCACCGACATCGTAAAAGATCTGCAGAAAGATCTTACCAGACGCAAGCGCGGCATACGCATCGCGGAGATCGCAGGGACCTATCGGCTTACGACTGCGCCCGAGCACGCGGCTTATTTTGAAAAGCTCGCCTATTCTCCCGCGCGAACGCCGCTCTCGCAAGCTGCGCTCGAAACGCTGTCCATCGTCGCTTACCGGCAGCCCATCACCCGCGTAGAGATCGAAGAAATACGCGGCGTCAAGGCCGAGCGGCCCCTGCAGACGCTTGTCGCCAAAGACTTGATCGAAGAGGTTGGCCGTGCCGAACAGATCGGCCGTCCGATTTTGTACGGGACGACCAAAGCTTTTCTCGATTACTTCGGCTTATCGGGTATCGAGGACCTGCCGGATCCCGTCGTCGCGGCCGATGCCGACGAAGACATGGAAGAGCGTACCCGGATGCTGTTCGAACGGATCGAAGGCCGACAGCTGTCGATGGACGATCTGGATCGCGCGCTGCTTGAGGGGCTGCCTGCCGACGATGATGATAGAGAAGAAGAAGGCCCTTTGCCGGATCCTATTCATGCGGATCGGGAAGAAGAGGAAAAAGAAGCGCGTACCCCGGCTGCCGCGCCGAGAGACGACGATTGGGAATTCTAATCTGTTTATGCGCATGAACCCATGTGCCGAGGCCATACTATCCCCATGCGAAAGGCGGGGGAGCGTATGGTTTTTTGGTATTGGGCCGCAGCGGCGTGCCTCCTGGCTGCCGCCGTCGCAGCTTGTCTGTCGTCTGTCCGTCTCCGGATCCGATATTCGCGCAGCGGCAAGCTCGACCAGCTCGTCGTGATCGTGCACGCGCTTTACGGCTTGTACCGTTTTCATGTAGAAATCCCGACGATCCGGCTCTCGAAGACAGGCCTGTCTTACCGTATGAAGGAGCAGACGGAGGCGCCGGCTGCCGGCCGGACATCGTCAGGCTCCCGGCGTATGCTGATCAATCTGCGAACCCTACGGCGCTTGAGGCTCGCGGTGCGGGAAATGCTAGTGTCGGTTAGGGAATTGAAGGGCTGGCTGTTCGAAGGGTTGCGCAAAATCGAATGCACGCGCTATCGGATGGATATACGCATCGGAACGGGCGATGCGGCGTCCACCGCCGTAGCGACAGGGCTTTGTTGGTCGGTCATGGGTATCGCCACCGGCGTGCTGGACCGATTCGTCAAATTGAATACGCATCCGAACGGCAAAGTGGAGCCGGTTTACGCAGGAATCGAGCTGTCTGTCGTATGGGAAGCGGATTTTCGGATCCGGGCCGGTACGGCTCTCGCTCACGGGATAAAGCTGCTGCCGCGTCTGCGATACGGTTCAGCGCTCCGTAAAGCGTTCCGGGACTGGCGATCGGTTCCCCGTCAGGCGTCCGAATCGTAAGAACGGTCGAATCGCTTGCGGGATCGGGACATCGCGGCGCTACGGGTTACATATTCCGCGCGGGCGACGGTTAACCTATAGCTGGCGGAAGGCTTCATTTATTCGAGTGCCGCGCAAGCATACAGCATAGGAGGCGAGCGAGAGCATGTCCGAACATCCGATTCAAGGCTTGATGCAGACGGCCATGGAAAACATCAAGGAAATGGTCGACGTCAACACGATCGTCGGCGAGCCCGTTCAAACGCCGGACGGGAGCGTCATCCTGCCGATCAGCAAAGTAGGCTTCGGATTCGCGGCCGGCGGATCCGAATTCCAGGGCATGGAAGAGCAAGCGAATCGCAAGCAAGGTCAAAATCATCAAGACGGCGGTCACAACGCCAGCGTACAGATGCCGTTCGGCGGCGGCAGCGGCGGCGGCGTGTCGATCAGCCCGATCGCTTTTCTTGTCGTAGGCGCTCAAGGGGTCAAGGTCGTGCCGCTTGACAATCAGACGCACTTGTTCGAACGGCTGATCGACGCGGCACCGACCTGGGTCGACAAGCTGCAGCGCATGTTCCGCGGCGACAAGGACATGATGATCGAGGAACGCCGGACTGCCGGCTCGATGCCGACGGATCCCGACCTGAACTCGCACTGAGCCCCTGGCTCGAGCAGCGAAAAACGAGCGCAAGGCTTGCCCCAATCGGGTGTTCGCCTTGCGCTTGTTTACGTTCGGGCATCGGGAGGAGACGGCCGCATAAGCGCGGACATGCCCGCATACAATGGATAGACGGTTGACAGACAAGCAAGCCCTCAGGGAGGAAACCGTTCATGCAAGCTCGTACGAAAAGCCGCCGGCGCGCGCGCGTCTTGAAAATTGCGGCGGCCGGGGCGGCTGCGTTGTCGCTTTGGATTTCGCCCAACCTTACTTTCGCATCCGCATCAAAGCCCGGCAACATTTCTGTCGCGCCTGCATCGCATGCAAAGCCCGCAGGAACTTTGCCCGGCAAGCCGTCCACGCATGCGAAGGCAGCCGCGCTGATCGACGTTGCGAGCGGCAGGCTGCTCTATAGCAGCCACGGCGACGAGTCGATGCTGATCGCGAGCACGACCAAGATTATGACAGCGATCATCGCGATTGAATTGAGCGATCTGGATGGCATCGTGACAGTTAGCAACCGGGCTGCCGGCAAGGAGGGCTCCTCGATCTATCTAAAGGCCGGGGAGAAAATGAAGCTGAAGGACATGCTGTACGGGCTCATGCTGCGCTCCGGCAACGATGCCGCTACGGCAATCGCCGAGCATGTCGGCGGATCTCTGGACGGCTTCGTCTATTTAATGAACGCCAAGGCCGAGGAAATCGGCATGACGCACAGTCATTTCGCCAATCCGAGCGGGCTTGACCAAAAAGGCCACTTCGCCAGCGCGAACGATATGGCGAAACTGGCGGCTTATGCGCTGCATAGCCCTGCTTTTCGGGAAATCGTCGGTACCAAAGTCAAAACCGCACCGAATCCCGGCGAGAAATGGGGCTATCGGTGGGTCAACAAAAACAAAATGCTCAATCTTTATGAAGGCGCCGACGGCGTCAAGACAGGCTACACGAAGCAGGCGCTGCGAACGCTCGTCAGCTCGGCGACGAGGGACGGCAGGCAGCTGGCTGCCGTGACGCTGAACGACGGGGACGACTGGAACGATCACGCCAAGCTGCTCGATTACGGCTTTGCCGCATATCGGATGGAGCAAGTGATCGCCAAGGGAGCCGCGGTTAAAGATTATCCCTTCATAGCCGCCTCGACGCTTTGCTATCCGTTCGCGGAAGGCGAGCGCAGCGCGGTCGAGATCCGTCTTGACCTGTACGGCCCCGAAACAACGGATTACAAGCTGGGCTACAGAGGAAGACTCTCGTACCGGTTAAAGGACGAGCCGATCGGTGCCGTCGAGCTGCTGCCTCAGGCGCCGACCGCCGATTGACATATAACGAAGAGGGAGGCGGTCTTATGGTCAACTGGATCTGGCTCGGCATGATCGCGCTCAGCGTCGTCTTCGGCGCCGCTAACGGTCGCGTCCAGCAGGTGACCGAGGCCGCTTTTACAGGCGCCCAGACAGGCGTTACCGTCTGCTTCGGACTGATCAGCATCCTCGTGTTTTGGATGGGGCTGATGAAAATCGCCGAGGCGTCGGGCATCGTACGCCGCCTGTCGCTCCTGATGGCGCCCGTCGTCCGCTGGTTGTTCCCGGACGTCCCGAAGGACCATCCCGCCCTCGGCTACATCCTGTCCAATATGAGCGCCAACTTGCTCGGACTCGGCAATGCCGCGACCCCGATGGGCATCCGCGCGATGCAGGAGCTCCAGAAGCTTAATCCGAATCCTACGGTCGCTACGCCGGCCATGTGCACGCTGCTCGCGCTGAATACCGCGAGTATTACGATCGTGCCGACGACGCTGATCGCCATTCGGATGAACTTCGGCTCTTCGCATCCGGCCGATATTATCGGTCCGACGCTGCTCGCCACCGCCATATCGACCGGGGCCGCCATCGCCGCGGACCGCTGGTACCGCCGCCGGCAGTGCGGGGCGCCTCCGGTGCAGCCGCCGTCCTCGGCGGCAGGCGCCCGGCATCCGGCAGGGCATCCGGCCGGGCCGCCGGCATCGTTTTAATACCTCAGGATTCCAAGGGAGAAAGGAGCGTTCGCCATGGTTGCCGCCTTGCACGCGCTCTCCGCTTGGGCGATCCCCATGTTTATCGTCCTGATCCCGCTTGTCGCCGCCTTCCGCAAAGTTCCGGTTTACGAAACGTTCGTCGACGGGGCCAAGGACGGCTTCCAGACGGCGATCGGCATCATTCCCCATCTCGTCGGCATGATGACCGCCATCAGCATGTTCCGCGCCTCGGGCGCGATGGACATGCTGGTCGGTTGGGTCGCCCCGCTGTTCGGCAAGCTCGGCATTCCCGCCGAGGTGCTTCCGCTTGGCCTGCTACGCCCGATCACGGGCGCAGGCTCGCTCGCCTTTGCAACCGACCTCATCAAAACCTACGGCCCCGACTCCCTGATCGGGCGGATCGCCTCCGTCGTCCAGGGCAGCACCGACACGACGCTTTACGTCGTGACGGTATACTTCGGCGCCGTCGGCATCCGTAACGCCAGGTACGCGCTTAAGGTCGGCCTCTTTTCGGACGCGGTCGGCTTTTTCGCGGCCATCTTCGCCTGCTGGCTTCTTTTTTAACGTCCCCCTCTTAAGGATTGTCCGCCCAAGTTGTGCAAAACCCGCCATCGGAGTATGATGGGGGGTGAGGTGAACCATCAGTGGAAGAACGATTGCAGAAAATACTCGCGAACGCGGGCGTCGCTTCGAGACGCAAATGCGAGGAACTCATCGCGGCCGGCAAGGTGACGGTCAACGGCGAGGTGGTCAAGGAGCTCGGCGTTAAGGCCGATCCATCCAAGGACGCCATCGCGGTGAACGGCAGAAAAATCAAATCCGAGAGCAAGCTTTATTTGCTGTTCAATAAGCCCAAGGGCGTCATCACGAGCATGCATGACGAAAAAGGCCGCACGGTCGTGACGGACTTTCTCAAGGGCGTCAAGGAACGCGTATATCCCGTCGGCCGGCTCGATTACGACACCGAGGGCCTGCTGTTGCTCACCAACGACGGGGAGCTCGCCAATCTGCTCACCCATCCGCGCCACCACGTAGCGAAGACTTATTTGGCGACGGTTGAGCGGGTGCCCCACGGCGATGCGCTGGACAAGCTCCAGAAGGGAATTAAGCTCGAGGACGGCATGACGGCGCCCGCCGAGATCGAGTATCACGACGTCGATCCGGAAGGCAAGCAGGCCACGATCTCGATCACGATTCACGAGGGCCGCAACCGCCAGGTAAGGCGGATGTTCGAAGCGATCCACCATCCGGTCATCCGGCTGAAGCGCGTCTCGTTCGGCGGTCTCACGCTGGACAACCTGCAGCGCGGCAAATACCGCAAGCTGTCGGATGCCGAAGTTCAATCGCTGCGCGAAGCCGCCAAAAAAGCGGAGCGGGGCGGATAAACCGGCTTTTAAGGCGCAAGTCACAGGCTTGTCGCGGCGTGTCACACAATGTTCAAAACCGGAGCTCCGGGCGCTTGCCTGCGAATCCGGTATTTTCGCTATAATGGAAGAAAAGACGCCGGTGGTGACAAAGTGAAGCGTTATCGCAAACCGATCCAATACATCATACTGGCCGTCGTACTGCTTGTCGGGGGATACGCGATCGGCCAGTCCTTTTTGACGCCCAATAAAGCGCTTAAACCCGGAAGCGAAGCGCCTGCGTTCGATTTGCTCGGCCTCGACGGCAAGACGCATAGCCTCGACTCGTACCGGGGCAAGCCGCTCGTGGTCAATTTCTGGGGGACGTTCTGTCCGCCTTGTCGCAACGAGATGCCCGCGCTGCAGGCGCAGTACGACAAATGGAAAGCGCAAGGCGTTCAGCTGGTCGGCATCAATCTGAGCGAGGACCGCGTCAGCGTCGGCAGCTTCCTCAGATCGTACGACATTAATTTTCCCGTGCTGCTCGACAAAAACAAAAAAACCGAACGCAAATACGGCCTGAAGGAATATCCGACGACATTCTTCATTACGGCCGACGGCAAGATTCAAGATATCGTAATCGGCGGCCCGATGAGCGAGGAGACGATCGGATCCCGCATCGCCCTGCTGCTCGGCAAGGATTAGGGCTCTGACAGGAGGCAGCAAGCGTTGATACACAATACCAAGTGCGAGTGCGGTCACCAGAATCCGACCGGTACCGTGCTATGCGAATCCTGCGGCAAGCCGCTGGTGGACGACCTTCCGCTCGATTCTCCGCTGGAGATGCGATACGACGGCGCGGCCAGACGATCGCAGAAAACAAATCCGGCGGTCATCGACCGCGTCTGGAACTTCTTTTCTTCGGTCAAGATCGCGATCTGGCTCATCATTCTCACGCTGGTCGGCGCCGCGCTAGGCACGATTTATCCGCAAGAGAGCACCTTTATCAACCTGGACGATCCCGCGTCTTTTTACAAAGAAACATACGGCACTTGGGGCGCGGTATATCAGGCGCTGGGCTTCTCCCGCACCTATCAGTCATGGTGGTTCATCGGCCTGCTCGTCATGATCGGCACGTCGCTCGTCATCTGCAGCCTGGACCGCGTGCTCCCACTCTACAAGGCGCTGTCCAAGCAGCAGGTTCGCAAGCATCCGACGTTTCTGACCCGTCAGCAGACCGTGCTTGAGACGGAGATCCCGGGCGACGCGGAAAAGTGGGTCGCGGACTTCGGCGCCCAGCTCAAGCGCAAGCGTTATCGCGTATGGACGGACGGCACCGCGCTGCTCGCCGAGAAAAACAGGTTCAGCCGATGGGGACCTTACATCAACCACATCGGACTCATCCTGTTCCTGCTGGCGGTGCTCGGACGCAGCGTGCCCGCCTGGCATATGGACCAGTACGTGAGCATCGACGAGCATCAGGTCAAGCAAATTCCCGCGACGAACTATTACGTGGGCAACGACAAGTTCGTCGTCGATTATTACAAGGACGAGGAGCTTCCGGACAAGCTGAAGGGCACGCTCCGCGCCAAGCTGTACCAGACGCAGGCGACGCTGTACGCTTGCACGCAGTATTGCAACGACGATCCGCTGCACGATCCGGTGCTCGAGAAGGTCGAATCTCACAACATCGAAGTGAATTCGCCGCTCGAGTACAAGGGTCTGAAGCTTTACCAGTACAACTTCGAGCAGAAAATCCGGCTCATCGAGGTGAAGCCGAAGCTGCTGGATGCCAAAACCGGCGATTCGTACGGACCGTTCGACCTTAAAATGAACGATCCTGCGGAAAAGTCCGAAGCGGGCCCCTACACGCTGACGCTGAACGACGTTTATCCCGACTTCGGTCTCGACGAGGAAGGCCGGCCGATGACCAAGTCCCGGGACTTTAACAATCCGGCTTTTGTCTACCGGATCACGGGACCCGATCTGGACGAAAAGGGCGAGCTTTACATCTACTTCCCGATGCCGAGCGCCGAAGACAAGGGCGTGCAGCAGCAGATCAACGACAGCTTCAAAAAGCTCGGGAGCAATTCGGGTCGCTTCAATTTCGAAGTCGGCAAAATGGAAAACGTGACGTTTTCGCAATACACGACTTTCCTTAACGTTCGGGTCGACAGGGCGATGCCTTACGTATGGGTAGGCGCCGCAATCTCGATGATCGGTCTCGTGATGGGCTTCTATTGGCATCACCGGCGCATCTGGCTGCGCATCGACAATGGCAGGCTGACGCTCGGCGCGCACACGAACAAAAATACGTACGGCATTCGTAATGAAACGGCGTCGGCGCTCGCCAAATGCGGCATCGTCGTCGATCCGAAGGCGCTCGATAACAGGAGGAATTCACGTTGAACTGGCTCGATATCAGCAGCACTGCATTCCAGGCCGCATTTTACCTATACTGCGCATCGTTCATTTGTTATGCGATCGCGGTAGGCGGCAAGCGCTGGAGCAACCGGGAGCCCGAGCTTCATAACCGCCGGTGGGGCCGCTTAGGCTTCATTCTGGCGGTCGCCGGCTGGGTCTGCCATCTGACCTTCTTCTTCACCCGTTGGAAGGGCGGCGGCCATATCCCGACGAGCAACATGTACGAGTTCATGACGTTCCTGGCGATGGCGATCGTCTTCGCCTTCATCATCGTACACCTGATCTACCGCAACAACTTGCTCGGCGCGTTCGCCATCCCGCTCGTTATCATCATCATTGCGTACGCCGCCGTGTTCCCGTCCGAGGTGCAGCCGCTTATCCCGGCGCTCAACAACTACTGGCTCAAAATTCACGTCACGACGGCGGCTACGGGCGAGGCCTTCTTCGCGGTCGGCTTTGCCGCGGCGCTCGTGCAGCTGCTGCGGGTCATCGATTTCTCTCGCAAAGACAAAGCCGGGCGACGCGAGCAGAAGTGGGTCGAGTTCGTCCTGTTTTTCATGGTCGTGATCATCGGCTTCCTCGTCTCCGTATTTGCCTTCCGCGGCGGCGGCTATGAAGCCAAGTTCCAACAGGAAAAGGTGAGCATCGATCAGCAGGGCGTTCAGCAGAGCGTCACGCAAACCGTCGAATACGGCTTGCCGCCGATCGTGGCGCCTTACAATAGCGATAAGCTGTCCATGCAGCCGTATCTGGGCATTAAGGAGCCGCTATTCGAGGCGCCGTCCTGGATGAACGGCGTCAATGCGGGCCGCAAGTTGAACACTGTCATATGGTCGCTGTTGTCCGGCGTGATTCTGTATGGCCTGCTGCGATTGATCGCGCGCAAGCCGATCGCGGCCGTCATCCATCCGCATCTGACCGATATCGATCCGGAGGATCTCGACGAGATCAGTTACCGGGCCATCGCGATCGGATTTCCGATATTCACGCTGGGCGCGCTCATCTTCGCGATGATCTGGGCGCAGATCGCCTGGTCGAGATTCTGGGGCTGGGATCCCAAAGAAGTATGGGCGCTCATCACCTGGCTGTTCTACAGCGCCTATCTCCACCTGCGGCTGTCGAGAGGCTGGCAGGGCACCCGCTCCGCATGGCTTGCGGTCATCGGCTTCCTCGTGGTGCTGTTCACGCTGATCGGCGTCAATCTCGTCATCGCCGGCCTGCATTCCTATGCAGGCGTTTAACCGTTATAATAAGACAAGCGGATTTTTAGAGCAGAAAGGGGCCGAACCCTATAATGAGCGCCGGTAATCGCATCTTGGTGGTGGACGACGAGGAGCGTATCCGTCGACTGCTGCGCATGTATTTGGAAAAGGAAGGTTATGTCATCGAGGAAGCCGAGGACGGGGAGACGGCGTTGAAGCTGGCGCTGCAGGAGGAGTACGATCTGATCGTGCTCGACCTGATGCTGCCAGGCATCGATGGCATGGAGGTATGCTCGCGCTTGCGTCAGTCCAAGGCGACGCCGGTCATCATGCTGACGGCCAAAGGCGAGGAAGTGAACCGCGTCCAGGGCTTCGAAGCCGGGGCGGACGACTATGTCGTCAAGCCGTTCAGCCCGCGCGAGGTCATTTTCCGAATCAAGGCGATCTTGCGTAGGTCGTCGGCGACCGCCTTCTTGTCCAAGGAGCTCAATACGAGCAATAATATCGTATTCCCGCATCTGGTCATCGAGCATGACGCGCACCGCGTCACCGCCGGCGGACAGGAAGTGAACCTGACGCCCAAGGAATACGAGCTCCTCCATTATTTGGCGAGTTCCCCGGACAAGGTGTTCTCCCGCGAGGATCTGCTGAAGGATGTATGGAATTACGATTTCTTCGGCGATCTGCGCACGGTCGATACGCATGTCAAGCGGCTGCGCGAAAAGCTGAACCGCGTCTCGACCGAAGCCGCCGCGATGATCACGACCGTATGGGGCGTCGGCTACAAGCTCGAGGTCGCCAAGTAAGCATGGCGATCTGGAGAACCGTAGTCGGCAAGCTATGGCTGACGATCATCCTGCTGGTTGCCGTGGTCATCTCGACGGTCGGCTTGTTCCTATTGAAGATCGTCGACGTGACGGTCAGCGCGGACTCGCTTGCCGAGATCAAGCATCTATTCATTTATTCGGGCGCCGTAGGCTTCTTGCTTACGACGTTCTTCGCGTTTTTCCTGCTGACGAAAATCACGCAGCCTCTCCGGGAGATGAAACATGCTGCGAACCGGGTAGCGCAGGGCGAATATTCGACGAGGCTGGTCGTTCGCTCCTGGGACGAGATCGGGGAGCTGGCTAACAGCTTTAACCAAATGGCCTCCGAGCTGAACACGCTGATACGCGACATTCAGCATGAGCGCGACCAGCTTGACGGCGTATTGCGCAGCATGAGCGACGCGGTCCTGCTGTTCGACGCGAACGGAAGGGTCAAGCTGACGAATCCCGAGGGGCAGCATCTGCTCGAGGTATGGCGCGGCCTGAAATGGGAGGACGTGAGCGAAGCGGACGAGCGCGAGACCGTGCCCGACCCGCTCCGCGACATTTATAATACGCTCATATCCAAGGGCACGACGCATACCGGCAAGATTCACGTGCAGAGCGGCGTATGGTCGGTCGTCATGACGCCCGTCGCCTCCGGCGACGGCAGCGCCGGCGGCGGCGCCGTCGCGGTGCTGCGCGACGTGACCGAGGAGTTCAGGGTGGACAAGATGCGCAAAGACTTCGTGGCCAACGTTTCGCACGAGATTCGCACGCCCGTCGCGATGGTGCAGGGCTATAGCGAGGCGCTGCTCGACGATATCGCGCAGACGCCGGAGGAGCGGCACGAGCTGGTACAGGTCATCCACGACGAATCGCTGCGCATGGGCAGGCTCGTAAAGGATCTGCTCGATCTGGCCCGCCTGGAAGCTGGTTATCTGGACATGACGATGCAGGAAGTCGACGTGAATGCGCTGCTTCAGCGCGTTCACCGCAAATTCTCGGCGCTTGCGAAGGAACGGGGCATCGAGCTCATTCGATCGGGCGAAGACAGCGGACTGCTGCTGCGTCGCGCCGATCCCGATCGGCTGGAGCAAGTGCTCACCAACTTGCTCGACAATGCATTGCGACACACGGCATCGGGCGCTTCCATCACGCTCGGCGCATGCACGAAAATCGGTGATAAGGGCGCACGACAAATCGAGATCGCCATCAAGGACGAAGGGGAAGGCATTCCGACGGAAGACCTGCCCTACATTTTCGAGCGTTTTTATAAGGCGGACAAGGCGCGTAAACGCGACTCCAAGGTCGGAACCGGTCTTGGCCTTGCGATCGTACGAAACCTGGTAGAAGCGCATGAAGGAACCATTCGCGTGACGAGCGCGCTTGGCGAAGGGACCGAGTTTAAGCTGCTGCTTCCGGCAGGATAAGCAAAAGCGATTAATAGAAGACCGTTTTTCCGCTGACGGAAAAGCGGTCTTTTCGCAAAAAAACGAGATGGAGGACAATCGGATGAGAAGAATGCGTTACGAACCGCCGACCTCGCATTACGATGAACGTGTCAAGGATGTGGATGCGCGGATTTGCGAGCTGATACGGGAGAGAAAAGACATCGCTGAAGGTAAGCCGGGTTATCCGTCCTTTGCATATATCGAGCAGTGGTCGGCGGATTACGGACTTTACGAAGAGCATTTAAAAAGCTTGTTCGGACTTCTGTACAATGAAGAACAATTCAAGCCTGTTGTCGAGCCTCGGGATTTTATAAAATACATTCCAGTATTAAAGACAACAGAGCACGCATGTTCCATGTTCTCGATTATCTCCATCAGGCAATACGCAAATGCAAGCGTCGTTACGTTGCATATCGATAGCAGCGAATCGAACTTGCAAGATGGCTTGTTTTGCGAGCTCGAGCTGAAGGCGCCGTATGTATGCACCATGGATTCCGGGAGCGGAAGCGGACATCACTTTATTTACGACTTTGTGGTAAGTCCGCCATTGCCGGATGAATTATCCGGCGTATCGTTTAAGTTCTCCGTTAGAGGACGTTCGTTTCAAACCGGTCTAAGCGATCTCGCGGTGATCGTAACAGCTTAGCATTGTAAGCATATCTTTTATCAAAATTAAAGACCGCCAGGCTCGTAGCTTGGCGGTCTGCTCACGTGTATAGAGTAAATTACACGAGCTGAATTTCTTTAGCCGAGTTCAGATCCGGCAGATCTTCAAGCTGCGCCAGCACGTTCTTCGGAACGGCTTTGTCGACGCCGAGCACCATGATGGCGGCGCCGCCGACGATCTTGCGGCCGACCTGCATCGTCGCGATGTTAACGTCGTTCGTGCCGAGCAGGGTGCCGACGCGGCCGATAATACCCGGTTTGTCGTGGTGCGAAATGAGAACCAGGTGACCCTGCGATTCGACGTCGACCGGGTACTTGTCGATCTGCGTAATGCGCGGTCCGAAGCCGTTAAGCAGCGCGCCAGCAGCAGAGCGTTCTTCGCGACCGGTCTTGAGCGTGACCGTCACCAGGTTGGTGAAGCCCTTCGCAGCCTGGGACTTCGTAGTCACAATGTTCACTTCGCGCATCTTGGCCAGGTGCATGGCGTTGACCGCATTCACTTGATCGGAGCCGAGGTGATGCGCAAGCACGCCTTGAACAACCTGGCGCGTCAACGGCTGCGTGTCTACGTCAGCAAGCTCGCCGGCATAGGAAACGTTGATCTCTTTGACCGGTCCGTCTGTGATTTGCGCCGCGAAGTTGCCGAGCTTGCGGGCGAGCGTGAAGTACGGCTCAAGCTTCGCAAGCAGGTCGCCGGGTACAGGGGGCATGTTAACCGCGTTTTTGTAAGGCTCGTTTCTCAAAATGTGCAGCAGCTGCTCGGAAACGTCAATCGCCACATTTTCCTGCGCTTCAACCGTAGAAGCGCCAAGATGGGGGGTTACAATGACCTTGGGGTGCTTCAGGAACGGATGATCGGCTGCAGGCGGCTCTTCCTCGAACACGTCGAATGCCGCTCCGGCGACGCGACCTGCGTCGATCGCTTCGATCAGCGCCTGCTCGTCGATAATGCCGCCGCGCGCGCAGTTGACGATCCGCACGCCTGGCTTGATGACTTCGAACTGCGCTTTGCCGATCATATGCCGGGTTTCAGGCGTCAGCGGCGTATGAACGGTAATGAAATCGGCGCCGCGCACGACGTCGTCGACGGTCGCCAGCGTCACGCCCAGCTTGTCCGCGCGTTCCTCGGTAAGGAACGGATCATAACCGAGCACCTTCATGCCGAACGCCTTGGCGCGGGCGGCCACTTCGCTGCCGATCCGGCCCATGCCGAGCACGCCCAGCGTTTTGTTGCGAAGCTCTACGCCGACAAACGATTTGCGGTCCCATTCGCCGCCGATCGTCTTGGCATAAGCTTGCGGGATATGGCGAGCGAGCGCCATCATCATCGCGAACGTATGCTCGCAAGTCGTTATCGTGTTGCCGTCCGGCGCGTTGATGACGACGATGCCGCGCTTCGTAGCCGCGTCGAGGTCAATATTGTCGACGCCGACGCCTGCGCGCCCGATGACCTTGAGCGACTTGCCGGCGGTCATGATCCGCTCGGTGACGCGAGTCTGGCTGCGCACGAGCAGTGCGTCGTATTCGCCGATGATGGCGACCAATTCGTCTTCGGACAGGCCGGTTTTCTTATCGATGGAAATGTCGCTTGCCTCGACGAGGAGCGAGATGCCGAGATCGCTGATCGGATCCGATACCAACACTTTAAACATAGTAATCCCCCTGTACTACGAAGTGATGAATATATAGAAAACACCCTAAAACCCCCGCGGCCCTACCGGACCAACAGCGTTTTGAGGGTGATCTCGTAAAAGCGGCGATTCTTATTGTAAAGCAACGCGACTTGAAAATGCAATGGAAAATGTGGAACAATCAGTGCCCATTCGACGTAATATTACGTGTCCGACGAGAAAAAGGGCAGCAGCGGCAAGAGCTCTTTGGAATAATACCTTGATTTAAGGGACAAATAGTCGCCGCTGCGAATCGCGTCCGTACTGTTAAGCATGTCGACGATCGAACGAATCGTCTTTTGCTTCATCTTGGCGGCTTGGCCGGAGTTGATGAAAAAGTCGATTCTAGCGGTCAGGTCCTGCGGCAAGTAGTCGTACTCCGTGCGGTTTAAAAACATGTATTGCGCAGTTACCGTATTTTTGACGAGAAGCGGCAGCTTGGACCATTCCGCATTGGTCAACACGCCTGGTAGCGCGTAGGCGTTCGGCAACGACAGATTGACCGTGGCGCCCCACTTGAGCATCGAGTCGTAATATTGGCTCTGCGCGAGCAAGCCGAGCCGCACCGCTTCGGTGAAGTAGGCATTTTTGGAGATCCGCTCCAGCGCATCGGCTGCCGAACCTTCGTTGGCATGCGCTGCGAGTTGTCCGAAGCTGCTCTCGTACAGCTTGAGGCTCTTCAAATAGTTGTTTTGCGCATTCATAAGGCTGGGCGTCAGGCTGGATACGGTCGTCACCTTGGACTCGTTGTACTTGCTCGCCGCAAGCTTCGCAAGCTCTTTGAGCGAAGAGGCGCGATCGACCGTGTCGTCGGACTGCCACCGCGTGCGGGCTGTGGACCATTCGGCCATCCATTCCCGATGCGGCTGAAATACGTTATGATAGAAGGATACGAGATCCTGCTGGGAATACGCGTTGGGAGATTCGACCGGTTTGGACGCCTGGGCGCCTGCCGGCTTCGCATAGAGCGCTTGCGTGCGGTCGGTGCCGACCTTAACGCCGCTGAAAAAGGCGGCGATCGCTACGATCAGAAAAAACAAAAAGCCGAGCGCAAAAATCAGATCAGTTCGTGAGAGACGTTTTTCCATGTAATACTCCTCGTGTAGATCGACATGATTAGCTTTTAGTATAAGGAAATGATTAGCATACGTACATAACAAAAATTTACATCAGACGAGGTAACATGCCTAAATTCGACATTAAAAACATTAAACTTAGAAAAGTGACCGTTGACGAGCTTAGCGACAAAATGCTGCTCATTAACTTGTACGCCACGCAGGCGCTTACTTTCATTATCGGATTGGCATGGGTGTTTTTTCAGGGGCAGAATATATTGGAATTATTTCGTGTTCAGGGGCCCTTTAATTTCCTTTACTGGGCCGCCGGCCTGGCTGCGCTCGTCGTCGCGTTCGACATCGGCATTTCCCGCTGGATTCCGGACGAAGCCAAGGACGACGGCGGCGTCAACGAGCGAATTTTTCAAAATCGTCCGTTGTGGCATATCGTGCTGTTGTGCGCGGTCGTCAGCCTATGCGAGGAATTGTTGTTCCGCGGGGCGATCCAGCATTCGTTCGGACCTTATTGGACGAGCATCATTTTTGCTGCGATACATGTCAGATATCTTCGTCACTGGATTCCGACGGGGATGGTGTTCGCCATCAGTTACGGTCTCGGATTGCTTCATACGCATACAGGGACGATTTGGGCGCCTATTTTCACCCATTTTCTAGTCGACCTGACGATGGGGATTATTATACGGTACCGGAGGGAAGAGGAGTAATGAGCGAGGAGCGTCTTCCGACAGCATGGGATAAATACGTAGAGGCCAAGCGGCATGCGCTGTCGCCGGTCGAAAAGGAAGAGGAAGCCGCCGATCAGGAACCAATGTCGATGGAGCAGCTGGAACGCGCGATTGCGGAGACCGCGGCCGCGTCGGGACTGCCGGAGACCGGCATGCCGCCCAGGGCTGTCGTGCATCCTTCCGCGCGCAAAAGCTACAGCAAATGGTTTTACCGCCTGCTGCTCGTTTTGTTTTCGGCGCTTGTCGGTTTTTTGCTCTGGTGGGGCTACGAACATTATTCTACGGTTTAAAAATTTAAGCGACGCCTCCGATTTCGCTCGGCGAAAAAGGAAAGCGTCGCTTTTTTTGTTTAAAAACCGGTCTCGATGGTCGAGGGATCGACAAACGTGTAACCTTTGCCTTCAAGGGTGGTCAGCAACTGATCCAAGGCAGCCGCCGTCCAGGCCAGCTCGTGCATCAGGATGTTGCTGCCGGAATGAAGCTGGTCCGTCACGTTGTCGATGATCGCTTGTGTCTTATCCTTGATCTTCGTGCCGGGCATCGTCCAATCCAGGGAGCCGTTGGACCAGGTCATGAACAGAAGGCCGTTGTCCGCAGCGATTTTGTGGACGTCATCGTTGGCGGAGGCGTTGGGCGGTCTGAAAAAGACGGGGCGCTTGCCGATCGTCGCTTCGACGATATCCTGTACTTTTCCGATCTGCGCTTTGATCGATTCGGCGTTTTCCTTGCCGAGCTGGATATGCTCGTACGAGTGATTGCCGACCGTCTGCCCCCTTTGAGCGATTTCCTTGAGCAGCTCGGGATGCGCCTTCACGCGGTAGCCGTTAACGAAAAAGATCGCTTTGGCGTGATGTTTGTCCAGCGTATCGAGGATCGGCTTAAGCGTTTTTTCGTCCTTTGGGCCGTCGTCGAAGGTAAGCAGCACCACTTTCTCGCTGTTTGCCGTCTTATCGAGCGGCACGATGTCGTAATTTTTGTTCATTTTGTAGGTCTTCGCACCTGTCTGCGGCGTTGCGGACGCGCTTGGCGACGGCGACGGCGACGGCGACGGCGAAGCGGAAGGCGTTGGAGAAGGCGACTCCGATGGCGTGCTGTCCGCAGTCGGCGCCGCCGAAGAGGCGCCCGCGGCAGGGGATGACGTCTGCGACACGGTCGGAACGGCGGAAGGCGATGCGTTTCCGTCCCCGTTGCCTCCGCATGCGGCCAGCGCGACGGCGAGCGCGCCGACGACGGACCAGCCTGCGACGTTTTTCAGCATGTACATGACATCCTTTCGACTGAGCTGAAGCATCTAACGATTGTACCATACCCATCGCCCTAGGGGGTCCAATCTTCTTCCTGAATTTAAGCGGGATGAAGCGGCAGGCGGAGGCTACACTAAGCGTGGAACCGCAACAGGCTTAACAGCCGTCAAAAACCTGTACAGGAGGCGATAGCATGAAAATGGCTACATTCGTCATGGGCGGCATCGTGGGCGCAGCCTTGACTGTCGCGATTCGCCGCAGTCCCAAGTGGTCCGTTGCCGCCGGCTTGCTTGGCAAGGAGCTTAAAAACCGTTCCTTCGGCATGAAGGACGGCGCAATCGGAAAAATGTTCGATATGCGCTTCGGCTCGGACCACGCCGAACGCAGGAGCGCGTCCGCAAGCGAGGGCGGTAGAAAAAGAGCTTCCAATGAAACGGAAACGGACAGAAACGGCCTTGGCGAGATCGCAAGCATCGTTTCCAAGGACGCCGGCGTCCGCGATGAAGTAAACGAGATACTCGCGGAAAGCGGCCAGCATCGGATCTAAATTGCCCGCGGCGGCGTCGCTGCGTTTTCCTTAGGGGGAGACGCTGGACGCCGTTTTTTAATTTTTGCGCGCAAAAATGGCCTGTCCAAGTACTTTCTATACTTAAATTTGTGGGTTTTGGCTAGTGCAATTCAAGGGTAGAAGTGATAACATATGTTAAAGCACAAAATACACACGTATTGCCCGTTGCGTCATACGCTGTTATCACCCATCGTGTGCAGAAGGGAGGATCCTGTCATGAGGATGGAGCGGCTTAGCCAAGACAAGATTAGGATTTTCCTTACCTTTGACGATCTGTCGGAACGCGGGATCCAGAAGGAAGACATGTGGCGGGAAATTCCGAAGGTTCACGAGCTCTTCAGCGAGATGATGGACCAGGCTTACAGCGAGCTTGGCTTCGACGCTTCCGGACCGCTTGCGGTCGAAGTGTTTGCGATGCCCGCCCAGGGCATGGTCGTCATCGTTACGAGGGGCAAAATGGAGAGGGACTCCGAGGCTGGCGCCGAGGAAGAGCTCGACGAAGAAGTGTACGAAATGGAAGTCACGCTTGAACAGAGCGAAGCCATCATATATCGGTTCCGTGACATCGAGGACGCCATCGGCGCAGCCAAGATGCTGAAGTCCCAGATCACGGATCAGGGCCGAATGTACAAATATCAGAATCATTGGATATTGTGCTTCGATCCGTCCACCGGCGAGAACGCGAACGACAACGCGCTGATTGCGATTCTTGCGGAATACGGCGACGCGACTTCCGTCACGCCGGCCGTGCTCGAGGAATACGGACAGTTGGTTATCCCGGCCCATGCCGTGCAAGTGCTGACGGAGCATTTCGCCTGATTCGGCGCTCCCAGACGGACATGCTGCATAAAAACGGCGAACGTTTTTAATGCAGCTGTCCTTTTTTGCGCTTATAATACAAGAAAGAAAGGAGGGGATTCGCCTTGCTGATCATCTCCATGCTGGCCGCGGCTATCGCGCCGGGTCTCGCCTTGCTGACTTATTTTTATTGGAAGGACCGTTACGATACCGAGCCGCTGTCGATGGTTTCCAAAATGTTCGTGACCGGCGCGCTGATCGTGCTGCCGATAATGATCGTTCAACGGGGACTCATGATCTGGCTCGGCGAATCGCCTTTTGCGTTTTCGTTCGTCATTTCCGCTGGCGTCGAAGAATTTTTCAAATGGTTTGTGCTCTATCATATCGTCTTTAACCATACCGAATTCGACGAGCCATACGACGGCATCGTATACGCGACCGCAGTGTCGCTCGGGTTCGCGACGATCGAAAACGTAATGTACGCTTTCGCCGAGCCTTCGACCTTCGGCTCTCTGCTCGTCCGCGCGCTGCTGCCTGTTTCAGGCCATGCCTTGTTTGGCGTTGTGATGGGGTACTTCATGGGCAAAGCGAAGTTTTCCAAGGGCAAACAAGCCCGCTTGTTCCAATCGATGGCGTTCGTGCTGCCGATCGCATGGCACGGCATCTACGATTTTCTGATGCAGTCGCTGCCGAGAACGTGGATGTGGATCATCGTGCCGTTCATGCTCTTGCTTTGGTTCCGCAGCATCCGCTACGTCCAAAGCGCCAACGACGTCTCGCCGTTTCGCCTTATGCATCGCGAAGAAGGCGGTTAAAGCTCCCTGATTGTGGCGATACTGGTTTTTAACAGTTGCGGGAGCGAGGGAATTCATTGAACAACGTACGCGTCAAAGTCACGATCAGATGCAAGTCCTGCGGAGAAAAATTTATTTTGCGGGGCAAGCGGGAACGCGGGAGGATCGATACCGGGTTCAGGCAATGTGTCTGCGGCAACGCGGATCGATTCGATATCGAAGAAGCGAATGCATAAAGCCGGCTCCTCATACCCACACTAACGGCAATCCGTAGTCTGGGAATGAAAGGGGCCGTTTTTCATGTACAAACGATTAAGCGCAGTAATGTTCCCGCTTTGCGCGTTGTTGTTCGCGGGCGCCGTCTTTTGGGGATACCAGGAGCATCAGGAGAAAAACGCGGTGCTGATCAAGGCGGAAAACCAATACCAGCGGGCTTTCCACGACTTGACGAATCATATGGGCAGCCTGCAGGAGCAGCTTGGCAAGACGCTTGCGGTCAACAGCGCTTCCTATCGCATGCAGCGCAAAGGACTAGTGAATGTATGGCGGTTAACCAGCCAGGCTCAAAACGAAGTGAACCAGCTTCCGCTTACGCTGCTGCCGTTTAATCAGGCTGAAAACTTTTTAACCCGGATCTCAGACTTTGCGTACCGGACATCCGTCCGCGATCTCACGAAGGAGCCTCTGTCCGATCAGGAAACGCAAACGATGCAGTCCCTGTACGCCAAGGCCGCCGACATCAACAAAGAGCTGGGCAAAGTTCAGGATGCCGTCCTCTCCGATCATTTAAGGTGGATGGACGTCGAGGTCGCGATCGCAAGCGCCGATCAGACGGTCGACAACTCGATTATCGACGGCTTCAAGACGGTGGATAAAAAAGTTTCGTCCTATCCTGAAAACGACTGGGGGCCATCGTCCGCCTCACAGCATCTTCAGCGCGCGCGGGGCAGCGCGTCCGGTCCGAGGATTTCTGCGGAGGAGGCTCAGCGAAAAGCCCGGGATTTTCTCGGCGTCTCCGCGCTATCGACCGGCCGAGAAATCACCATCACGGAAAACGGCGCGAAAACCGAGCATCCGACTTACACGGCCACGATGAGCGCCGCGAATCCTACGTCCCATGCGGACGGCAAGCCGCAGGTCGTGATGGATTTTACGGCAAACGGCGGCAAGCTATTGTGGTTCATGAATCCGCGCGTCGTCAAAACCAGGAGCCTCAGCGTAGGCGCGGCTAAGCAAAAGGCTATCGAATTTCTTAAGGCAAAGGGCTATGACGCGATGACGCCGGTTACCTACGACGAATACGACCATGTCGCGGTGTTCACGTTCGTGGCGGACAAAAACGGCGTGCTTATCTATCCGGACAAAGTGACGGTAAGGATTGCGCTGGACAATGGAGAGGCTGTCGGACTTCAGGCGGCGGACCATGTCTATCATGACGCGGGCATCGCAGTCGGCAAGGCGAATGTCGACGACATCAAAGCCAAGTCCGTGCTTCACCCCAAGCTTCAAGTGTCGGGGCACCACCTGGCCGTTATCGAGAACGACGAGGATAAAGAAGTGCTTTGCCACGAATATACCGGCAAGATCAACGGGGCGCAGTACCGCATTTACATTAACGCCGGTACGGGCATCGAAGAGAAGGTCGAGCAAATCCCGGATTCGGCAAGAGCGATTTTGTAGCGTAAACGCCTGAACCGCCGGGCCGAGAACCGGTCCGGCGGATTTCTATATTTTGACCACTTGCCATCTGCCGCCGGACAAGCGATCGTGCTATAATGCAAAGGATAATACGAACTAGAGGACTATGTTCGCATAATTCCGACATTATACAGCAGTCGCATGGAGGTGCAGCGTGCTTCCCAAGATAGGTCAAATGCTCTACATTCAGCCCCATGCGGCGACGAACGACGGCGGGGCGCCAGGCATGCTCCGTTCTCGCGTTACGGATGCGGACGATCGATTTTTGTATGTGGATATCCCCATCGACGAACAGACGCGCAGGCTCCACCGGACCGAGCCCGGAGACGAGCTTAAGCTTACATACTTTACGTCGGAAGGCGTCAAGCACCAGTTCGCCGCCCACGTTCATTCGATACGCAGGGACAGCATCAGCCAGCTCGTCATTCCGAAGCCGGATCCGGAGCAAATATCCAGAGAACAGCGCAGGAGCTTTCTTCGCGTCGAAGCGCAGCTCGAGATCGCGATCCGTCTCGGCGAGAAGATGCGCTTCACGGCGCTTACGGACGATGTCGGCGGCGGCGGCGTGTCGTTCAGATGCGATCGCAAGTGGCCGATCACGCCGAACATGAAGGCAAACTGCTGGCTCCTGTTGAACTACAAGTCCGGTACCGTCTCGCATGCGCAATTCGAAGCCGAGATTGTCCGGATCGTGCCCGTCGAACCTCACCATAATCTGGTGATGATGCGGTTTCAGGACATCCAGGATACCGACCAGCAAAAGATCATCCGTTATTGCTTCGAAAAGCAGCTCGAGAGAAGGAAGGATTAGACAAAAAAGGGGCAATGGCGGCATGGACGGCAAAGGAGACCGCCCGCGCGCGGACCCGGCGCGGGCGGTTGAGCGCGTCGACGGATTGTTGCGGGCGGCGGCGTTGGCCGGCGCGATTTTGCTTTTATTAACGCAGTTGCTGCTGCGGGTACCCGAGATCAGGGCGCTGATCGTTCCCGGCGAACGCGCCGAAGGAATACGCTACGAAGCCGGATAGACCCTTGTCTATTCGGCTTGCTTTTTTGCATCTGAATATATGCTGTGGTATAATTTGTTCATTCGTGCGCAGGCGGTCGCCGGCTGGTTTAATGCTCATGCAGGTGTTGCCGAACAGCTTCGTCTCCGCCTTGCCGCAGGCCGATGGACCCTCCTGTCTAATCGACCGGATGCATCAATGTTTGTGCGCTCTAGGAGGCATGTTGTTACTTCATGAATGAACGTTATCCGCAACGCATCAACATTGCGATCGACGGACCGGCCGGAGCGGGCAAGAGCACGGTCGCCAGGCTGGTCGCCAGCGAGCTTCAATACGTATATGTGGACACGGGCGCCATGTACCGTGCCGTCACCTTTGTCGCGCAGTCTCGCGGACTTCGGCTGGACGACAACGACAGTCTTGCCGCGCTTTCGTCGGGATTGGACATCTCGTTGCTTCCCGGCGATGGGGGCCAGATCGTTCTGGCGGACGGCAAGGACGTGACCGGTTTGATTCGCACGCGCGAGGTAACGTCATCCGTATCGCAGGTTTCCGCGAATGCCGCCGTAAGGTCGCGCATGTCAGAGCTGCAGCGCCGGATGGCAGCCGCCAAAGGCGTGGTCATGGACGGGCGAGACATCGGGACCCACGTACTGCCCGACGCGGAGCTCAAGGTATTCTTGACCGCATCGCCGCGGGAACGCGCGAGCCGCAGGTTTTTGGAGCTCGGGGATAAGCCGGGCGTCACTCTCGATCAGCTCGAAGAAGAGATCGCTTTGCGCGACCGGATGGACAGCGAGCGCGAGATCGCGCCGTTGCGCCAGGCCGCCGACGCGCTGCTGATCGATTCGACGGGGCGCTCGATCGCCGAGATCGTGGACGAGATCGTATCGCTAGGCCGTTCGGCCGCGCAAGCGATCGCTGCAAGGGAGAATTGACCGATGCTGTATCGATTCGCGAGATTGCTGCTTAGAGTCCTGTTCAAGCTGCTTTACCGGTTCGAGGCCATCGGCGCAGAGCGGATTCCCGCCCAGGGCGGCGTGATTCTCGCCAGCAACCATACGAGCCTGCTCGATCCGATCGCACTCGGGATCGGCGTCGATCGCAAGGTTCATTACATGGCCAAGGCGGAGCTCTTCAAAATTCCCGGCTTCGGAGCGTTGATCACCAACCTTGGCGCATTTCCGGTAAAGCGCGGCGGCGTCAGCAAAGAGGCGATCCGCACGGCGATCGGCATTTTGCGCGAGGGCAAGGTAATGGGGATTTTCCCCGAGGGAACTCGCAAGGACGTCGGCCTCATGGGCAAGCGCGGCGCGATGAGCATGGCATTTCGTGCCGGCTCGGCGGTCGTGCCGGTAGCTTTAGTCGGCAGTTATCGTCCTTTTACGAAAATGAAGGCCGTTTACGGCGCGCCGCTCGATATGGAGAAGCTTGCGGGGGACGGTTCCCCGGAGTCGCAGGAAGCGGCTACCGAGCTGCTGATGTCCAGGATCAAAGAAATGCTGAACACGGGCAGGCCCGCGCAATAATTTAATTCTTCCGGCGCATACTACGGTCGTTCGTCCTATTTTTATACTTAAGTGATTTAAACCCCGCGTAGCGGGTTTAAATAAAGTTGTGGTAGAACTGAGGAGGTTATTTCCATGTCTGAAGAAATCAATGTCCAGGAATCCGCCGCGCAGGAGCCTGTCGCTGCCGACAATGCCGCAGAGACGGTAACGCAAGACGCGCTGGAGAACGTTGTATCGCTGAAAAAGGGCGATACCGTGAAGGGAACCATCGTTAAAATCGAAGACAACCAAGCTTATGTGAGCCTTGGATATAAATACGACGGTGTCATCCCGCTCCGCGAGCTCTCCAACGTCAACCTGGAGAATGCTTCCGACGCCGTACAGATCGGTCAGGAAGTCGAAGCCAAGGTCGTCAGCATCAACGACGAAAAAGCAAGCCTTGTCCTCTCCAAGCGTCAAATCGACGGCGCGAAGGCATGGGATGATCTCCAAAGCAAATTCGACAACGGCGAAGCTTTCGAAATTACCGTTGCCGACGTCGTCAAGGGCGGCCTGGTCGCCGACGTAGGCGTACGCGGCTTCATTCCCGCTTCGATGGTCGCACGCACGTTTGTCGAAGACTTCTCCGATTACAAGGGTCGTACCCTTCGCGTTAAGGTGAAGGAAATCGATCGTGAAAACAACAAAGTGATTCTCTCGGCCAAGGAAGTGCTCGAAGCCGAATACGAATCGCAAAAGCAATCCGTTATGGAGTCCCTGCAACCGGGTCAAGTGCTTGAAGGCACGGTTCAGCGTCTTACTCCGTTCGGCGCGTTCGTCGACATCGGCGGCGTAGACGGACTGGTACACGTTTCCGAGATCGCTTGGAATCACGTTGCGCATCCGGCCGACGTTGTTTCCGAAGGCCAAAAGGTCAACGTGAAGGTGCTGAGCGTCGACACGTCGATCGGCAAAATCAAGCTGAGCATCAAGGCCGCACAACCAGGCCCGTGGGAATCGGTTAACGGCCAATTCAACACTGGCGACGTTGTGACGGGCGTCGTGAAGCGCCTCGTGAGCTTCGGCGCATTCGTCGAGATCGCACCGGGCGTAGAAGGCCTTGTGCACATCTCCCAGATCGCGCACCGCCATGTCGCTACGCCGCATGAAGTGCTGAAGGAAGGCCAAGAAGTTCAAGCGAAGATTTTGGACTTCAACCCGGCCGAGAAGCGCGTATCGCTCTCCATCAAGGAGACCGAAGAAGCGCCTGCTCAACCTGAACGTGCGCCGCGCGAGCCGAGAGGCAGACGTGAAGAGTCGAACATCCCTGCTCCTGAGAGCATGAGCTTCACGCTTGCCGAGAAGTTCGGCGACAAGCTGAGCAAGTTTAAGTAATATCCCCCTATTCTAAGACAGGCGCTGCAGAAGCATTTCTGCAGCGCTTTTTTTGCGTTTCGCGAATTCTAATTGTGAGGATTTTTAAGCTGCGCATACTAAGGAATGGAAAGGAATCCGGTTAGAGGAGGAGAAGGGCATGATTACGGCTAAGTGGCTGGCCGGTCACCACGAATTGATCGGCGTGACGCTCGGCACGCTATTCGGCTTTTTGGCGCGGGTCGTCATGCTGCGCAGCGACTACAGACAGTACCCGGCCTACCCGCACGGCAAAATTATTCATTTGGCGCTCGGGCTGATCGCAGGCGCTCTAGGCGCAGTCGCCGTCCCGGCGTTGATGAACAAGGATTATACGGCGATCACGTTTCTGTCGCTCGCAGCGCAGCAGTTCAGGGAAGTGCGCAATATGGAGAGGGGAACGCTGACCGCGATCGATCACCAAGAGCTCGTTCCGCGCGGCGCGACCTATATCGAAGGCATCGCAGTCGTCTTTGAAGGGCGCAACTATTTATCGATCGCGACAGCGCTGATTGTCAGTTTTGCGGCAACGATCATCGGTTGGATCTGGGGCGTACTGCTCGGTATCGTATGTATCGCGATCGTCCTGCGGTTTATGAAAGGGAAGACGATCAAGGACATTGCGGAAGTTTCGTTTGCGCCGGTGAAGGCGGAAAACGCAAGCGTAACGGTCGGTCCGGTCTATATGATGAATGTCGGGCTTGAGTCGGACCTCGAGATCATCCGCAAGCAGGCTATCGGTTTTATCCTGACGCCCGTAAGCGATGATGCGAAAGTAACGCTTTCCAATCTGGGTCTTAGGCAGGCGATTCTGCACGATTTATCGACAAGGCTCGGCGTTTATCGGGACGACGGAGAACCGGCGCTATTGCCGATGGCAAAGCTCGATTTGGATACGGGAGCGCTCGGCGTGCTGCTGCTGCCCAGAGAACACGGGATGGAGAAGGCGCTCAAAGCGATGCGCGACGTGCCCCTTCTAGAGTCGGCCGTCCGCAGACCGACGAAGGCCAACAAGACGAAGGGAGAGCCTGCCCATGGCTAAAATCGTCATGCTCCTCACAACCGATCCGACAAATATATCGGAGGGCTCGGCCGCTCTGATCGCGAAGTCGGAGGAGGAACTGCAAAACTTGACGAATCTGATGGAGAAAATACTCGATTGCGCCGCGCACAAGCTGAAGGACGGATTGTATATGATCGTCGATCGGCACTAGGGAAGCGTGGACGAGCGCAGGACTTTAGGAACCGTTAGCCAAGGCGGGGTATTTTTGTTATGATACTCTTTGTATGATTCAGAGGAATTCCTTAAGGAGTGAAAGTATGGCAAGACCAGTCATTGCCATCGTAGGGCGTCCCAACGTAGGGAAGTCTACGATTTTTAATCGCATAATCGGTGACCGCCTGGCCATCGTCGAAGATAAGCCGGGCATTACGCGCGACCGGATCTACGGCACCGGCGAATGGAGCGGCCGCACCTTCAGCGTTATCGATACCGGCGGTATCGAGATCGACGGCGAAGACGGCATGCTTCGCCTTGTCCGCATGCAGGCGGAGCTCGCCATCGAAGAGGCGGACCTCATCGTGTTCATGGCCGACGCCAAATCCGGCGTTACCAATGCCGACGAAGAAGTCGCCCAGATTTTGTTCCGCTCGGGCAAGCCGGTCGTCGTCGCGGTGAACAAAGTGGACAACCTGCAGCGCATGGACGATATTTACGAATTTTACAGCCTCGGCTTCGGCGACCCGATCGCGCTCTCGGGCTCGCACGGCATCGGCATCGGAGACTTGCTCGAAGCTTGCGTGGAGCGTCTTCCCGTCGGCGAAGATCAGGAGTATGACGACGATGTGATCAAGGTCGCCTTGATCGGACGACCGAACGTCGGCAAGTCCTCGCTCGTGAATGCGATTCTGGGCGAAGAACGCGTCATCGTCAGCGAGATCGCGGGCACGACGCGCGACGCCATCGATACGCCGTTCGCCAAGGACGACCAGCGTTACGTTCTGATCGATACCGCGGGCATGCGCAAGCGGGGCAAGGTGTACGAGACGACGGAGAAATATAGCGTCATGCGGTCGATGAAAGCCATCGAACGGGCCGATGTTGTCCTCGTCGTCATTAACGGCGAAGAAGGCATTATCGAGCAGGACAAACATATCGCCGGCTATGCGCACGAGATGGGCAAAGCCTCCGTCTTCGTCGTCAACAAATGGGATGTCGTCGAGAAGGACGACAAGACGATGCAGCACTTCACCAATTCGATTCGCGATCACTTCCTGTTCATGTCGTATGCGCCGATCGTGTTTTTGTCCGCGCTCACGAAGTCCAGGCTGCACCGCCTGCTGCCCGTCATCGACCGGGTTGCCGAGCAGCATGCGATGCGCGTGCCGACGCATCTGCTTAACGACGTCGTCGCGGACGCAGTGGCGATTACGCCGCCGCCGACAGACAAGGGCCGCAGGCTGCGCGTGAATTACGCGACGCAGGTATCCGTCAAGCCGCCGACGATCCTTATTTTCGTGAACGATCCCGAATTGATGCACTTCTCGTACGAGCGTTATTTGGAAAACAAGATTCGGGCCGCGTTCGATTTCGAGGGCACGCCGCTGCGCCTCTTCACGCGCCGCAAGTCCGATCAGGAATAGGAGAGAACCGTGTTGCTGCCAGCCGTCATCGCCGTCGCTTTCAGTTATTTGCTCGGTTCCGTCTCCTTCAGCATCCTTTTCGCCCGCTGGCTCCGCAAGATCGATATCCGACAGCACGGAAGCGGCAATGCGGGCGCGACCAATACGCTTCGCGTGCTCGGTAAAGGACCGGCCATCGCCGTATTCGTGCTGGACATCGCCAAAGGTCTCGTCGCCGTCGCAATCGGCCAAGCGATCGCCGGAGAACAAGGCTCCTGGCTCGCCGTCGCTTGCGGTCTGGCTTCCATCGCCGGGCACAACTGGCCGATTTATTTCCGCTTCAAGGGCGGGAAGGGCATTGCGACAACCGTTGGCGCTCTCATTTATATGGCGCCGCTTCCGGTCGTCGCCGCCGGCGTCGTTGCCATTATTCTTATCGTGATCACGCGGTACGTCTCGCTTGGCTCGATGGTTTTCGCCGCGCTCGTGCCTGTCATTCTCGGTCTGGCGGGCGAGATCGGCCCCGTTTTTTGGGGCGCGCTCATATTGGCGCTGCTTGCCATCGTCCGTCACCGCAAAAACATCGTTAAGCTGATGAACGGCACCGAGAACAAAATCGGCGCCAAGAAAAAGGAGGATTCGCATGGCATCTAGCCAAGTTACCGTCCTGGTTGCCGGCAGCTGGGGCACGGCGCTGGCTTGCGTGCTCGCGGACAACGGTCACCAAGTGAAAGTATGGACGCGCGGTGCCGCTCAAGCGGAAGAAATCAACGAATTCCATACGAATCGCAAATACTTGAAGGATGCCGAGCTGCCCAAGTCTCTGATTGCGACGACGGACATGGCCGAGGCGCTCCGCGAAGCGGACGCCGTCGTGTTCGTCGCGCCGTCATCTGCCATGCGCGAGGTTGCGCAAGCGGCCGTGGCGCATCTTAAGCCGGAGGCGCTCATCGTTCATGCGACCAAAGGCTTCGAGACGGGCAGCTTAAAACGGATGTCCCAAGTGCTCTCCGAAGAATTGGGGCGTCCCGAAGGCTCCATCGTCGTGTTATCCGGTCCGAGCCATGCCGAAGAAGTCGTACTGCGATTGCCGACGACCGTCGTCGTTGCAGCCAGCGAATTAAAGCAGGCGGAGGCGGCGCAGGATTTATTTATTAACGATGCCTACTTCCGCGTCTATACGAATCCCGATTACATCGGTGCGGAGACCGCCGGCGCGATCAAAAACATCATCGGTCTCGGCGCAGGGCTCTCGGACGGGCTCGGCTTCGGCATCAACGCCAAGTCCGCGCTCGTCACGCGCGGTCTCGCAGAGATCGGCCGTTTGGGTTCCGCCATGGGCGCCCATATGCTCACGTTCGCCGGTCTCGCTGGCGTCGGTGACTTGATCGCGACTTGCACGAGCAGACACAGTCGCAACTATCGCGCCGGGGAGCTGCTGGCCCAGGGACTTGGCTACGAAGAGGTGCAGGAACGCATCGGGATGGTCGTCGAAGGCGTCCGAACGACGCTTGCGGCCTCCAAGCTCGCCGTCCAATATGGCGTCGAGATGCCGATCACGGCGCAGCTTCATGCCGTGCTGTTCGAAGGCAAGCCGCCGCTGCAAGCGGTGGAAGCGCTCATGGGAAGAGTTCGCACGCACGAGATCGAGGAGACCGTTCTTTTTAACCGTACATAGCTTACAGATAGAGCCGTCCGCCGTCTTCAAGCCCGCCCACACCGCCGAGCCTCGTGCCTCATAGGATACAGAGCATGATTTGCGGAGGAGGGGAAGCATGGACAAGAAGATGTCCAAGGACGTTCTTAATTCAGTGAGCAAGAAAACGGGCAAGCCCGTATCGGAATCGTCGCTCAAAAAAATAGCGCAAAAGGTGTCCCCGGACATTATGCAGAGCGAAGCGCAGCTCCGCCAGCTGATCAAGCAGGTATCGAGCACGGCCGGCGTGCCCGTATCGGAGGAGACGATCAAGGAGATCGTTGGCGCCGTCAAAAAAAGCGGTTTTAACATTGGCAATCTCGAGGGACTTATGAAAATGATGCTTAAAAAATAAAAGGTCCAAGCCGCGTTAAGCCTCTCTCCCCCATAATGGGAGCGGGGCTTTTTCGTATGCTTACGCGGTCCTATCGGTCCCAAGCGATCGTTGGCGAAGCATTCCATTCATTGATTTCGAGCAATCGGGCAAGCTGAAGCAGTATTAATCATAATTGAATAGGAAAGGGGAAACGTACTGCCATGACGATGGATACGAGCGTCCGCGACCACTTTTTGACAGCCGTCAGACAACGCCGCAGCTTTTACGGTATCAGCGACGAGGCGATCGTTCCGGACGAGCGGATCGAGGAGATCGTTAAGGAAGCGGTCAAGCATACGCCGTCTTCGTTTAACTCCCAGAGCGCCAGAATCGTGCTGCTGCTCAAGCAGGAGCACAAGAAATTCTGGAACATGACGACAGAGACGCTTCGCAAAGTCGTCTCCGATCCCGAGCAGTTCAAGGCGACGCAAGATAAGATGAACGCCTTCGCTGCCGGCTACGGCACCGTGCTGTTTTTTGAGGACCAGACGGTGATCGAAGACTTGCAGCGGCAATTCGCTTCCTACAAGGACAATTTCCCCAAGTGGTCGGCGCATTCCTCCGGCATGCATCAATTCGTCATATGGACGGCGCTCGAGACCGAGGGCTTCGGCGCTTCCCTGCAGCACTACAATCCGCTCGTGGACGAAGAGGTCAAGCGTACGTGGAAATTGCCGGACAGCTGGTCTTTGATCGCGCAGATGCCGTTCGGCAAGCCGGTCGCGCAGCCTGGAGAGAAAACGTTCAAGCCGCTCGAGGAAAGAATCAAGATTTTCAAGTAATGAACGAAAGACGCCGCCGAAGCGATGCAACGGCGGTTTTCGTCATTTTTGCGTACGAAAGGCGAATGTGATTGAAGAATGTGGTATAATATGTTCCGTTTTATAGGATTGGATTGACGAGCGTTCGCGGCCGTATTCGCGCGACGGTCATTTGCCATACATAAGGCTGCAGGGTTAAGGAAGGGACTGTTACTTAGCAATGGATCCGATGATGAAAATGTGGGTGTCGTTCGTCGGCATCGGACTGATGGTTCTATCGGCGGTGCTGATTATGCTCGCCAGGGCGAAGACCAAGGGCGCGCTGCGCTTCGGGCTTTCCTTCGTCGCCTTCATCATGCTGCTTGTCGGCATGGCATGCGGACTTATATCGATCATTTGACAACAAGAATCAGGCCGGGGGATTTGATTATGCTGACCCTTAAAGGGAGAACAATCGAGTCGAGCATGGAACCGCGGGTCGGCGCCACGCTGCTGGAGCTCGCGCTCGGCGCTGGCGTCGATTGGCAGTTCAATTGCTCGAGGGGCACCTGCGCGCGCTGCCGCTGCCTCGTCACGGAAGGCGGCGAGCTGCTGGAGGAGTCGACCGACGCCGAATGGGACCGTCTCGGGCCGGAAGAGCTGGATGCTGGCTATCGACTCGGCTGTCAGGCGCGCGTCGAGACGGCAGGCACGATCGCGGCCGTCAACCGGACGTACTTCTAAGGAGCTGAAGGAAATGCCGATAGAAGGTGCAGGCGAGCATATCCTGAATGCGCTATCCGCGATCGCGGCGGCGACCGGGGACTGCGGCGAGAAATGGGTGGTCGGCGGCAGCGCCGGGCTTGCGCTTCGGGGAGCGCGTCTTGCATCGGCGCCGAGAGACCTGGATATTTATGCGGATGCTGCCGCGGCGACGGCGCTGCATGAACGGCTTGCCGGTTGGGCTATGGACGATCAGAAGTGGGACGAGACGGGACGCTACCGTTCGTTATTGTCCCATTACCGGTATCGCGGCGTCACGATCGAGTTAGTGGGGGATTTCGAGATTCGAGTCCCGGGCTCTCGATACGCGACCGAGGTCGACGCCTTTTTATATGCGCACGGGGACGACTGGATCCCGCCGGACGGCAAGCCATCTGTTCGTCTAATGCCGCTTGGGCACGAGCTTATTTTTAACCTGCTGCGGGAGCGGCAGGATCGCGCGCTCGAGGCGGCCCGGCTCATTCGGGACGAGCCGGAGGCACATTTGCCCGCGCTTGAACGGCTCGCCGCCAGACAATCGCTGTCCGATGGCGTCATAAGCGAGCTTCGGCGTCTGACGGCCGCGGTAACCGGGAGGGAAGCGGACGATGAGCGATAAAGGCGGCTGCGAGGTCGAGTTCGGACCGGAAGGACAGACCGTGAGCGTCAGAGCCGGCACGACGCTGCTTGACGCAGCCAGACGGGCCAAGGCGCCGGTACGCACGCGGTGCGGCGGCGTCGCCGGCTGCCTGATGTGCAAGGTAAGCGTGCCGCCGACTTGCGGAGATGCGCTTACGCCGCCGACGGAGGCGGAGCGCCGCAAGCTCGGTCCGCTGCTGGAGCAGGGCGTAAGACTGTCCTGCCAGTCGCGGGTCCGGCGGTCCCTTAGGGTCGAGGTTCCCGAAGATCCGCTTAAGGCGGCCGTGCGCAGGCAGCTTGAACGACAGCGATCGGACGATCTATGGTAAACGACAAGCCGCGAGTGACGGCATATATAGGGGGCTTTTGGATTTGAACAGATCGCAATGGATTAATAACGGCCAGCTGGCGGCTAAGCGAGCTGCGGTGCTGGTATGCGCGCTAGCGCTGCTGCCGCTCGCGGGCTGCTTGTATCCGGACGAATATACGCCATCGAACCAGGTGTCTGCCAAAGAGTCGGTGAGCGCCGTACAGGCTGCCGTCGACAGCTACCGCAAGGACACGGGACTTTTGCCGATCGAAAATGCTTCGGAGGGTACGCCGCAATACGAGAAGTTCCGTCTCGACTTCGCCAAGCTGAAGCGGATGGGGTACGTAACCGAAATTCCCAAGGAAGCGTTCGAAAGCGGCGGCTCCGGCCAATTTCTCATTATCGACGAAGAAAGCGATCCCAAGGTCAAACTGCTGGATCTCGCGGTCTATCAGTCGATCGGCACGGTGCAGTCCAAGGTGAACGCATACGTGCTCAAGCATAAAGGGAAGCAGCCGGTTGCGGATGAGATCTACCCGGACTTCCGCCGGATCGACTACAAGGCGCTCGGCATCGACGATCCGGCGATCCGCAGCATGTATACCGGACGGGTGCTCGAGCTGATGATCGACCCCGGCAGCGCCGTCTACGCGGATTACGGCATCGATATCGTCAAGGCGCTGGAGAAATCGGAGGCCAAGCCAAGCGAGACGGACGATTTGCGGGCAATGCTTGCTGACGAATCGTTCTACGTGCCGGTCAAATCGCCTGTTTACCGTCTGGTCGACGGCGAGCCGCGGGCATTCCTCAAATAAGGCTGCGCCTCCGTGCGCTCCAAGCCGAACCGTTCCGCCTGCGGAACGGTCTTTTTTGTTGCTTCTTCGGACATAGGCGCCCTTTTCCTGTCATATGATCATTTGGATGAGCGAACGGCGCGCGGGGCGCTTCAAAAATTATGAACCGTCGTCATATTCGCAGGCATGGCACATACAATGATACTAGTCCAAGTTCATGTACGAGTCCGTCGCGCTGACGGAACCGCAGGCTTCGCGATTACGAAGGGGAGGGAATCTCAGTGGAAAAAGTGGACATTTTCAAAGATATCGCCGAACGTACGGGCGGCGACATCTACCTCGGGGTCGTCGGCGCCGTCCGGACAGGCAAATCGACCTTTATCAAGCGATTCGTGGAGACGGTCGTGCTGCCGAACATCGCACATGAAGCTGACCGCGTCAGGGCGGTCGACGAACTGCCGCAGAGCGCGGCTGGCCGTACGATCATGACGACGGAGCCCAAGTTCGTGCCCAACAACGCCGTTCAGATCAAAGTCGGCGAAGGCCTCGAGGTCAACGTGAGGCTGGTCGATTGCGTCGGCTATGCCGTCGAGGGAGCTAAAGGCTACGAAGACGAAAACGGACCGCGCATGATTACGACGCCCTGGTTCGAGGAAGCGATTCCCTTCCAGGAAGCGGCGGAAATCGGCACGCGCAAGGTGATCCAGGAGCACTCGACGCTGGGCGTCGTCGTAACGACCGACGGAACGATCGCGGAGATTCCGCGCAGCTCCTACGTCGAGGCGGAGGAGCGCGTCATTGCAGAGCTTAAGGAGGTCGGCAAGCCGTTCGTGCTGATCGTCAACTCGACGAAGCCGAAAAGCGAGGAAGCGCTGGCGCTTCGCGCCGAGCTTGCGGCCAAATACGATATACCGGCGATCACGCTGAGCGTGGCATCGATGGGCGAGGACGAAGTGCTCGGCGTTCTGCGCGAGGTGCTTTACGAGTTCCCCGTTCATGAAGTCAACGTCAATCTGCCGAGCTGGGTCATGGTCCTGCAAGAGCAGCACTGGCTGAGATCAAGCTACGAGAATTCGGTTCGGGACACCGTCCGGGACATCCGCCGCCTGCGCGACGTGGACCGCGTCGTCTCGCAATTCCTCGAATACGACTTCGTCGACCGTGCGGGGCTGAGCGGTCTCAACATGGGCCAAGGCGTCGCCGAGATCGATCTGTACGCGCCGGACGAATTGTACGACCGGATTCTGCAAGAGGTCGTCGGCACGGAAATTCGCGGCAAAGACCATTTGCTGCAGCTGATGCAGGAGTTCTCCCACGCCAAGCGGGAGTACGACCGCTTCGCCGAGGCGCTCGAGATGGTGAAGACGACCGGCTACGGCATCGCGGCGCCGACGCTGGCGGAGATGCAGCTCGACGAGCCGGAACTGATCCGGCAGGGCTCGCGCTTCGGCGTCCGGCTCAAGGCGACCGCGCCTTCGATCCATCTGATCCGCGTCGACGTCGAATCGGAATTCGCGCCGATCATCGGCACCGAAAAGCAGAGCGAGGAGCTCGTCCGCTATCTGATGCAGGACTTCGAGAAGGATCCGATCAAGATCTGGGATTCCGACATCTTCGGGCGCTCGCTGCACTCGATCGTAAGGGAAGGCATCCAGGGCAAGATCGCCATGATGCCGGACAACGCCCGCTACAAGCTGCAAGAAACGCTGGGCCGCATCATCAACGAAGGCTCCGGCGGACTCATCGCCATTATCCTTTAAAGTGTAAAAGGTCCGCGCGCCGCATACGGCGCGCGGCTTTTTAGAAGCTAAAGAAGTGTATATTCGGCGGCCGTTCGCGTTCAATGAAGCATTCTTGTCTTACCGGAGCTTTCGACAGTTAGGCGGTTAAAAAAACCTGCATTTTTACATGTATTTTCTGTTGACGAGCGACTCGTGATGGAATGCCTGCAAATACGGCTAGGCCCCCTAAAACTGGAGTCATACCCCACAATGATTCCAATTTCATAACGCAGCTCGTTATTTCGCGCGATTACACCGATCTGTAAAAGTCCGAAGCATCGTCCAATGTCT
>NZ_JBHRYU010000035.1:0-96979 GCF_042649185.1 Cohnella sp. GCM10012308
ACGTGGCTCGTTTTATTGAGGGTATGTTCGGCAGCCATTATTCGCCTACAACGATTAGCAACATTACGGCAACCGTGCTCGAAGACATCCAGGCCTGGCAGCAGCGTCCACTGCAAAAGCGTTATGCCGTCATCTACTTGGACGGTCTCTACGTCAAGCTGAAACGCAGCACCGTGAGCGGCGAAGTCATCTACTTTGCCATGGGCGTCGACGAGGATGGACGCCGTCAAATCCTCGGCTTTTACGTCGGCGGCCAGGAGAGCTCAAACGGTTGGCGCGAGGTACTCAAGGATCTGTATAGCCGCGGCGCCACAGAAGTCCTGCTCGGCGTATTTGACGGCTTGTCGGGACTCGAGGAGGCCTTCCGCGAGACCTATCCGAAGGCCGACGTGCAGCACTGCGTCGTGCACAAGGTTCGAGCTACGTTCCCCAAGATCCGTGTTCAGCACCGCGCGGATGTGATTGCCGATCTCAAGACCATATACACGGCTGCGGACCATGACTTGGCGCTCGCCGCCTTCGATACCGTCACCGCCAAATGGGGAAAGTTGTACCCCAAAGAAATGAAAGCGTGGAAGGAACAATTGCCGACGCTGCTGACCTTCTACAAATATCCGCCTTTAATCAAGGACGCCATCTACACCTCCAATCCAATCGAGCGGATGAACAAAGAAATCCGAAAACGTCTGAAACCGATGAACAGCCTGACCAACATGGACGCTGCCGAAAAGATTGTTTATCTCGAAGCCGTGGACTACAACGAACGCTTCGAGAACCGCGTCATCCGCGGCTTTGGCGATCCTGTTGTAAAGAAAAAACTCGCTGTGATGTTTGAGGAACGATACCCTGCTCATGCAATGGAAAAAGCGGAATAGAACTCCCGCGCCTTCGCTTGGGCTGCGTCCCCCAACTTCTCGACATCTACATGCGTATAACGATGAGATGCCTTACTTACACAAACTTCTTGACGCTACCGCAAATCCGGCTGACGGCGTAAAATAACTGCGCTTTTGCAGTTATCCTGCTTAAAAGGGCCGAAATCGGCGGAAAAAGATGTAGATTTGCAGGTATTACGGCGAAGGAGCGACGCAGGCGACGATACGCGGGACGTTTACAGACCCAAGGTCATCGCGAGCGTGAAGTGACACCGCCGCACCGGCACATCGGCGTGCCGCGTTTGCTGCAAGCGTTAGATTCGTTGCTGCAGACCGGGGCACCCACGGTTCGCTTACCCCGGAGCAGCACCGCCAACTCTAATATGGTCATGACGCCGGCGCCCAACCCGTCGAGGAGCTCGGTTCGCGCCTTGCATTCGCGATCGCTGCCGTTCCCCCCGCCGGGCCCGTTCCCGCCAAGCTCGCTTTTATTTCCTCCGCCGGCCCCGGCCCCGATAAGCTCGCTTTTATTTCCTCCGCTAGCCCCGGCCCCGACCAGCTCGCTCATATTTCCTTCGCTACTCCTGGTTCCTGCAAGCTCGCTCATATTTCCCTCGACATGACCTGTCTCGCTATCGTGCTCGAGCTCTTCGCTCCCCACGTCACCCACGCTACCTGCACCGTTCTTGCTTCCCGCGTCACCCACGCTCCCCGCATCACCCACGCTCCCCGCATCGCCCATGCTCCCCGCACCGCCCATGCTCCCCGCACCGCCCACGCTCCCCGCATCGCCCATGCTCCCCGCACCGCCCATGCTCCCCGCACCGCCCACGCTCCCCGCACCGCCCATGCTCCCCGCACCGCCCACACTCCCCGCACCGCCCACACTCCCCGCGTCGTCCGCGCTCCCCGCACCGCCCACGCTCCCCGCACCGCCCACGCTACCCGCATCGCCCTCGCGTCTCGCCGGCCGTACCGCGCGCACGACGTACTCGCTCATGTCGAAGTGCAGGGGCGCCGGCCGCCCGCGCAAGGAATTCGCCGCAAGAAGAATATGCCGGTCGGTCTCGCTCATATCATTGTAAATGCCCGTGATCCAGACGTCCTCGAAGCCGGCCTGCCCGAGCCATGTATACAGCTCCGGCAGCGTTGCCGCCTTGAGCCGCTCCCGCGGGACAGTCCCGTCCAACAGCGCGTACAGCAGGGACGGCTGCAGCAGGTTCGGCACGACCGCCAGCAGCACGCCGCCAGGCTTCAGCAGCGCCAGCGTCCGCCGCAGCGCCTCCGCTTGGTCGGGGAACGCGTCGAGCCGGCGGTTCAGGAACACGACGTCGAAGTAACCGTCCGGGAGCAGGGGATAGGCCTCCGTCGTCTCTCCCTGAAACATCGTCGCGAACAAGCCGGCCGCAGCGGCGGCGCCCGCCCGCTCCTCGACGCCGAACAGTCTGGCGCCGGGATAGCTGCCGCGTATGCGCATCAGCGTGCCGCCGGCGCCGGCGCCGAGCTCGAGCACGTTCAGCGGCTCATCCCGGGGCAGCCGGATTCGCTCGACGATATCGAACCGGATATACGTCGCGTCGCCGGGGACGAAGTCCCACTTGTCCTCGAACTTGGCGGCGTTCGTCCGCAGCAGCGCCGCAAAGCGTTCGCGGGCCTCCCCGAACGACACGCTGCCGTGGTGGTGGATGAAGGTGTCCTTGCACAGCAGCAGCCGATAGCCGGCCTGACGGATCCGCAAGGAAAGGTCGTCGTCCTCGTAGTTGCCCGGGGAGAAGCGCTCGTCGAGCGGGCCGACCCGGTCCAGCGCTTCCTTGCGGATCAGCATGTTGTACCCGATCAGTCTGAGGCGTTCTTCCCAGCGTGTCGGGTCGGACTGGTTGTAATCGGCGGCAAATGCCTGCATCCCGTCCATGTCGGCATAGTCGACCGGGATGGATTGATAGTAGGAGCAGTAATTCGTGACCGTGCCGACGGCCCCGACATCGTCCGCGCTGTACAGGCAAGCCAGCATGTTCGACAGCCAGCGGGACGTCACGACGGTGTCGTTGTTCAGCAGCAGAATGTCCGTTCCGCGCGCGATTGCTATGCCCAGATTGCAGGCGGCGGTGAAGCCCAGATTGTCGTCGTTCTGCACGAGCCGGACGTCTTCCTGTTCGCGGAGCCAATCCTGCGTGCCGTCGGTCGAGCGGTTGTCGACGACGATCAGCTCGTAGGCGCCGGGCTCGGTATGCCGGCGGATGCTGTTGATGCATTCCTGCGTGAACGCCAATTTGTTGAATGTCGCCATGACGATGCTGGTCAGCATGCGCCGTCTCTCCCATCGATCTTGACCTAGTTCACCATGTCTACGACGGCAGGAGCCGAAAGATACCTATTTTTGAAAAGGAATGAGGGACCGCGATGAGCCGAGCGACTGAAGACGGTACGCAAAAGATGTATGCGGAAAAGCCGGCAGGGTACTACGGGGGCGCGAACCCCCATCTGTTCAAGCATGTGCAAGACGATTGGCGCGAAGTGCTCGACGTCGGCTGCTCGGAGGGCGGACTCGGCGCGCTCATCAAGGACAAGGGCATTCGGGTGAGCGGCATCGAGGCGTACCCGGAAGCGGCGAACGTCGCGCGGGAGAAGCTCGATCACGTGCTGTCGGGGGACATCGCGTCGCTCGAGCTGCCCTATGACGCAGGTCAATTCGATTGCATCGTGTTCGGGGACGTCCTCGAACATCTCGTGGATCCTTGGGCCGTGCTGCGAAAGGTAAAGCCGTACTTGAACGCGCGGGGCGCGATTCTTGCAAGCCTGCCGAATTTAGCCCATATCAGCGTGATCGGGCCGCTTCTCGCAGGCAGCTTCTCCTATGAGGACCGCGGGTTGCTGGACAAGACGCATTTGCGTTTTTTTACGATCGGCGAAATCGTGCGGATGTTCGTGGAGTGCGGTTACGCGGTAACGATGGTCGAGCGGGTGGAGGTCCGGATGGATGTCTACGCGCCGCTCCTGGCCGATCTCATCGGGTTGTGCGCCAAGCATAGGATCGGCGGCTTTCTGGAGCGGGAGGCCACCGCCTATCAATACGTCGTCCTGGCCGTGCCGATCCCGGCTTCGGCCTGAGCGGAGGGGAGAGGCATGATCGAAACGCAAAGCTTCCTGTTCGTCGTCTGCGTGAACGACGAAGCGTTGTTCGGCCGATGCAGGCGGCATATCGACGAGCTAGAGATTCCGGACGGCTTCACGCTTCAGGTGCTGAGCGTGAAGCATGCGCGCAGCATGGCCGGCGGCTACAATCAGGCGCTCGGACATCCGGCCAGGTACAAGATTTATATGCACCAGGACACGATGATCCTCGACAAGCGACTGCTGTACCGGCTGCTGGATCTGTTCCGTGCCGACCTGAAGCTAGGCTTGCTCGGGGTAGCCGGATGCGCGGCGCTGCCGCTCCATGGGATCTGGTGGGATGCGGACCGTCTCTCGGGCCAGGTGCTGGAGCGCCGGGGAGGGGCCGACCGGCTCCTGCGCTTCGCGCATGGCTGCGATACGGATGAGGGCGTCGAAGACGCCGAAGCGATCGACGGGCTGTTCATGGCGACGCAATACGATTTGCGTTGGCGGGACGACCTGTTTCACGGCTTTCACTTTTACGACAGCTCCCAGTCGCTAGAGTTCATCCGGGCGGGCTACAAGGTCGGCGTGGCGAGACAGGCGAAGCCGATTTGCCTGCACGACTGCGGGGATGCGTTCGACATCGGCGCCTATGATGCCGACCGCGCCGTGTTTGTCCGCGAATACATGGCCGTCAAAGGAGGCGCGCGATGAAGCCCGTAAGCATCGTATTGTTGGCCCAGCATGCGTCTTTGACAAAGGAATGCCTGGAAGCGATCGCGACTCGCACGCGACTGCCTTACGAGTTGATCGTCGTCAACGACGGCGCGCAGCCGGAGATATCGGCGCTTGCGGCCGAAGCCGGAGAAAAGGGCGCGGCGCGCGAGCTGAAAACCGGCTACCGGGCGGGCGTGGCTGCTGGCTTCAACTTGGGGGCTGCGGAGGCGGACGGAGAATACATCGTATTCCTCCGCGATTCGGCGACCGTATCTCCCGATTGGCTGGAGCCGCTCGTCGATTGTCTGGCAGCCGATCCCAAGGCGGCATTGGCCGGCCCGCTCAGCCACGGCGTCAGCGGCGCCCAGCATGCGGCAGTCGATCCCGCCATCATGCTGACCCTGGACCGCTCAGGCAGGGCGGCGCTGGCAGGCCGCGGCGGCGGCTATCGCCGGACCTCGAGGCTGCTCAGCTTCTCGCTGGCCGCGCGCAAGTCCGTCTTCGACAAGCTCGGCGGCTTCGACGAGCGGTTCGCCCTGGAGTCTTACGAGGACGACGACCTCTGTTATCGCGCGCTCACGGCCGGCTGCTCTCTATATATCGCGCAGGACAGCTTCGTCCGTTATACGCCGCCGCCTCCGCTGTTCGAAGGCGATCCCGACCGGACCAGCCGCCAGCTCGCGCTGAACCGGCAGGCGGGCATCGACAAATGGGGATCGGACCTGACGGATCTGCTGTATGCCTGGCAGTCCGCGGTCACCGTCAGCTTGTGCATGATCGTGAAAAACGAGGAGGAGACGCTTGAGCGCTGCTTGTCCAGCGTTGCCGATCTGGTGGACGAGATCGTCATCGTCGATACGGGGTCTACCGACCGCACCAAGGAGATCGCCGGGCAGTTCACGGATCGCGTGCGCGATTTCGAGTGGGTCGACGACTTTTCCAAGGCGCGCAACTATGCGTTCGGCCAGGCGACGCAGGAATACATCCTGTGGCTGGATGCGGACGACGTCATGCTGCCTGCGGACCGCAATCAATTTAGAGCGCTCGTTGCGGCGCTGCCGATGGGGACGGATGCCGTGTCCATGCATTACGATCTGGGGCGCGACGCCTACGGGAACGTCATCAGCAGCCTGCGAAGAAACCGCCTCGTGCGGCGCAGCATGGGATTTCGCTGGATCGGCGTCGTGCATGAGTATCTGGAGGTATACGGCCAGATCTGGCGCAGCGAGGTCCGAATCACGCATGACAGGGTGCATGCGAACGCAGACCGCAATCTGCGGCTATACGAGCGCAAGGAAGCGGACGGGGAAGCATTCGGCCCGCGCGACACGTACTACTATGCCAACGAGCTGTTCGATCACGGGCATTGGGAGCGGGCTGCGGCGCGTTACGAGGCATTCCTGGCGCTGGGGAACACGTGGATCGAGGACAGAATCGGCGCCTGCGGACGCGCGGCGGAATGCTACTTCCATCTCGGCCGTCTCCAGCACGCCAGGGAGAAGGCGCTGCAGTCGTTCTCCTATGCGCTTCCCCGCGCGGAGAATTGCTGCAGACTGGGGTTGTTTTACCTGTCGGAAAATCAGTACAAAGAGGCCGCCTGGTGGTACCGGATGGCGGCCGGGCTCGAGATGCCGGCAGACACGAGCGCGCTGCTGCATCATGCCTGCTGGACTTGGCTGCCGCATTTGCAGCTGTGCGTCTGCTATGACCGGCTCGGCGAGTATGCGCTCGCCCGCGAGGAGAACGAGCGCGCCGCCGCTTTTTTGCCGGATGACGATCGGATTATAGCAAACCGGGCCTATCTGGAAGGCAGGTTGGCGTCGGTGTGAGCCACTAGGCTTATATCCCGACCGGCTCGCCGAGCAGCGCCGGCACGAGATGATCGAGTGCCGGCTCCTTCGCGTGCAAGATGCCCAGGCCGTGCTGCCTCATCGTATGGCGGAACGTCAGCTCGAATTTCGTCCGCGCCAGAAAGTCCTCGACCGCCGTCAATACCCCGTTTCTCGGCCCGAATTCCTCGACCGCGTTGTGAACGATATCGTTGAGCCCGCCGCGCTCCAGCAGCCCCGGATTGCCCGGCTCCACGCCCTGGAGTGCGCTCGGCTGCCTGTACTCCTCGGGAATCGTCTGCGGAAAGTAATACATATCTCTCCTGCCGTATGGCCAACCCACGTCATGCAGAAGCACGAGCGGGAACTTGCCCGTTCGCTCCGCGGTCCGTTCGATCGCCAGCAGTTCGTGATAGACGGTGTACCAGTTGTGGTCGCCGTCCAGCAGAATCGCGTCATAGTCTTCCAGGTAGGCCAGCGCGTCGAGGCTGTAGTCCCGGATGTGGCGCAGGCGGTCGCCGTAGTTCGTCTTGAGGAACATCCAGGCGGGAAAATCGGTCGGCTCGACGACGTACAGGACGGCGTCCTCCTTTTTGCAATACTCCAGCATGCGGTGCGTGTGAAAGCCGTGGCCCGCGCCGACCTCGACGATCCGCTTGGGCTTGCGGAACCGGAACAAAATCTCGATGACGGGCTCCCAAAACGTATACATGCGCATTCCTCCCGAGTGATCTCTCGTCTACTTTGGACGGACTGGTTTAAACGTACCGCGCTTAGCCGACACTGCATAACACTCTGCATCCACGTCAGCCTTCAGGGAGAGACTTGCATTGCCTTTGTTCGGAAATCGTACGCATCTGCTGTCCGGCAAGCCCAAGCGAGGCAGCCGTGCGCCGACGGGCTCTTCCGGGCCGGATGCGGGGCGCAAAGACGGATCGCTGGTCCGCAAGCCGCTGAACGGGCGGCTCGACGAACTGCTCGACGAGGTCGCCCGCGTCCTCGGCACGGATACGACGCTGTCGATTCGCCGATTCCGCATCTTCGGGTCGTTTCCGGCAGCCATGCTCTTTTTTCCCAATATGCTCGATCAGACGGCGATAAACGAAACGATCCTGAAGCCTGCGATGAGCGCGCCTCCCGGATTGGACACGTCCGAATGGACTGCCCCGCAGCTGCTGGAACGGCTGGCGAACGAAGCGCTGTGGCATACCGACTGCAGCGATACGCAGGACTTCGACGAGCTGATCCAAGTCCTTCTTCGCGGGGATACGATCATGGCCGCCGACGGCTCGACCAGCGTACTCGTCATCGGCACCCGGCAGATCGACAAACGCGGCATCGACCAGCCCGGTACGGAGCAGGTCATCCGGGGACCCCGCGAGGGCTTCGTAGAGCCGCTGGGCCCGAATCTCGCGCTCATCCGCTACCGCTTGCAATCTGCCGAGCTTCGGATGCGGCAGCTGACGATCGGGCGCAAGACGCATTCCAAAGTCGTGATCTGTTATATGGACGGGTTGACGGACCCGGCGCTGCTGGCGGAGGTCGAACGGCGCATCGGCGCGATCGACATCGACGGGATCCTCGATTCGGGTTACCTGGAGCAGTTCATCGAGGACAACCAGTGGTCGCCGTTTCCCCAGGTCCAATATACCGAGCGGCCGGACAAAGTCGTGGCGAACCTGCTTGAAGGCAGAGTCGCGATTCTGGTCGACGGCTCGCCGCTGGCGCTGATCGTGCCGACCGTGTTCAACCAGTTCTACCAGGCCGTCGAGGACTACACCGAACGGTTCTTGCAGATGAGCGCGATCCGGATGGCGAGACTGGTGGCGCTCGTGTTTTCGCTCGTCTTTCCTTCAATCTATGTCTCCGTCATCTCGTTTAATCCCGAGTTGATCCCGACCGAGTTCGCCGTCGCGGTCGCCGGCGGCCGGGCGGGCGTTCCGTGGCCGGCGGTCGTCGAGGTGCTGATCATCGAGATCTCGATGGAGGTGCTGCGGGAAGCGACGATCCGGCTGCCGCAGCAGGTCGGCGGCGCGCTGTCCATCGTCGGCGTGCTCGTCATCGGCCAGGCAGCCGTGGCGGCAGGGTTCGCCAGCCCGATCACGGTCGTCATCATTGCCCTGACGACGATCGGCTCCTTTGCGACCCCGGCATACAACGCGGCACTGGCGCTTCGCTTGCTGCGTTTTCCGTTGATCATCATCGCCGGCATATTCGGACTGTACGGCGTCATGATCGGATTGATCCTGATCGCGAACCATCTGCTGTCGCTCAAGTCGTTCGGCGTGCCCTATCTGAGCCCGCTTGTGCCGGTCAACTTCGAAGGGATGAAGGACGTGCTCATCCGCGGACCTCTCTGGTGGATGAAGCGACGGCCCGAGTTTCTCAAGCCTAAGGATTCCGTCCGTGTCGGACCGGAGATGACCGAGCCGCCCGAGACGAACGGCGGGGAAGGCGACGCCTCTACCCCATCAACCGCAAAGGAAGGACAGCCATGACGAAGACAACGCGGGATGTTACCGCCACGCAGGCTTCGGCGGTTCTGGTCAGCACCATCATCGGCGTCGGCGTGCTTCCCCTGCCGCTGTTCGCGGTTCGGGCGGCCGATACCGGCGGTCCGCTGGTGACGCTGCTGGCGTGCGTCCTCGCCTTGATCGGACTGCTGTTCATCACTGTGCTGGGCATGCGTTTTCCCGATCAGACGATCATTCAGTACAGCGAGCGGCTGATCGGCAAGTGGCCGGCTCGCGCGATCGGCGCGTGCGTCATCCTGTTTTTTGCGCTGCTCACTTCGCTCACGGCAAGAGAGTTCGGCGAAGTCGTCGTCACGTCGGTCTTGAAGCAGACGCCGGTCGAGGTGACGGTCATCGTCATGCTGATGCTCGCGGCTATCTCCACCCGCAATACGCTGTCTACCTTCGTATACATCCATTTTTTCTATGTCCCGCTGCTGCTCGTGCCCGTGCTGATGATTATTGCGCTGTCGCTCAAAAATGCGGAGCCGCTCAATCTTCAACCGGTCTGGGGCAACCAGCCGGGCGGCATGGTCGAGGGGATCGTGGAGATCGCCGCGCTCTTTCAGGGCTCCTTTGTCATGACCCTTATCATTCCCGCTATGCGCAAGCCCAAGAAGGCGCTTGCGGTCAGCTTTTACTCCATTCTGATTGCAGGCGGCTTGTATGTCGTCATCGTCATCGCCGTCATCGGCGTCTTCGGCGTGGAAGAAATCCGAGTGCTCCTTTGGCCGACGCTGGAGCTGGCCAAGGCGACTTCCTTGCCCGCCAATGTGCTGGAGCGGCTGGACGGCGCTTTTCTGGCGGTATGGGTCACGGCTGTCTTTACGACGCTGCTCTCCAGCTACTTTTTGACGACGCATTCCCTCGCGCAACTGCTTCGTCTTCAGGAGCCCCGCATATTTTCGTTTTTCCTGCTCCCCTTTGTGTTCGTGATTGCGATGGTGCCGACCAATATCGTCAAAATGTACGAGGCTGTCTTGTATGTGGGGCGGATCGGGCTCGGCCTGACGATCGCCTACCCGGGCCTGCTGCTGCTGATCGCCATTTTGCGCAAGAAAAGAGGGAGCACGCTTGAGCGTTGACGGGCTGTATCCTTGGAAACGGGTCGCCCGCCTGGCTGCCCGGCTTGTCCCGCTGTTGGCTGTAACGGGGCTTTTGTGCGGATGCTGGGACAGGACCGAGATCGAAGACCGGGCCATCGTGCTGGGCATCTCGATCGACAAAGTGCCGCCGGAAGACGAGAGCGAGGAGGAAGCGGTCACTCACTACGTGAGGGGGCTTGGTCCTCCGGGGTCGGACTTGATCCGCGTCGGCGTGCAAATCGCGCTGCCGGGGCGTATTCCGCTTGGGCCCGGGGAGAGCGGGGGGGGCGGCGGAGGCAACGATCCGCAAAAGACCGTGTGGGTGCTCGACGCCGTCGGTCATTCCGTCAACGATGCGCTCATGAATTTGCAGCAGGAGCTGTCCGCCAGGCTCTTTTTCGGTCATCTGCGCGTCATTGTCGTGTCGGAGGAGATGGCCCGGTTCGGCCTGGACAACGTCGACGACTACTTTCACCGCAACTCGGAGGTGCGGCGGATGGCCTGGATGATGGTATCCAAGGGAGAGGCGCTGTCGCTCATGAAGGCTTCGCCGAAGCTGGAACGGGTCCCTTCGCTGTACCTGATGACGACGCTCGACGAAGGTATCCGCATGGGGAAATTTCCGCAGGACTACATCGGCCTCTTCTGGAGCCGCAAGGCCAAGCTGGGGCAGGAAGGCTTCCTTCCCTACGTCCAGTTAAAAAAGAACCAGTCGCTGCAAACGCGGGGATTGGCGCTGTTTCAGGACAGCAAGATGGTCGGTGCGACGCTGCCGCTCGATATCGCCGTGTATATGGCCCTCAAGGGCAACAATCCGGGCGGGTATAGCGCCTTCGTAAAGATCAGGAACACGGAGGTGATGACGCACGTCACGCACCGCGAAGCGAAAACGACATTCGAGATTCGGGACGGTAAGCCTTATTTTAAATTTAACGTCTCCTTCGAGCTCAATCTGGAGGAAAAACTCAATGACGAACTGGATATCCAGGACCCGACTGTAATCCACGAGATCGAGGAAAGCCAGAAAAAGGGTGCCGCGAAGCTGATCGAGTCGTTCATCGGAAAAACGCAGTCGCTCGGCTCGGATGTGCTGGGACTGGGGGAGTATGTCCGAGCCAAGGCGCCGGGCTACTGGAGCCGGAACGTGGGGACCAAGGAGCGTTGGCAGCGCATGTACAAGGACATTGGATACGAGATCCACATCGACATGAAAATCCGCCGCATCGGCATGAAAGCAGAGTAATCTTTTCGAGGGGAGGACGAGCGGCATGCCGATTTTTGTCCAGGGCGTCAATTATTATGCGTTTTCGATTCCGATCTGGTTCCTGGGCGGCGCGCTCGTGCTCTTGGTGGATGCGCGCCGGTGCAGGGAGGCCGGGCACCGGAAGGACGAGAAGTTCGCCCGGTTCGCCGGCTGGCTGAATATCGCGCTCGGCGCCTGCTTTCTGGTGCGGGAATGGGTGGTATGAAGCCGTGGACCGAAAAGTGGAGATAGAGGTGGCGGCTAGCGATAGCGGTTGGCATCGCCATCGCCGATAATCGCCATCGATAACATTCATCTTGCGTCATCGCCCGATTCGCTACAATCAAGTTCATATTCCGGAACGAAGAGGAGCGAACTTGAATGACAAAATCGATGACGGTGCGCGAGGCGGAAGCAAGGCTACGTGGGTGGATCCGGGAGCTGCCGCCGCTGCTGGCGGACAGGTCCGAGGAACGATTGAAGGCGCGCCCGGGGCCGGGCAAATGGTCCGAGCTGGAGATCCTGGGACACTTGTGCGACTCGGCGCTGCACAACCTGATGCGATTCGTCCGGATCCGGATCGAGCCGCAGCCATTGCCGCTGACGCCATACGCGCAGGACGATTGGGTGAGCGGACAGCGTTATCAGGCGGCTTCCTACGACCATGTGCTAAGCCTGTGGCTCGCGCTCAATTCGCGGATTGCCGACGTGTGGGCGGGGCTGCCGCAGGGCGGAAGCGAATGGACCTTTGCGCGTCCGGACGGAACGACGGTCACGCTGGAGCAATGGGCGGAAGATTACGTGCTGCATCTGGAGCATCATTTGCGGGCGATGAATATGGAGTGAGCTAAGTCGGGGAAATTGTATCTGAAAAAACGCCTCATGGATGAACCGCGAATCAACCGCGAATCAACCATGGATCAACCACGAATCAATCATAGATTAACCGATTGTTTAAAAATTAATCATTTGTTCAAAAATGGAACATAATCCCTATCTACAACGCTGCGCCCATCCGTTATGATAGAAGCTTACTATCGCAGAATCGTGGTGCAGCCAGCTTGAACAGACTTCGCGGATTTTTGGCCTCCTATCACCCTATCGTATTTTCGCTGCTTATCGGTCATATGATCGCCCGCGTCGCCACCTCGATGAGCATGCCGTTTCTTGCCTTGTATCTGGCCGCGCATACGGATATGGGGCCGGGCGGGATCGGCTTTATCGTGGGCGCCGGCGCGCTGGCCGCCACGTTCGGAGGCTTCCTCGGCGGCGCACTGTCCGATCGTTACAGCCGCCGTCTGGTCATGTTCACCTCCCTGTTCGCATGGAGCGGCGTGTTCGTCGGCTTCGCATTGACCGACTCCCCGGTCGTCCTGCTGCGCTTATGGCCGATCTCACCCCGAAGGACCGCCGGATGAAAGTCTTCTCCATGCGCTACCTGATGGCCAACGTCGGCGTCGCAATCGGACCGGTGCTAGGCGTCTGGCTCGGTCTGGGGAACGGCGGGATCGCTTTTATCATTACGGGAGCGATTTATTTCGTCTATGCAGTCACGCTCTATATCATGATGATCGGCTTCGACATCAAGGACATCGAGGGCGGCAAGCAGGCGGGAAAAGCGACGATCGCGGACGCCGGACGCGTCATCATGCGGGACGCTGCGCTGCAGCTGTTTTTGCTGGGCGGGATCGTCGTCGGCATCGGATACAGCCAGCTGTTCGGCAACATGGCGCCGCACCTGGACCGGGTGTTCGGTCACGGAGACCGCATATTCGGCTACCTGCTGACGATCAACGCTGTCACCGTCATCGTACTCCAGCTCCCCCTCGGCTGGCTGGCGAACAAGCGTCCGCCGCTGTTCGCGCTGCATGCGGGCAACCTGCTTTTTGCGCTCGGGCTCGCCGGCATCGGCTATGCGGAGACGTTTGCCCTGCAGGTTGTCGCGATGATCCTGTTCACCGTAGGCGAGATCCTGAACTACCCGGCCGCCACGATGCTGCTGGACAAGCTGGCTCCCGAGCATCTGCGAGGCGCCTACTACGGCGCTCAGACGTTCACCAATCTCGGCCAATTCATCGGCCCCTGGGCCGGCGGCTGGCTCCTCGGCGAATACGGGGGGCGGACGATGTTCGCGGCTATGGCGGCGGTCGTCCTGCTGGCCTCGATTGTTTACTGGGCGGGCAGCCGGCCGGAGCGCCGTGCCGCCGCGGCGGCAGGCAAGAGAAGCGCGGTTTAGCGGGAAGAGGGGGAGCCGGGGCCGGAGGCGGTCTCGGCTTTTTCGCGTTAGTGCCCCTAGGCGCTTATCGGCCTCTTTTTGGGCGACTCGAAGGAAGCAGCACAATGTTACACGATTTTTCCGTGTAACTCTGCTTCCCGGCGGCGGTTTTCGAGGGAGTTACACGGATTTTCCGTGTAACATTGCTCCCTGGCGGCAGTTCCGAGGGAGTAGCACGGTTTTTCCGTATAACTCTGCTCCCCGGCGGCAGTTCCGAGGGAGTAGCACGGTTTTTCCGTGTAACTCTGCTTCCCGGCGGCGGTTTTCGAGGGAGTTACACGGATTTTCCGTGTAACATTGCTCCCTGGCGGCAGTTCCGAGGGAGTAGCACGGTTTTTCCGTATAACTCTGCTCCCCGGCGGCAGTTTCCCAGGGAGTAGCACGAATTTTCCGTGTAGCTTTGCTCCCAGGCGGCGGTTTCCGAGGCAATTTTTCCGTGTTACTCTGCTTCCCGACCCCTGAATGCGCGGAAAACGAGGCCGCAGCTAAGTTGTCCGGTTATAAGGGAGGAACGCAGGGCTGTGCATATGGTAGTTAGTTGATTACTGTAACCGAGTAATGCGCTTTTGAAGCGGTATATAGTAGCACAATGCAGAATGAATTGAGAGCCGCTCCGCGTGCTTTCCCCGGTGAATCGTGATAAAATGCAGGCCAAGCGCGACTAGATTAGCGAAACTTGGAGGTGTCTTGCCTTGACGGCGACACGAACATTTGCCTTTATCGGTTCCTACGCGGATGCGGACGGGCCCGGCCTGTATGCTTGCGCTTACGATGAGCGCACCGGCGTGCTGACGCTGCTCGACCAGGCGGAGGGACTGCAGAATCCGACTTTCCTCGCCGTAAACGAAGAAAGTCACACGATATATTCGCTCACCGAAGTCAAAGACGCCGAAGGCACGCGCCGGGGCGCAGCCGCATCGTTTCGTTTCGACTCCGCCGAGAGTCGGCTCCAACGCTTGGACGAAGCGCAGACGATTCCCGCGACCGCTTGCCACATTGCGCTTGACCGGACCAACCGTCTTATCCTGACAGCGAGCTATCATGGCGGCTTGTTCGGCGTCTCGGCCGCTCGGGACGACGGTCATATCGGTCCGACGCTTGAGCTTCACCGGCACGAGGGAACGAGCGCGCTGCCCGTCCAGAGTCAGGCGCGGGTTCACTCGGTCATCGTCGACCGCGACAACCTTTATGCCGCCGTGTCCGATCTGGGACTCGACAAGGTGTTCCTTTACAAGGTGGATCTGCCCGGCAGCAGTCTGACCCGCCATAGCGAGACCGGCGTCGCTCCGGGCTCGGGACCGCGCCACTTCGTGTTCCATCCGCAGCTTCCTTTCGGGTATGGCATTAACGAGTTGAACAGCACGCTCACGGTGTACGCTTACGATGCGGAAGCTGGTAAGCTCGAGGTCGTGCAGACACTTTCCACGCTGCCCGATTCGTACGAGGGCGACAACGCCTGCGCCGACATTCATCTGTCTCCGGACGGCAAGTTCCTGTACGGCTCCAACCGCGGCCACGACAGCCTGATCGTCTGTCGCATCGATCCGGAGAACGGCCTGCTCGAGCCGGTCGAATACGCGCCGACGCTCGGCGGACATCCGCGCAACTTCGCGGTCTCTCCAGACGGTCGGTTCGTGCTCGTCGCCAATCGGGACGGCAACAACATCGTGACCTTCAGCCGCGACGCCGGCACCGGCAAGCTGATACCTACAGGCAGCGAGCTGCGTGTGTCCAAGCCGGTGTGCGTAAGATTCGCGGAATTTGCCGGCGAATAACCGGATGCCGCTGCGCACGATTAAGCCAAGGATTGTTGAGGATTAGCAGGATGGTTCCAGATACCGGCATTCCTTATTTCACGATCAGACGTTCTGGTTCCCACGCCCTTCATGTTATAATCGAAACTATGAATACGACGACGAATCACGAACGATTTTTTGAACGCAAGCGGCGGGAAGCCGGCGTCCAATTGAACGAAGTCCAGAAGCAGGCGGTCCTTCATACCGAGGGGCCGCTTCTTCTGCTGGCGTCGCCCGGGTCGGGCAAGACGACGACGCTGATGATGCGGACGGGGTACCTGATCGCGGAAAAGGGAGTCAACCCGGCGCGGATCAAGGCGGTGACGTTCAGCCGGGCGTCGGCGCGGGATATGTCGGAGCGGTTTGCGGCGCTGTTCCCCGAGCTCGCCGGCGCTAAGGTCGGTTTTTCGACGATCCACAGCTTCGCCTTCGAGGTGGTGCGCGCGTATTACCGTGCGCGGGGCGAAGCCTACCAGCTCATCGAGGGCGAGATCGAGCAGGAGGCAGAGGACGAGCTGCGCGCGGCGGACTTGCCGGTGCTGCACAAGAAGCCGATCCTGCGCCAGCTCTACCGGACGATGACGGGCGGCGGGAATCTGACCGAGGATCAGATGGAGGATCTGACGACTTATATCAGCTATATTAAAAATAAAATGCTGCCCGAGGAACGGTGGAGCGAGGCGAAATGCGAGCTGAAGGATGCGGACAAGCTGCTGCGCGCCTATGAGCGCTACAAGCGCGAGGGGACCGATAGGCTGCTGCTTGATTTTGACGACATGCTGACGGTCTGCCACCTCGCGCTGTCCGAGGACCCGCAGCTGCTGCGCCGTTATCAGCACAGGTACGACTACCTCATGACCGACGAGAGCCAGGACACCTCGCTCGTCCAGTTCGGCATCGTCGGCCTGCTGGCGGCTTCGCACGGCAACCTGTGCGTCGTCGCCGACGACGATCAGAGCATCTACGGCTGGCGCGGGGCGGAGCCCGGGTATCTGCTCGACTTCAAGTCGCATTATCCGGCGGCCGAGGTGCTCAAGATGGAGCGCAACTACCGGTCCGCGCCCGAGATCGTGGAGACGGCGGCGCGCTTTATCCGGCGCAACAAGAACCGTTACGATAAGGCGATGTATACGAAAAATCCGTCCGGCGGCCGCGTCTCCCTGCGCATGCTGGCCGATTATAAGGCGCAGGCAAAATACGTGACGACGGCGCTGACGGGTTCGGCCGCGGGCACGCCTTTCGGTACGACCGCCGTGCTGTACCGCAACCATACGTCGGCCCTCGTGCTCGTCAATGCGCTCGACCGGGCGGGCATACCGTTTAACCTGAAGGACGGGGATAAGCGCTTCTTTTCCCACTGGGTGGTAGAGGACGTGCTGAACTTCATGCGGATGGCATATACGGACCGCAGGCCCGAGCTGCTCGAGAAGATCTATCCGAAGCTCGCGGGCTACATCACGCGGGAGCAGATGAACGCGCTGCTGCGTATCGGAGGGGGAACGGCGTCCGTCTTCGACACGCTGATCGAGCGGGTGCCGCTCAAGGAGTACCAGGTGAAGCAGCTCAAAGAGAACAAAGATACGTTCGGCCGGATGCAGGCGATGAACGCGCGGCAGGCGATCCGCACGATCCGCTACAACCTCGGCTATGAACGGGCCATCGAGCGGCTGTGCGAACGGTTCGGTTTCCGGCAGGAAATGCTGCTCGGCGTGCTCAACACGCTAGAGGACATCGCGGACGGCCTGGATTCGATGACCGACTTCGCAGAACGGCTGAAGTATTTGGAGACGCTGCTGCGCAGCGCCCGTTCCCGCAGCCGGGATCCGGAGGCGGTGACGTTGTCGACGTTTCATAGCGCAAAGGGGCTCGAGTTCGACCGGGTGTACATGATCGATCTCGCGGAGGGCGTCATTCCTTCGAACGACGACATCAAAAAGTACGACAAGGGCGACGCGGCCGACATGGAGGAAGCCGTGCGTCTGTTCTACGTCGGCATGACACGGGCGAAGCGGCACCTGGAGCTCGTCGTCTATCAGAAGAAGGACGGCGCGGCGGTCAAGGAGTCGCGCTTTATGACGGCGGTCCGCAGCTTTGGCGCGGCGGCGGGCGAAGCCGGAGGCACGCGGTCTTCAGCCGGCCCATCGGGATTGGTCAGCGGGGGACGGGCCGGGCATGCAGGAGGCACAGGGCATGCAGGAAGCACAGGGCATGCGGGAAGCGCAGGCGCACCGCGCGCACCGTCGCGGCCGGGCGCCGGCGTCGCGGGGCGGCTCGCGCAGACATCGGCGCCTGCGACGGCTGTTTGGCAGGGCGAGCTGCCCGCGTACTTGAAAGCCGGGGCGCGGGTCTCGCACCGGACATTCGGCTCTGGCGTCATTCTGTCTGCGGACGCGGAGGCGATCCGGGTGTCGTTTGCCGAGGGGGACAAAAAGCTGCTCACGCAGGTGTGCATGGAGATGGGGCTGTTGAAGCCTGAAAAGCAGCGGGTCACATGACGCGGCGCGATGAAGAGCGTGACTGGAGTCACGCTTTTCGGTGACCATTTGGACGACAGGTGTGACTGATGGCGGCGGGGGATTGGGCTATGATAGGGGGAGCAGACGAGAAGGAGGACTTTGCGTGTCCCGCTATTCCACCAAACCCCTCTCCGAGAGACTGGGGCTCAGGCCCTACCAAAGGCTCTATTTCGAAGGCGCGCCGCTGATCTACTTGGACTCGCTCGGTCCGTCGCCCGCGGGCATACGGTTTCTGGATACGCCGGCCGGGCCGATCGATTTTATTCATTTGTTCGTCAAGACGCAGGCCAAGCTGGAAGAGCGGATCCCCCTGCTGGCCGGGCAGCTGTCGTCCAGAGGCATGCTCTGGGTGTCCTGGCCGAAGGGGCGGACGCTGTTAAATACCGACGTCGGCGAAGAAGACGTAACGAGGATCGGCGCGGCATGCGGCTTGTCCGACGTCAAGGCATGCGAGATCGACGAGACGTGGACGGGCCGCAAGCTCGTGTTCCGGAAAAAAGGGCGTCCGCGGTCGACCGGATTTGCGGGCGTCCCTTACGCTTTGGCGATCGGGAGGCCTGATCGGAGGGAGAATCCGATCGCGTTAGCGGGATTCCGATGATTCATTGCGCCTAAGCTGCAAGACAAGAGAGCCCTCGCAGAGCCCTTACATAGGGCTCCTTTTCGCGTTGTTCGGCGGAACTGGCGAGGAATGAGGGCGAACAAGCCGCGCTTCGTTGAACTCGACGTTCGGTTCAGAGTAAAATGGACATATAGCAGATACATAGGAGGAACGTTTTTTCATGCGTATTGGAGCAATCGAAGCGGGCGGTACCAAGTTCGTCTGCGGCATCGGCAATGAGAGCGGTACGATCGAAGAGCGGGTGAGCTTCCCGACGGAGCATCCGGAGAAGACGCTCGCGCAAGTGTTCGAATATTTTAAAGGCAAGGGAGTGGAGTCGATCGGCATCGGCTCCTTCGGTCCGATCAATATTGACGAGGCAAGTCCGGCTTACGGCTACGTGACGACGACGCCGAAGCCAGGCTGGTCGGGTTATCCGTTCCTCCCGGCCATGAAGCAGCAGTTCGACGTGCCGATGGGCTGGGATACGGACGTCAACGCGGCCGCGCTCGGCGAGGCGACCTGGGGCGCCGCGGCGGGACTCGACAGCTGCGTCTATTATACGATCGGCACGGGCGTCGGCGTCGGCGTTTATGCCGAAGGCAAGCTAGTGCACGGTCTCGTGCATCCGGAAGGCGGCCACGTGCTCGTGCGGCGCCACCCGGACGACAAATACGAGGGCTTCTGCCCTTATCACGGAGATTGCCTCGAGGGGCTCGCAGCGGGCCCTGCGCTTAAAGGCCGGTGGAAGGTGCCGGGCAACGAGCTGCCGCAGGATCACCCTGCCTGGGCGATGGAGGCTTACTATATCGGCCAAGCCGTAGCTAACGCGGTGCTCATGCTGTCGCCCAAGCGCGTCATTCTCGGCGGCGGCGTCATGCATCAGCCGCAGCTGTTCCCGCTCGTGCGCGCCGAGGTGCTGAAGGCGCTGAACGGCTACGTGCACTCCGACGCGCTGGCAGCGGGCATTGACGGTTATATCGTGCCGCCGGGTCTCGGCGATAACGCCGGTCTGTCCGGCGCGCTGGCGCTGGGCCTGCGGGCGCTGGGCCGCTAAAGGGCCGGGCGGATGGACACGTCGCCCAAGCCAAACGAAGGGCAGCGGCCGGGCGCAGCGCCTGCCGGCAGCCGGCCGGTTCCGCTGCCGGAGGCCGAGCGCACGGAAGGGCAGCGGGGCAGGCGCATCCTGCGGATCGGCGTCATTCTGCTGGCTTTTGCAGCCGCGCTTGCTTTGTTGGCTTTCCTCGTGCTGCGCACGGGCGACGGCCGATCGGGATTGCAGGCGAAGCCGATCCCGAATCCCCCTTCGCATTACGATTACGGCACCGCCGCGGCCGCGAACGGCATGACGCTCCATTACCTGCAGACAGAGCCCTCCAACGTGGCTCTTACCGTGATCCGCGACAATGTCGCGATCGCGCCCTTTTACGGCATTAACGGGGGCTTCTTCTACGACAGTTCGCTGCTCAGCATGGCGGTCGTCGACGGCGTGCCTGTCGCGGGAGACGGAAGCGCGACGGGCGGCTTCGGATCGGGTGCGGAAAATGTGAAGTACGCCCGGGGTACGCTTGTGTGGGATCGCGTGTCGGAGCGGCTCAGCGTTCAGGTCGCGAGCAAGCCGGGGGAGCTAAGCGTATCGGATCCATCACGCTATTGGGCGCAGGGAGGGATCTCGATGAGCCTCGGCCAAGACGCGTCATGGCACGATCAGGCGATTGCCGAGCATGCGCCGTTCATGGACGAGCCTCGCCTGCGCTCAGGTGCCGTTTACGACGAAGAAGGCAATCTTTTTCTCGTTGTCAGCGAGAATCGTGGGACGTTAGCCGACTTTCGCGGCGCGATTCTCGAGCTGCTTGGGCGGCAGGGACGTCCTGCGCTGGCGGACGGCATCTTTCTCGATGGAGACGGCTCGTCGCAGCTTCGCAGCCGCGAGGCTTCTCTCACGGGAGACCTAAGACCCGTCGTTCAGATGCTCTCGCTGCTCAAGTAAATTGCCCCAAATTCGCAACGATAACTTAGGAGGTTCATATGTCGGAGTCCTATGCACCGCTGTTCGTCGGTTCGTATCAGTCTGCGGAGCAAGAAGGCATTCATATTTTGCGGCTCGACGCGGATTCCGGCGCGCTGACCAAGATCGGCGGCGCCGCGGGCATCGATAATCCTTCGTTTCTCGCCTGCCATTCCGAGTCGGGCATGCTTTACGCGGTCAGCGAGACCGACCCGGCCGGCGGAGTCGTTGCCTATGCGTACGATGCGGCTTCGCATACGCTGACCGAGATCAATCGGCAGCCTTCGCAGGGCGGCGCTCCTTGTCATCTTGCGATCGATCCGTCGGGAGCCTGGCTTGCGCTTGTCAATTATACGGGCGGCAATATCAGTCTATACCCGATCGGAGAGCGCGGGGCGCTGGGCGAGCCGGTGCAGTCGATCGCCCACCAAGGGGGCAGCGTCAACGCAGAGCGCCAGGAAGGCCCGCATCCGCATTCGATCTACGCGGTGCCCGGCACGTCTTATTACCTGTCCTGCGATCTCGGGACGGACAAGATCTACACGTACCGCTTGGACGCTGCATCCGGCCGCCTCGAGGCCGTGCGCGAGACGGACGTGACGCCGGGCTCGGGGCCGCGACATCTTGCGCTGCATCCGACCCGTCCGTTTGTCTACCTGATTGACGAATTGATGAGCAGGATCATCGTGTTCAGGCTGAACGCCGACGAAGGCTCGCTCGAGCCGCTGCAAACCGTATCCGCGCTTCCGCAGGGATACGGCGGGGAGAGCTACTGCGCGGAGGTAGCTGTGTCGGCCGACGGCAATTACGTATACGGCTCCAACCGCGGCCACGACAGCATCGTCTCCTTCCGCGTCGGGGAAGACGGCTGCTTGTCGCTGGTCGGCCATACGCCAAGCGGAGGGCACTTCCCGCGCCACTTCCTGGCGCTTCCGGACGGCCGCTGGCTGCTCGCGGCCAACCAGAACGGCGACAACATCGTCGTCATGCGCATCGACGACGACGGCTTTCCGCAGCATGCGGGCAGCGAGTACCATATGATCAAACCGGTGTGCGTGCGCCGCGGCTGATCGGGTGCAGTAAATATTAAAAGGGCGATTTCGAAGGCAATTCCTTCGGAATTGCTCTTTTTTTCGCCTATTTCCATTTATCCCCTAACTGTCCGCGATCTGCACATTTGGTTAGCGCTCTGTCACCATGATTCGTCATGTCCGTCACATGACTTGGGTTGTTAGACCTATGACGCGGCCGCATCGGTCATGCATCAGTCATTGCTTTGCTTGCGGCTATATCCGGCCTGCAGGGCGTCTGCTAGAATCAGGAGGAGAATGGTTGCGTGCAACGGATGCGTAAAATCGGCGCGCAACGAGAGAACGGGGGCACACATCATGGTCCGAATCGTCATCGCGGATGATCAGCGGCTGATGCGGGAGGGCTTGCAGACCATCCTGCAGCTGGAGGACGATATGGATGTCGTCTGCACGGCCGAGAACGGGCGCGAAGCCTACGAGGCGGCAGGCATCTATCGGCCTCATATCGTTCTGATGGATATCAAAATGCCCGTCATGGACGGCATCGAGGCGATGAAGTTGATCAAGCGCGAGTACCCGAAGACGATCGTGCTTATTTTGACGACGTTCGCCGAGGACAAATATATCGTTGCCGCGATGGCGGGCGGCGCGGACGGATTTCTGCTCAAGGACATCGCGGCGGAACGCGTCGTTCTGACGGTGCGGGAGGCGATGGAGGGCGAACTGCTTCTGCCTCCGGTCATTGCCGCAAAGCTGGCGTCCAGACTGACGGCGACCGATACGTACGACTTCGACGAGACGAAGCTGCACAAGATGGGCCTGTTTTTTACCGAGCGCGAGCGCAAGATCATTCTGCTCCTGATCGAAGGTTACTCGAACAAACAGATCGCCGTCACGCTATTCATGAGCGAAGGAACCGTGCGAAACTACGTCAGCGTTATCTACGGCAAGATCGGAACCAACGACCGGCGCGCGGCCGTCGCGATTATGAAGGAGCTGCTGCAGAGTGAATACCGTTAAGGCGCCTCTTCCATTTTTGTGGAGAAGTTTGGTCCTGATCGCCATATGCCTGATGACGGTGCTGCTGCCTGCGAGCCTCAAAGGGCCGCACGGCGAAGCAGGCGGCGAGTATTTAGTCACTTACGGCAGCAAGTGGAACATCTTATGGGGCGAGCGGAAGGGCGCTGGCTCCGACCGCTGGATACCTTTCGATGCCCGGGAAAAAGAAAAGCTGAAAACATATCGGGGCGTGTATTGGCTCGAAAAAGAGATGCCCAAGCTCGAAACGGCCGATCCCAATTTACTGCTGCTGTATGCCAAGTCATTTGAAGTGTATGAGAATGACAAGCTCCTGTTCCGGTACAATATGGACAATCCGGATCCGTATCTTAACCCCTACCTGACCTATCAAGTCGTCAAGCTGACGCCGGGCGACCAGCCTCGGGACCTGGCGTTCAAAATGATATGGGATCGGCATGCGCTGCCGCAAAATTGGAACGTGATCGGAAATCGTTATTTGATCGACCGTCTCACGGTGCAAAACGATTGGGTGCCCGCCGTTTTCTCGATCGTATTCGCCTGCGCTTCCGCCGCGGCGTTTATGGTATTTGTCAGACGAAGGCAGGAGCGTCTTTATTTATGGTTTGCGCTGATTACGGGTTGCGCGGGGATCGGATTTTTCTCCATGCTCGTATCGTTGCGCCTGTTTTTGGACTTGCCGGTAACCCGTCTGCAATATTTTCGCGATCTTTTATTTCCGCTGGCCATGTTCGGATTGATCGGCTTTATGGGCAACATGCTTCAAGGCCGATATCGGAGGTTCTATCGCTGGATGGGAGCGGCGGTACTCGGGTATACGGCTATCGCTGCCGTATCATCGCTGACATCTCCTTATTTGTACAGCAAGCTGGCTTTGGAATGGGCTGTCATTCCATTTGCGGCGGTTTTCGTACTGATGAGCTACACGGTGCTGCGAAGCAGAGCCTCGCTCGTGCTGCGGAGCAACGAGGAATTCAAGTGGCTGCTGCTCGGCTACGGCGTCCTTATACTTGGTGCATGCTTGCACTTGATCAATATTTCGGCGGATACCTTATTCGGAATCGACCTGGAACGCATCATGCCCATGTGGACGTTTCTCCTCATTTTGTATGGTCTGCAGCTTAGCCTGCTGATTTTCGTAGGCTGCCTTGGCATGATTTTGCTGGGTCGCTTTTCGGAAGTATACCGGACCTTGCAGCACAACGCCGCGGAGCTGGAGGCGGCCAACCGGGAACTTGGGACTTTATCGAGATTAAAGGATGATTTTCTAAGCCATACCTCCCACGAGCTGCGTACGCCGCTTCATGGCATCGCAGGCTTGGCTGACGCGTTGTTGGACGGCGCCGCAGGCCCGGTCGGCGGCGAGATGCAGCGCAATCTGCAGCTCGTGCGGGGCAGCGCGGATCGGCTGCTGCACCTGGTCAACGATATCTTGGACATGGACCGGCTCCGTCACGGAGATATCAAATTAAAGCTGGCGGAAGTCGACGCTTTGGGAGCGTGCGAAACGGTTGCGGCGGCACTTGCTCCGCTGGCGAAGCGCAAAGGATTGCAGCTCTCGGTGGCAAGAGCGGATGTCGAGAAGGGCGGCGAGCGGCTGACTGTCCTTGCAGATTCGGCCAGGCTCGAACAGATTTTGTACAATCTGATCGGCAACGCCATTCGATATACCGAATCGGGACAGGTTCTTGTGTCGGCCGCGCGGGAAAAGGAGGGCGTCCGAATCGTCGTATCGGACAGCGGTTCCGGTATTTCGCCGGAGCGATTAGGGATGCTGTTCGAGCCGTTCGGGGCTGCCGCGTCGGACTACGGAGGCGGGATGGGACTCGGCCTTCCGATCACCAATCGCTTGGTCCGGCTGCACGGCGGCGAGCTGAAGCTCGATTCGCAGCTGGGATTAGGAACGACGGCTTCGTTTTTGCTGCCAGCCGCGACTGGACGAGAGGAAGCTACAGACGCCGGCATCGTCGCGACGGGGGAGCGCCAGCTTGCGAGCGCGGGCGTGGAAGCCGTTAGCCTAGCGAATGGAAGGACCGATATGGGCGAAGCCGGCGACGATGGAATGGAGACAGATCCTTTTCTTCCGGTGCTGCCGCTGGATCTTGGGAGCTACGGAGAGCTGCATGCAGGGGAAAGGCGGGCAAGTTCGACGAGCGGCGAAGAGCGACGTCCTTTAATTCTAATTGCGGACGACCAACCGGTTAATCTGGAAGTGCTGAGGCACTATCTGCGCCGGAGCGGGTATCGGCTCGTCGAGACGGCGAACGGCGCGGAAGCGGCCGCCTGGCTGGAACAAAACGGGAAGCCGGATCTGATGCTTCTTGACGTCATGATGCCGGGCAAGACCGGCTACGAAGTGTGCCGCCTCGCGCGCGAGCGTTGGACGGCCAGCGAGCTGCCGATTATTCTGCTGTCCGCGCAGAACCGGTTGGACCGGTTGACGCTCGGCTTCGACTCAGGCGCGAACGACTATTTGACCAAGCCCTTTTCCCAGGGCGAACTGCTCGCGAGAGTGGATATTCAGCTTAAGTTGGCGCAGTTTCATCTGTCCCTTGAGGAGCTCGTGCGCAGAAGGACCGAGGAGCTCGAAGAGGCCAACCGTCATCTGGCAGGATCGGTCAAGGAGACGGCGGAGGCGTTGGCGGAGGTGTCGGTACTCGAGGAACGCAGCCGGATCGCGCACGACATGCACGATCTGGTCGGACATTCGCTGACGGCGGCAATCGTGCAGATCGAAGCGGCCAAGAAGCTCTCGGACCGCGACCTTCCGCGTTCCGTGGAGCGGATGAACGCCGCCGGCGAGATGATCCGCAAAGGCTTGAACGACGTGAGACGAACGGTGCGGATGCTAAAGGACGACGAAGCGGGCTTCGATCTGCAGGAAGCGTTGCGTGAGCTGATCCGGGACAGCACGGGCCAGGCGGACGTGTTGTTCGAGTATCGACCCGACCCGCTGCCGCCGCTGGGGGCGCTCGCACAGAAGGTCGTATACCATGCCTTGATGGAAGGTATTACGAACGGCCTGCGCCATGGGCGGTGCGGCCGCTTCCGCTTCGTGCTCGCTGAGGATGGCGGCTTGGTGCGGTTCGAGCTCGTCAGCGACGGCGAGCCTTACGGAGCCTCCAAGCCAGGCTTCGGGCTCAGCGCCATGATGGAGCGCGTCCACCTGCTGGGCGGCACCGTGACGATCGGCGAGGCCGAGCCGGGCGTTGGCTGCAGGCTGGTCATCATGCTGCCGCTGGAAGAGACCGGCGTGAGGAGACCGGATCTGCCCGCGTAAGCAAAAGAAGCTGCGATGAGCGACGGACTTTATTCTAGCAAAACAGCGAGGCGGACTTACGCAGGAATTCAATTGCGTGGGTTCGCCTCGCTGTTTTGCAATTCATATCCAGAAAATGGGGGTCGAATCAGAAGCAACAACTCTTCGTGCCGTTTTAACAATATCCCCTTCGCTCAGGCAAGTGCATACGCGGGAACAGCGAAACGTCGGCGTAAACAAAAAAGCTTCTATCCCGTTCGATCAGGGATAATTCGTGCGGTCATAGAGCGGTCAACTAAGCGAACGCGGATTCCTTGTTATCGGATGCGTACGAACTATTGATACTATACCGCATGCCGCTGGCTGCGTGCGGAACGCCTGAATGCCCAAGGGATCGGACGAATGCCGGAGCGGGCGCCTACCAGTCGGCGATATGTAATGGTCTCTGTTGTAGCGCAGCAGGCGATCAACTCGGCAAGCATGTCGTTGCGGCATAGGATGTAACGGAAGCAGAATTCGTTCAGATAGGCCTGCAGATGCTTCGGGCCAATCCCGCCGAACGTCCAGGTCAGCCAACGCACGGCTTCCCGCCAGGCGACATGCAGCGCGGTTTGCCCCCGGTGGCCGCGCTCCAACCGTTCTATGCGATCGTCCGCAACTCCGTTGGCGACGTGTGTTTGCGTAAAACGTTCCGCTGCTTCCTCGCCGTCCGCGTCAGGCCTGGTCGTATCGTCGACTTCCGGACCTTCGACCGCTTTCATTTTGAGATAAACGATATCTCCCGCGCCGTTGAGAGAGGCACCGACGACGATAGGCTGGGGCTTTAGCGCTCCCTGCGCAATGAGACTGCCAATATAGCGGTGGTACTCATAGCCATAATACTCGCCCAGCAGCTGCAGATCTCCATCGAGCGGCTGCTCGAGATCCCATGCGCCGATGGCGTGGCGGAGCTTGTGGTTCATGAGCCAAGCTGTCTTATATGTAACTCCGATCAACTCCGCGAGCAGCCGGGCGCTGATGCCAAGTTGCATCAAAAACATCGCCTGAAACCACTTCGTCAGCGGCGTACGCGAGCCTTCGAGCACAGTGCCGGCCGTAAGCGAGGTCTGATGCGCGCAGGAGCGGCACTCCAAAAGGGGGCGCTGGCGGGACGATATCTCGTAATATTGCGAATGCCCGCAGCGGGGACAGAGGAAGCCATGCGGCCACTTGGCGGCAAACAGGGCCTGCTCGCAATCTTCTTGGCCGAAGCGGGGCATGGCGTCCTGAATCAAGTAGCGGCTGGGCATAACGATCCCCCCATAGAGAACATTTGTTCTTATTTTAACGGATTGGGATGGGAAAGTACAGCTTTTTTCGAGTGAAAGTTGGGTAAATGGCGGAGGCGCGGGAAGGCGAGGGAGTAGGTGTCTCGATCCACAAGTTCCTGATTGAAGGGGATATTGTTAAAACTGGAGAAGATACATTGTGTATAGGAACAATGCTGTATAATTATGGGAAAAGCAGAGGCGTGCCGATGGATTTCGGAAAATAAAGAGGCGGGCGATTCCACGTGGAACCTTCCCGCCTATCCTGTCTTTTTCATTGCGCCGGCGTAGGCGAGGGCACATGATCTGCCACTACGGCGTCCGCCTCAGTTGGCTCCGATTGTCCGCTTGCTCCCGGCGTATCGCCCGATGGCGCGCCTCCGGCCACGCTTGCCGCGGTGCCGTGGAGAATGACCGGCCGGCTGAGCTCGGCTCGAATCTCCTCCAGCTGGCCCAGCTCCCGGCGGAGCCGCTGCAGCTCGGATTCGCGCTGCCGGATCTGCATCACGACAGCCTTGATTCGTTCCTCCAGCTCGCGTATATCCTCGGACTCGACGATCGCGGCCTCGAGATCGCAGCCGAACTGATCGGCCGCCCACAGATCCGCAGCGATGCGCCCTTCCACCAAATAGTGTTCCTTGTACAGCTCGAATATCGCGTTAATGGCCCGGCGGCTGTCCCATCCGAGAATCCGCACGCCGCTCTTGGCATGCTCGGCCGCCATCGCCAAGTGAAATTCCTTGAGCGGTCCCCGCGCGGCCTCCGCTTTGTCGAGAAGGGCCGCAAAAGCGGGATAAATTAATCTGAACAGTTCGGCCGCTTCCTGAAGATCGAGTTCTTCCGTGCCGGCAGCTTCCGTCATGTCATCCCAACCTTTATACTCGAATTCTTCCTATCCTACCAAAGAACGAGCCCGGATACGAGTTTCTCAGGAAAAGTTAATCTGAAAAGGGCTGCCGGCCCCGTAAACGCCACCAAATCCCGACGATCGACTTGGAAAAGTTACGGACGGATCGTTACCCGCGTGCCGATCGGTACGATCTGCGAGAGCGCGAGGACGTCTTCATTGTACATGCGGATGCAGCCGTGAGATACGTAGTGGCCGATCGAAGCGGGATCGTTCGTGCCGTGAATGCCGTAATGCGGCTTGGACAGCCCCATCCAGAACGCGCCGAACGGTCCGCCGGGTTGCGCTTGTTTGTTGACGATGCGGTACTCGCCCGTCGGCGTCTGCGTCACCATCCGGCCGATGCCGACCGGGTAGCCGTTTACTACTGTATCGTCCTGCAGCAAGTAGAGCATACGGTCCGACAGATCGACGATAATCCGGTATGCCATGCGAATCCCTCCCGTTCTAACGCCAGCTTATGCGAAAAAAGGTACCGTGTTCGCATCTTGCGCGTCAGGCGCGCTTTCGATAAGCTTGGCATCAAGGACGGACGACGGAGAGGGGGACGCTGCATGCTGAAACGCACGAGCCTGCGCATGCGGCTGACCATATTGATGATTTGCCTGACGGCGTTGCCGGTCGTTACGGTCACCTGGCTGGCGGCGAACAATACGAGAAGCTCGGTCGAAAAGGAAATCGTCGGCGCCGACACTTCGCGCATGCTGTGGGCGGATCAGTACATGAACGAGCTGATCGAGCAGATCGATATTCTCTTTTATACGCTGCAAATCGACCAGGAGCTGATGCGGGGGCTCGGCGACATCGATAACCCCGACCCGGTCGTCCAGTATAAGACGCAAGAGCTGCTGCGGGACAAGCTGACCTCGGCGTTTCACGCCAATTCGCGCAAGGTAGACGATTTGACGTTGTACATGCAGGCTTATCGGAAAGCGTTTACAGTTAACTATACAACCAGCGGGCTGATTCGAACTTTCGACATAACCGCCAATGCGCCTTGGACGCGAATCTCGCAGGGGCCGGTCAATATGTACTTCAAGCAAACGCCGGACGGCACGTACGCGTACCACGGCATTAACCGGTTCGAGGACCGCGCCCTGATCGGTGGCATATCCGTCCGCATCGACCGGGAGGTGTGGCAGGAGGTCGGCAGGATCCTGCGTTCGGAACCCGACAGCCTGGTTTACGTGCTGAACGACGAAGGCGAGCTGCTGTCGGGCTCCTCCGAGCCGCCGGACGACGCCCGTCTGGCGGAGGTGCTACGAGGTCCGGCGCCTGCGTTCGCGGCCATGGAGTTTCAACGGACGGATCGCTATTTCGTTTTTCAGAAAAGAATCGGGGACGGGCAGCTGGCGGTAATCAAGGCGGTCCCGATCTCGTCGGTCAGCCGCAGCGCGCGGCCGACGATCGAGGCGGGCATCTGGACGGGCGCGCTGTTCGCCGCGGCGTCCGCGCTGCTGTCGGTCCTCGTCTCGCTCGGCATCAGCCGCCCGATCGTCCGGCTGGCTCGCCTGATGCGGACGACGCCTGTTCAAGGCTTCGAGTCGATGTCCGTGCGCAGCCGCGACGAGATCGGTCTGCTCGAGCGCGGCTACAACTCGATGATGCAGCGGATCAGGCAGCTGATCGAGGACGAGTACGAGCGGGAGATCGAGGTGAAAGACGCGCAGCTGCTGGCGCTTCAGGCGCAGATCAACCCGCATTTCCTGAACAATACGCTTCACATGATCGGCGGCATGGCGCTCAAGAAGAAGGCGCCCGAGATCTATGAGGTGACGCGGGTCATCGGGGATCTGCTGCGCTACGCGATCGGGTCCGAGGACCGGACGGTGCCGATTGCCGACGAGCTGACCCATACCCGTAACTATTTGTTCATTCAGGAACGGAGGTTCGCGGGCCGCTGCACGATCTCGCTGCAGACGGACCAGAATGCGCTCGAGGGGCGCCTGCCGAAGTTCACGCTGCAGCCGATCGTCGAGAACGTCTTCGAGCACGGACTTCAGCGCAAGCCCGGCAGTTGGCGGCTTGCGATCCGCGTCCGGCGCATCGGCGGACGGATCGTTATACTCGTGCAGGACGAGGGAGCAGGCATGCAGGCGGACGAGCTGCTCCGCATCAGGGCGGAGCTGCGCGCCGGAGGCGCCAGGCGCCTGGGCGAAGGCGCTGGCGGAAGCGGAGGCACCGGCGGAGGCGTAGGAACGGCGTCGGACGCAGCGTCGGCAGCCGAGCCGAAGCGGGGGCGCGGCATCGGGCTTCGTAACGTCGATGCCAGGCTCAAGCTGCAGTTCGGCACGCAATACGGAATCCGCGTCTGGAGCGGCGCGGGACAGGGAACGCTGGTAGCGATCGTAGCGCCGGCGTCTATCGAGGGAGGGTACGGGAATGGCGTATAACGTTCTGATCGTCGACGACGAGCCGTGGTCTCGCGAGATCGTTAAGGACCTCGCGGATTGGGAAGGGCTTGGACTCGCGGTCGCCGGCGAAGCCGAGGACGGGGAGGAAGGGCTGCGCCGCATCGGGGAACTCGCGCCGGATATCGTCGTGACCGACATGCGGATGCCGGGCCTGTCCGGGACGGAGCTGCTCAACGAGCTTGGGGCGCGCTTCCCGGCGACCAAGATCGTTGTCATGAGCGGTTACGACGACTTCGCTTATCTGAAGCAGGCGATTCGTTCCAAGGCGGTGGATTACTTGCTGAAGCCGCTCGATCCGGCCGAGTTGAACGCCGCGCTGGCGTCTTGCGTTCGGGAGCTGGAAGCGGCGTCCGCACCAAGCGCGGGCGCCGGCGCCGCGTCGGACGCTGCATCAAACGCCGCATCGAAAACCGCATTAAACGCCGTATCAGACAAGCCTGCGCAGGGTAGCGGCGCGTCTGCAGGCGATTGGCGGCTCCCGGCTGCGTTCGCCGATTCGGCCGTGCTGGAGCGCTACGCCCTGGAGAAGCGCCGTATCTATGCCAGCCTGCAGGAGCTGGACCGGGCGGGCATCGCGGAGGCTTATGCCGCGCTCGGCAGATACTTGACGCGGGCGCTGACCGCCGAAGAGCTGCAGGGGCTGCCTGCCCGGCTGGCGCAGGACGCGCTGGCGATGCTCGAGACGTTCGCGTCCGAGCAAGGAATCGACATCGTCCCGATCTGGAGCGGGATCGAGGGACGGCTCGGTCCCGGCTCCTCGCCCGATGAGGCGGCGATGGCGCTGGCGGAGCGGCTCGGAGAAGCCGCCGATGCGGCGGCGAAGGCAATTCGCGGCCGGACCCGGCTCGACCTGGACGAGATTCGCGCCCATATCGACGCGCATTTTGCCGAGGAGCTGACGCTGGAGTCGCTGTCGCATCGCTTTTTCGTCAGTAAAGAGCACCTCAGCCGTGCCTTCAAGGCGCATGTAGGTACGGGCGTCACCGACTACGTTACCATGCGGCGCATGGTGTATGCGGAGGCGCTGCTGCGCGAAGGCAAGGTCTCGATCAAGCAGGCGGCCAAGCTCGCGGGCTACGTGGACCTAGCTTATTTTTACAGAGTGTTCAAGAGACGCTTCGGCATCTCCCCCGGCGAGCTGAGGGGCGGAGAATAGAGGGAAAGGCGCCTGTCGTCAGCCTCATATCAATATCGTCCAATTCGCTAAGCTAATTTTCTCGAATGTTTCCGCTTTCACTTCTCTCTATACTGAGCTTGCAGTCATTCGATAGAGGGGGTAACACCAGATGAAAAAAGCGCTCTACGCCGCGTCCTCGATGACGCTCGCGGCTGCCATGCTTGCCGGCTGCGGCGGCAACGGCAACGACAATGCTTCGCCGCCCGCCGTGCCGTCCGGCTCGGCATCCGCATCCGCATCGGAAGCCCAGCCTTCGCCGTCCGCATCCGCGCAGGAGCCGGCACGCAAGGTCGAGCTCAAGGTTTTCATGAGCCTGCCGCGCTTCAAGGACCAGTTCGACAAGTACTTCGAGCAATTTAAAGCCAAGGAGCTTGCGGACAAAAACGTCGACGTCACGATCAAGCTCGAGATGCCGAATTCCGACCAGGCGGGGCAGATTCTCAAGACCCGCCTTTCCTCCAACGACGCGCCAGACCTGTTCACGCTGCATGCGATTGCCGATATCCCTACTTTTTACAAAGCAGGCTACCTGAGCGACCTGTCCGACCAGCCGTTCGTGCCAAAGGTGTACGAGAGCGTGCGCAAGACGGTGACGTACGACGGCAAGGTGGTCGCGCTGCCGCTCGAAAGCCTGTCTTGGGGCTATTTATACAATAAGAAAATGTTCGCCGAGCTCGGCATTACGCCGCCGCAAACGCTCGACGAAATGAAGGCCGCCGTGGAAAAGTTCAAGACGACAAAAGCGGCGCCGTTCGAGCTGAGCTTCCAGGAGTCGTGGATTCCGCAGCTCATGATGGCATTGTCGCTTGGCGGCGTCGTGACCTCGTCGCATCCGGACTGGATCGAGAAGATGAACAAAGGCGAGGCGTCCTATGCGGACGTGCAGGACGTCTTCAACATCATCGATCTGATCATGGCGAACGGGACGGCCAAGCCGTTCGAGGTCGGCAGCGCAGCCGGCTCGACGGACTTCGCGAACGGCAAGGCCGCGATGTGGGTCATGGGACCGTGGCAGGCCGAGACGATCCTGAAGGCGAATCCCGACATGGAGTTCGGCGTCGCGCCGCTGCCGGTGAGCAACGATCCGGCCGGCACGATGATCAACCTCGCCACCTCCACTTCACTAGCCGTGTCGCCGACGAGCAAGAATAAGGACGTCGCGCTCGACTTGCTCAACTACATGCTGGACGACAACGCATCCTCCGCCCTGTTCGAGGAGCTTAAGTTTAACCCTGTCGCGGAAATGCACAAGTACGATACGTTCCCGTGGATCACCGAGGCGAGCTCGTACGTCGCACAGGGCAAAGCTTACCTCGATCTGTCACTGCCCAACGGCGTGACCGACGAGACGGCGAAGCTGCTGCAGAGCTACTATGCCAAGAGCGTGACCAAGGAGCAGATCATCAAGACGCTGGACCGCACGTGGGCGAACGCCGTCAAGAACAGCAAGTGATCCCTTCCGGCTCCGTCCCGCGGCTTCTTCCGCGGCGCGGGGCCGGATCGGCTTCGCAGGCGAAGGAGGGATCTACGACATGATCGACAGGCTCAGACTCAAACGGCACGGCATCTTGCTCGCGTTCGTGCTCCCGGCGCTGCTGTTCTACGCGACGTTTCTGCTCGCGCCGGCGTTCGGCGGCATCTGGTACAGCCTGACCGACTGGAACGGCCTGAACCCGCGCTATGCGTTCGTCGGGCTGGACAATTACGCCGAGGCGCTGACGGAGGACCCGTCGTTCGGGCATGCCGTCTTTTTTACGCTCAAATACGTGCTCTTCATGGTCGTGCTGCAAAACGCGCTGGCCATTCTGGTCGCCGTGCTGATCGAATCGCGCGCCAAGACCAAAGCTTTTTTCCGGACGATCTTCTTCATGCCCAACATGCTCAGCATGATCATCGGCGGCTTCATGTGGATGTTTGTCTTCACGCGCGTGCTGCCCGACCTGGCGGTGCGAACCGGCTTGAGCTTCCTCGACCGCTCCTGGATCGGCGACCCGTCCTTTTCTTTTTACGCGATTCTGATCGTCTCGCTGTGGGGCGGCGTCGGCTATCTGATGGTCATCTACATCGCCGCGCTCCAGGGCGTTCCCTCTTCGCTGAAGGAGGCCGCAGCCATCGATGGCGCCGGCGCCTGGCACACATTCCGCTATATTACGCTGCCGATGATTTACCCGGCGCTCACGATCGGCATTTTTCTCACGCTGAATTCGTCGTTCAAGGTGTTCGACGCCGTCTTCGCGCTGACGGGCGGCGGCCCGGGGCGGGAGACGCAGGTCATCGCGCTTAATATCTTCGAGGAAGCGTTCGGCTTCAGCAACCGGTACGGCTACGCAAGCGCGAAGGCGATGATCCTGTTCCTGATCGTGCTCGTCATCACGGTCGTCCAGCTGCAGCTGATGAAGCGGCGGGAGGTGGAAGCATGAGCGCGCATCGTTATGAAACAAAGGAGGCGGGGCGCGGGGTTTCTCGCGGTACCGGCACGGCGGAGACAGGTGGACGCTTCCGCAGCCGCAGCCCGCTGCCCGGACTGCTTGCGCTGCTTACGCTGATCGTCGGCGCGGCGTTCACGCTGCTGCCCGTTTACATGGGCGCATTGAACTCAGTAAAGACGGAGGGCGAGATGCTGAACGGCATTCTCTCCTGGCCGCGACACTTCGTTTGGAGCAACTATGCGGACGCCTACCGGAAAATCGACTTTTTGCGCAGCTTGGGCAATACGGCGGCCGTGACTGTGGTCGGGCTCGCGGGCATCGTGCTGTTCGCCGCGATGGCGGGCTACAAGCTGTCTCGCACGCCGGGCAAGCTGAGCGGCTTTTTGTTCAGCCTGTTCGTGCTGTCGATGCTGATTCCGTTCCATTCCATCATGATCACGCTCGTTCGCATCGCCAAAAATATGACGGTTCAAGGCTCGACCGTCGGCCTCGGGCTCATCTATATCGGCCTGGGCGTATCGATGGCGATCTTTCTCTACCACGGCTTCGTCAAGTCGATTCCGCGCGATCTCGACGAGGCGGCGGTCATCGACGGCTGCGGCGAGTTCCGGCTGTTTTTCTCCGTGATTCTGCCGCTGCTGCTGCCCGTCACCGCGACCGTCGCGATCCTGAACGCGCTATGGATGTGGAACGACTTTTTACTGCCGCTGCTCATGCTCACCGACGCATCGAGCTATACGCTGCTGCTGTCGACGAACATGCTGTTCGGCCAGTACGGCAACAACGACTGGTCGGCGATTCTCGCCTCGCTCGTGCTGGCGCTGCTGCCGGTCGTCGTATTGTATTTGCTGCTTCAAAAATACATTCTGAACGGAATTGCGGACGGAGCGATCAAAGGATGAGGGGAAACGAAACGGTAAACGCCGAGCGCGGCAAAAACGGCGATGTCTACGGCTACGTGCGCGCGGACGGCAAAGTATTGCGCAACGGCCGCGGCGAGGAGATCCTCCTGCGCGGCGTCGGATTCGGCAGTTGGCTGCTGCCGGAGGGCTATATGTGGCGCTTCCCGGAGGGGGGCGACCGCCCGCGCCGGATCGAGCGTATGATTCGCGAGCTGGTCGGCGAGGAAAAGGCGGCGCAATTCTGGGCGCTGTACTGCGATCGTTATGTCGCCGAAGCCGATATCGCGCGGATCGCGGCGGAGGGCTTCAACTCCGTGCGCGTGCCGATTCTGGCGCGCACGCTGCTGGAGGAAGGCGAGCCGGTACGGTTCGAGCCGGACATGATCGCGCGCATCGACCGTGTCATCCGCTGGTGCGAGCAGTACGGTCTCTATGTCATTTTGGACCTGCACGGCGCGCCGGGCGGACAGACGGGCACGAATATCGACGACTCGGAGCGCGATCTGCCGGAGCTGTTCCTGGACGCGGCGAACCGCGTGCGCACGGTAGAGCTGTGGCGCATGCTGGCGGAGCGGTATCGCGACGAATGGATCATCGCCGGCTACGATCTCTTGAACGAGCCGCTGCCGGATTGGTTTGCCGCGCATAACGGCAGCGTGATGCCATTCTATGAAGAAGTCATCGCCGCCATCCGCGAGGTGGACGGCCGGCATATGATCATCCTCGAGGGCGTCCACTGGGCGACCGACTGGTCGATTTTCGACGCGCTGCCCGACGACAACGTGCTGCTGCAGTTCCACAAGTACTGGAACGTGCCGGACACCGCCAGCATTCAGGTCTATCTCGACCATCGCGAGCGGCTGAACGCGCCGCTGTTCATGGGCGAGGGAGGCGAGAATAACAAGGACTGGTACGCGGGGGCCTTCCGTCTTTTCGAGGATCACGATATCTCTTGGAACTTCTGGACGTGGAAAAAGATGGACACCGACAACTCGCCCTGCTCGATTCGCCGCCCCGAGGGCTGGGAGCTGCTCGTGCGATATCTGGAGGGCGGAGATAAGCCGGCGCCTGTCGAAGCGGAGCGCATTTTGTGGGCGTATCTCGACAATCTGCCGCTCGCGCGCTGCGACTACGAGCCTGCCGTCGTGCAGTCGCTGTTCGTACGCGCGCCCGTGCGCATTCCCGCCGTTTTCTACGGGTACGAGGGGGAGGGCAAGAGCTTTGGCTTGGCGCGCCGCCTGAGCGAAGGGGATACGGCATCGCAGCCCGCCTTCGGCTCCGGCGGGCGGGCCGAAGGCTTCCGTGCGGGCGACGGCACGGACATCCGCTTCGTCGTCCCCGGACGGACGACGCCGAACTTCCAGCATGGCGGCGGCGAGGAATGGCAGGCGGACGAATGGATGTACGTGGCCTTACAGCCTGGCGATTGGCTGGCTTACGGATGCGAGGCTGATACGGCACGAGAGGCTGCAACGGCACTTGAGGCGGCCGGGGGATCGGTTGACGGCAGTCCGACAGGCAAAAGCGCGGTTCGTCTGCACGTACAGAGCGAAGGCGGAGGCAAGCTTTTCCTTTCCTTTGGGCGGGACGCGCCTGCGACGGCGGTCGAATGGACGGATGGCGGCTGGCAGACGGTTACGGCGGAGCTGGAGCGCGTCGGGCTTCCGGGTGCCGCCAGGCATATCGTGATCAAGGCGGCTGATCGCCCGGTCGGCGTCGCGTGGCTTGAATTACTGGCTTAATCGGCAGGCTGTCGTTTCTCTTCGGAGAGACGGCGGCCTTTTTGATGCGAATATCGACTGTTGAAGCGACTTCCGACTCGGCGGATTGAGTGACGGGCTAAGATTCATTACAATAGAAGCAGAAAAATAAAGCAGAAGAGCGTTCGCTGTCCGAGAAGCGAGACGAAACAGGGAGGCATGAAGATGAGCACAGCTCCGACGGCGCAGCAATGGAAGGAATTGTACGAGGCTGCGGAACGGTATAAAAAGGCGGCCATCTGGAGGTGGCTGTCCAACAGTCATCTGTTCGGCGTCCGGGATCCGGCGTCGGGAGAGATCGGCTATTGTTGCGTTTTCGGCAACGGCGGTGAGATGTTTGGCCTTGCGGCATATATGGGCAGCGAGGGGCTGAGGATGATCGTGGATATGCTCGCGGGCGAGCTGGACGAGGATCCGATGTACAGCCAGCACTGCCTGTTGTTCTCGCTGGACGACAGATCGGAGCTCGAGCCGTCGGAGTACAAGCGCATCAAGCAGCTGGGACTTAGCTATCGCGGCAAAAATAGCTGGCCGACGTTCCGGCTGCACGAGCCGGGATTCATGCCCTGGCCGGAGCTTACGGCGGCGCAGGTTGATTATCTGGCGCTGGCGCTGGAGCAGGCGGTGCTGGTCGGACAGGCATTCCAGCGCAATCCCGACGAGCTGATCGAAGGAGACAAGGACGTTTATCTAGTACGGGAGATTCGTCCTTCGTCAGGAAACGGACTTGAGTGGCACGACGCATGGCTGGCGCCAGAGGCGCCCGAAACGGATGAGGGGCTGTCTGCGAGCGCAGTGCCGCTGGATGAGCTCCGGATCGTCAAAGCGCTCAAGGGCGTCAAAGCCGGCGCGGGCGTCTGGGAAGCCGACAGCTTCTACGTAGCGATGCCCATCCAGGAGGAAGAACGGCCTTATTACCCGAAGATGACCCTGATCGTGGATCAGGCGACGGGACAAATCCTGAAGTTCGCGCTAAGCAAAGGCGCAGAGGCGGCGACCGTTGCCGCGGAAAGTCTGTTGAAGCTGGTCGAGCAGCATCGGGTGCTCCCGAAAGAAGTGTGGGTAGGCAGCGAAGCTGCGGGAGACGCGCTGCTGCCGCTCGCCGAAGCGCTGAAGCTGGAGCTGCTGTGGTCTCCCGAGCTGCCCGCGTTGTCCGAAGCGCGCGCGGCGATGGAGCAGCGATTCGGATAGTCCGGCCTCATCAAACGAAGGCCGTCCCCCCACTTCGGGAGACGGCCTGTTTTGCTATTCTCTAAGCTTCCGTTCGCTCGACGAGTCGTCCTTGCTGTCGGACTTGTTCGCTTCGTCCCGGTTCTCGATGCCGAGGTCCTCGACAGGGATCGCGTCGACGTTGCGTTCGCTCAGAAAACGGTCGAAGAGGCTTTTCTCGTCCGTCGGATACTGCTCGGGATGATCGCGATCGCCCTGCGGGCCGGCGCCCGGCTTGTCCAGATCCGGCGGCCGTTCGAATTCGTTCATGCGAATCTCCTCCTTTGCGTATGCCGACTTTTCCCCTTCGGGCGGGCGATTGAAACAAACGGACCCTGCCAGATAGGCAGACGTTTGGCGCTACAGCCGCTCCAGCGGCTTCTTGGCCGGGCCGTGCATCACCTCGCCGGCGAAGGTGAAGCGCGAGCCGTGGCACGGGCAATCCCAGGTTCGGTCGCCCGCGTTCCACTCCGTTTCGCAGCCCATATGCGTACAGGTCGTGTCGACGACGTGCAGCTTGCCCTCGTGATCGCGATACGCGCCGCAGCGGCGGCCGCGGATGCGGACTGCGGCGCCTTCGTCGAGCCCCAACTCCTCGGGATCCTTTTTCAGCCACTCCAGCTTGCCCTTGACGAAGTGATAAGCGACATCGGCCGTCTCCTTTGCGAGCGTCCCCATGTCCGGATCCGCCTGAAAGCGCGACGGCCCGAACAGCTCCGCATACGGATTGTCGCGGCCGAGCAGCAAGTCCGCGAGAAGGCGGCCTGCGACCGCGCTCGTCGTCATCCCCCATTTGCGGTACCCGGTCGCGACGAGCAGGTTTGGAGTGCCTTCCCGGGCGAACCCGATGTAGGGCAGCTTGTCCGTCGTCACCAGATCGTGCGTCGACCAGCGGTAACGGATTTCTTCTACGCCGAAGGTATCCTCCGCGAACCGCTTCAGCGCTTCGTAGTGTTCGATCGTGCATTCGCCCTGCCCGGTTTTGTGCGATTCGCCGCCGATCAGCAGCAGCTTCTCGCCGCCGTAGGTAACCTCGCGGATCGAGCGTTTCGGCTCGTTCGCCGTGATGTACATCCCGCCCGGAAAGTCGTACGGGGACTTGATCGCGATGACGTAGGAGCTCTCGGCGTGCAGCCGCGCGAAGTAAAAGCCGTTGTCGAAAAACGGGAAATGCGAGCAGGCCGCGACCGAATCGCAGGTCACCGTATACCCGTCCTTCGTCGTGACGGTGGCCCGTTGTCCGTCGTGAAATTTGTCCATCGTCGTCTCTTCGAAAATCTCTCCGCCCAGACGCACGATCTCGCCTGCCAGAAAAGCGGCGTACGGCGTCGGATGAAACCGCGCCTGCCTTTTCATGGACAGCGCCGCGGTCGCGCCGAACGGCAGCGTCAGCGTATCGTAGCGTTCGCCGGGAATGCCGAGCTTCTGATAGGCCGCGTATTCCTTTTCGATCTTGCGCAGCCCGTCCTCGCGCGTCGCGTAGACGACGGCGTCCTCGTCGACGAAGTCGCACGCGACGCCGCGCTCGGCGACCAGGCTGCGCATGAATGCGAGCGCGCCTGCATTGGCTTCGTAATATAATCTTGCCTTGTCCTCGCCGAAGTGGGCGATTAATTCATCGTATATAATGTCGTGCTGAGCCGTAATCTTGGCGGTCGTGTAGCCGGTCGTGCCGGCGAGCAGTCTGTCTGCCGTCAGCAGCGCGACGCGGCGGCCTTCCTTGGCGAGCAGGTAAGCGGTCGTGAGGCCGGTGATGCCGCCGCCCACGACGGCGAGCTCAGTCTCGAGATCGCGCGTCAGCTTCGGAAAGGCGGGGAGCTCCGCCGTCCGGCGCCAATAGGATTCGGGGTATTCGGGCAGCTGCATGGCGATTTCCTCCTCGGATGGACGTTTTATCCTCATCATTCCCTTTTTACACGGAAATAGATACAATGCCCCAATGCAATCGCACATAAGCTGAGAGGAGGAGAGGGGGAGGGTTGGATGGCCATCCGGCCGCAGGCGCTGGTGAAGGGAGATACGGTAGGCATCGTCACGCTCGGGAGCCCGCTCTCGCGGGAGACGATCGACGCTGGAATAGGTTATCTGGGGCAAATGGGATTAAACGTCGTCGTCGGGCGTCATGTGTACGATGAAGACGGCTATCTGGCAGGGACGGACGAGGAACGGGCGGCGGACCTCATGTCGATGTTCGCGGACGACCGGGTCAGGCTGATCCTGCCGACGCGCGGCGGCGTCGGGGTTGAGGGGATTCTGCCTTACCTGGATTACGATTATATCCGCACGCATCCCAAGATCGTGTCCGGCTACAGCGATATTACCGTCCTGCTCAATACGCTCGCGCAGCTGGCGGAGCTTGTCGCGCTGCACAGCTTGCTGCTCATCGACTTTAAGCCCGAAACGCCGGCTTATAACTTCGAGCAGTTTTACGCCGCGACCTCGTCGCTTGTCGTCCCCAGACTCATCGCGAACCCGCCTGGCATGCCGATTCGGCCGCTTGTGCCCGGCGTCGTCTCTGGACCGCTTGCAGGCGGCAATCTCACGTCGCTCACGGGCTCGCTCGGCACGCCGTACGAGATCGATACCCGCGGCAAAATTTTGCTGCTCGAGGAGACGCACGAGCCGGTGAACACCGTATACCGCTACGTCGAGCAGCTGAAGCTTGCGGGCAAGCTCGCGGACTGCGCGGGCATCGTGATGGGCGGCTGCCACGAATGTCCGGACGCGTACGGCCGGACCTATGCGGACCTCATCCGCGACGTGCTCGTGCCGCTTGGCAAGCCGCTGATCGCCGGCTTCGCAAGCGGACACGACGTATACAAGGCGGCAGTGCCGATCGGAGCCGAGGCGCGGCTCGACGCAGGGGCCGGCACGCTGACGCTGCTGGAGCCGGCCGTATCCGTGTAGCGTTGCGCAAAAAGAGAACCGGCACCCCCAGGGGATGCCGGCTCTCTTTGCATTCCTTTAAGGAATGAACTGCTGCACGATGCGCACGATCTTGCCGTCGGCTACCGTGATGTAATAAGGGAAGTTTTCCATCAGCTCCTGATTGTCCCCGCTGAACAACGAGCGAAGCTTCGCGATGCTGATCGGCTCGTTTTCCACGATATCCGCGTCGTCCCAGCTGCCGGAACGATTGTAGATCTGCATCAGCACCTGCACGTCGGAAGCGACCGGCAGCGTGTACGTCTTCTTTTCCTCGTTCAGGATGTAGTAGCCGTCAGGCGCCTCGTCCATGCCGGCATCCGGCTCCTGCTGGCGGAATACTCGGTCGGCCTCCGCGCCTTGCAGGAACTGAATGTAGTCGACGGTCACATAAGTGACGCCGTCCATCGAAGTGATCTTGCTAATATAAGCGGGATACGAGGGGGCCGATGCATGGTTGATCGCCTCGATGCCATTCTCCTCTGCAACGGCGGTCTCCTGCTTGTCGCTCACGCCCGACACGCTGAGCGGAATCAGGCAGATTCCCAACAATACGACACACAGCAACAGTTTGCGCATCGGTTCAGCCCCTCTCTCCGGTTAAAAACAGGTGATATGTATCATTATTATTTAGACAATTAGTAGACGTTTTAAACAGGCGTTTTGTTGCCGGGAAAAGGAGGCGCTAGGGCTTATATTTTTGGAGATATTTCCGGGGAAATTCGACAGGGGACCTAGCGTGCGATTAAGCATCCAGGCCTGCGCCTGGGCTTATGTCGGGGCAAGTCCGGACATGCGTCCGTTCTGGTCGGAGTGGATCGGGTGCTATATTTCTTATGGAAAATATACGTATGGAATTAGGAGGATTCATTGCTGTGAAAACAGAAAAAGGAAGTGTAACTGCCGATGTTACGAATGAGGAGTGGGGAAAAATTCGTTCCGCCAGGCGAGGCCTTCTCGTTTATTTCGCCATACTCATTCCGCTGACGACGATCGGTTATTTGACCGCAATGCAAATCGAGCTCTTTATTCTGCTCCTGATGTGGGCACCGGGATTGTCCGCCATTTGCGCCCGTTTGCTGCTGCGCGAAGGCATGGCGGACATCTCCCTGCGGATTAGGGGACGGCAGATGATGAAGACCTTGCCTTTTATTCTGCTGTTTCCTGTAGGTATTGGGTTATTTGCCTATGGCTTTGCCTGGGTCACGGGAATGGTGCAATTCGTCACACCGGATACGTTCGTTAACGCTTCGCCTGCCGTTACCTTTACGGTGCTGCTCGTCATGCAAATGGTTGTCGGCACGCTAGTGGGTCTGATCGGCAGCGCGGGGGAAGAGCTTGGTTGGCGGGGATATATGCTTACCCGGTTGATCGACGCACGGGTCCCTTACCCGATGCTGACCAGCGGGATCGTCTGGGGATTATGGCATCTTCCCGTGATTCTAGCAGGCAACTATTACTCTGGCCCTTATCCGGCGCTTTCCGTCATCCTATTTATGATCACGATCACCGCCTTCAGCTTGATCATTGGACGACTGCGGCTCGTAACCGGAAGCGTATGGCCAGCGATCTTCTTGCATGCGTCCTGGAACGCCGTTATTCAAGATGTCTTCGATGCTTCTTCTAGCGGCAACAATGCGTTGTTGTGGACGGGAGAGTCGGGAATTTTAGTGGCGCTCGCCTTGGTAGTGGCGGCTTGGATTATTAATAAGAGGAGTCCATTCTTTACAAACCTTGGAGGTGGATGGTTGAATGGAAATGGAGGAAATCAAAAGATTATTTGATGAACGCTATTCTCGTTGGAACGTTTACTATGATCAATTCGGCATAGCCACGTGGATCAGCATGAACGACGGTAACGATTTCTTTGAAATTCAGATCGTACCCCATGTAGGAGTAGGCGTTACTGATCGGCGAAATCTTGAGGAAATTGATTTTAGCGGTCACGATGTAGCTTTTCAATCGCTTAGCGAAGCGTTTGATTACATCGATCAAAAAGTCGCGAGTAACGCGAGTAAAATGTAAGGTATTATTCTTTCCTTGATTGGCGTATTGCCTTTCGAGGTTCTTTTTTTTGCCTAATCGCCTATTGGTTCGCCACTGCATGACCTCGATTTCGAATATTTTCCTTCTTCCCGGAAAAAGCTAAGAAAATGATGGAAACTGAGGGGGGGGGCGTCTCTGTGAATGCAAAAACCATGACTTTGCCGGCTGTGCCGGACGAGGAAGGCGATTGCCCGGAGACGTTGCAGCTGGAGCCGAGACTGGACTGGTTCAAGTCTCGGTTTGCCGGATGTTCGGACGCGGTGTTTTATAGCTTTATCTTGAGCGGAGGCGTCGCCTGCGCGTTGATTTATATACGCGAGATGTTCGATTATCGCGACGTAGAAGCTCATTTGCTAAAACCGCTGATGGCGTTCGATGGGGAGTGGGATGGCGATATCGCGCGGCTGATCTCGGAGCGTCGGATTCCGATGGCAGGCTGCAAGGCGTTGGCCGATCCGGGCGAGAGCGTCAATTGGATTTTGGAAGGCTTCGGGGTCCTGCTCTTCGACGGAAGTCTTCAGATGCTGGGTCTTCCGTTCTCGAAGTTCGAAAAAAGAGCGCTGGAGGAAGCGCCGAACGAATCGGTCATTCGCGGCCCGCGCGAAGCTTTCGTAGAAAGTCTGGATACGAACCTGACACTGCTGCGGCGCCGCATTCGCAGCAGTCACCTTAAAACGGAGCAGCTTGTGCTCGGGCGCAACACGAGGACTGCCGTCGTTATCGTTTATTTGAATCATGTCTGTCCCCCCGCGCTGGTGCAAGAGATGAAGCGGAGAATCTCCTGCATCGATATCGACGGCATCCTGGGCTCGAACTATATTGAGGAAGCGATCGAGGACAGCCCGTCCTCTCCGTTTCCTCAACTGCAATATACGGAACGTCCCGACACGGTGTCCGCGTCCGTTCTGGAAGGCAGAGTCGCCGTGGTCGTGGACAATACGCCGATCGTGCTGCTTGCGCCCGTCAACTTTTTTATGATGCTTCAATCCGCGGAGGACTACTACCAGCCTTTTATCGCAGCGTCGTGGATCCGTTGGATTCGTTTGGCCTTTCTGATCACTTCGCTGCTGCTGCCTTCCTTTTACATTGCGATTACGACGTTTCATCCGGAGATGATTCCCTTCGATCTGCTGATCTCCGTCTCCTCCTCACGCGAGGTTGTTCCCTTCCCTGCGCTGATGGAGGCGCTGATGATGGAAGTCGCGTTCGAAGCGCTGCGCGAGGCGTCGGTTCGCATCCCTAAATCGATCGGTCAAGCCGTATCCATTATCGGCGCCCTTATCATCGGCACGGCGGCGGTTCAGGCGGGCATCGTATCTGCCGCCATGGTTATTATCGTTTCGTTAACGGGCATCGCCTCGTTTATTATTCCGAACTTTGACCTGGGTCTTTCCTTTCGTCTGCTTCGGTTTCCCATGATGCTGCTCGCCGGCGCATTCGGCATTTTTGGAATCGCATGCGGCCTCATCATCATCTATGTCCATATGCTCAATCTGGAATCGTTCGGCATGCCGTATCTGTCTCCGTTGACGCCTCAGATTACGAATGCGATCAAAGATACGTTCATTCGGGCGCCTTGGTGGAAAATGCGAAAACGGCCGCCGACGGCGATCGGCGCCAACCGGATCAGACAAACCGCAGGAGCGCGAGCCTGGGCGCAGAGCAAGGGGGAGGGAGAAGATTGAATGTTCTTCTCCGGCTGTGGAAAATGGCGGCGGTTGGCGCTGCCATCGTTATGCTTGCGGGCTGCTGGTCTGCGACCGAGCTTAAAAATCGTGCGTTCGTGAGCGTCATGATTGTAGATTTAAAAAACGAAGAAGTTGAACTCACGCTAGGCATTCCCCTGACGAATCGGCTTATTCCGGGACAGACCGGGGGAACGGGCGGCGACGGCAGCCAGCGGCCGATCGCTTATGTTACCCGCAGGGGCGGCACTCTTGAGGAGGCGCTGCAGAAAATCCAGGGCGACATTCCCCGTAGAGTCGCGTTCGGCCAGACGCACAGCATTATCATGGGAAGCCGTTTCGCGCAAAAGGGAGTGGGGCCGCTTCTGGAGTTTGTTTCCCGCAACCCGTTTTTGAAGCTGAATACGAATTTGTTCCTAGTCGAAGGGTACGCGCGCGAGAAGGTTGCCGAGATGCCCGCGACATTTGAACGTTTTTTTATTTCGGTATTGAACGGCTACGTGCGTAACCATCAGATTTTAAACACGACGGTCAAAGATTTAATGTTCTCTAAGGCAAACGGCGGAGATGGGCTCATTCCCATTCTGAGATTCGAGCGCAAAGAGCCTTCGCTCAAGGCGGATACGTCCGCTAATGTCGGCACGGCCGGCTCGGCGATTCTGCGTGAAGGAAAAATGGTGTCTCCGACGTTGTCGCCCGAAGAGACTTCATCGGCGCGCGCGGTGATCGGGCAGCTCAAGCAGTATATCTACAGCGTGCAGTCGCCCACGGACGGCAAAGAGATGGGCTTTTATACCACTTCGCTGACGACGCATATCAGACCGTTCAAAACCAGGGAAGGGCTTGGCATCGTCATTCGCTCCTATTCCAATGCGGGCGTCATCGCTTCGGACTCCGACATCGATCTGAGCAAGCAGGCAAATGTCGAGCGTCTGGAAAAAGAAGTTAAGAAATTCGCAGACTCGACGATGCTGTCCGTAATCTCCTTAACCCAAGGGGCCGGCGCGGATGTTTTCAACTTCGGGCGCTATATCTCCGTGCAGTACCCGAAGGATTGGGACAAGCTCAAGAGTGATTGGAGAGCGTACTACAAAGAACGTCTGCGCATTCGGGTTGAATCTGTTATCTCGCTGAGGCGGGTCGGCTCTTCCACGGATTCTTTCCGCAGCGGATTTATTAGCCGCGAACAATCGGAAGGAAACAATAAAGGAGGAAACGAAGCGTGGAACTTCAATCCGTAACGCAGGGGCAGTTGTTTAAGCTATTCGCGCTGCATTTGTTCTCTACGATGGTCGCATTCATGCTGGGAATCATGCTGCAGTCGAGCGGATACAACGCGCCGCTCGGCGTTTTGACGGGCGCCCTGCTCGGACTGGCTTACGCGTACTTTGCCTGCAAGCTGGGTTTGCGCCGCCCCGACCGCTTTTTTATCGAATACGGACCAGAGATCGTCGGACGGTGGCTGCACTATCCGCTGCTGCTGTTCATCGTCTTGTCCAATCTGTTGATCGCGATTATTAATTTCTGGGAGCTGCAAGACGTGATGATCCAGTTTTATCTGATCAGCACGCCGCCCTGGGCGGTCGTCTCGATTTGTTGTCTATGCGTAGCCTATACGGTCCGTTTTGGCGTCAAATCGGTTTTTAGAGCGGCAGAAGGCCTCTTTTTTGTCAGCCTGCTTTCGTTTTTGCTGATACCGTTCGTGGTGAGCGAAAATTTCAATTGGTTTTCTATGCGGGGGATCGCGACTTATTTCAACGTAAGGGAGGCTTGGCCGACCGCTTATTATACGTCTTCCGTCTTCGGCGAGATGTCATTCGCGTTGTTTATTTTTCCTTACTTGACTTCGCCGGGCAAGACGTTCAGGTCGCTCATCGCTTCGACGTTGGTTGCCGCGGCCGTCGTGCTGCTTCATATCGTTCCCCTGCTGCTCATCTTCGGTCCGGAGCTAAGCTCCAATCTCAATTACCCCGAGTTGGAGCTGCTCCGCTTTATGCGAAGCGGTTCCTTTCTGGAGACGCTCGACCCTGCGTTGATCGCGCTATGGCTGATCAGCCTCTTCGTCAAGCTCGCTTTTATCGTTTATGTTATCGCGTTGATATTGGCGCGTTCACTTCGTTTGAAGGATACGAAGCCGTTCGTGTTTCCGATTACCGTATTCATCGCGGTCTGCTCGCTAGTGATCGTCAAGTCCGACACCCAATTCAGAAGCATGATCGGCGGCGGCATCCTGACCGTGTTTTGGATCTCCGAGCTGATTCCGATTGTTTATTATCTTGTTGACACCCTTCGTCGTTCATGGAGTCAACGGAAGGAGGCGGCGTCCGAGTGATCGCGATTTTATTGGCTTATACATCGGTTGCCTTCGTCGAGTGGCGATATCTTCGCAACAACAAGAGGAAGAAGAGCACCTTTCTTCTCGTTTTCGGGTCGATTTCGTTCCTGCTGTTGCTGAGCGAATTTTTATTCGTCATGAAGGACCGATTTCAGATTGCCGTCTGGGTTGAAGCGATTTTCGGACCGTTGGAGCGCGGGATTTTAGGGCGTGGCTAGCGGGGACAAAAAAATGGCGGTGATTTTTGGGCGGGTAACGCTCATTCGGCATGCCGGAGCTTTTCGGTGGCTAGCTGGCCCCAAAGCCTGCATGCATACATGTTTTTTCTGCTACCCAACGGTACCTGGAGAAATGCATGCAAATGTGCAGGTAAATTCAAAGACGCTACCGGAAATTCGGTTGGTGGCGTGAAATAACTGCACTTTTGAATTGTAATCTAATGTCCATAAGACGTTCATAATACAATGCTAAATTCCATTTGTTAAAAAGGAAACATTTGTAGGTTGCTTGCATTTGGATTACAGACGTATAGCTGACACATACGAAGGAAGGATAATCTCGCTTCTCTTAATTAATAATTGATAATGATAATTATTTTCACATTATCTAAAACTAAACCACCTAAGGAGTGTACAGTGTGAGTAAAATGCTAAAAGGTTCAATTTCTTTTCTAATGGTTTTTTTGATGATATTGGCGTTGGGGAGTGTCGTACCGGCATTCGCTGCTACACACACGCGTGCCTATCAATTTTTATATGATGAGGAATATGATGAACATACGAGCGGCTTTATCGCTGGTGATGCTGTTATCGACGATACTGTCGGCTCGGTGACACTAAAATTGCAAGGAGGCCAGTACTTTCCACAGATTAGAGTCGGTTCGACTTTCTACAACGGCTCTTACAATTCTACTACTGGCCTAACTACATTCATCCTTCCCGGTTCCGACGCAGCGAGCTTGGAACTCAGTTTACATGTAGTTGTGAACTCTGGACCCATCTTGATCGAGGACACCTGGTACGATCTCGAGGTTGAGTGGCTCGGCACATTTGTAGACACTCAGGCTCCCTCAGCTCCAACTCAGTTAATGCTAACCGGCCAGAGTAGCATAACCGCCGGTCTTTCCTAGACAGGCTCAACTGATAATGTTGGCGTCACTAATTACCAAATATTTAATAACACTTCGTTAATTCAAACCGTACTGGGTACGGCGAATTCTGCTATCGTTACAGGATTAACCCCCAATACAACCTACAACTTTACTGTAAAGGCCAAGGATGCAGCGAATAATGTATCTGGTGCAAGCAACGTGGTAACCGTCACAACCGTCTCATCCAATTCAAATGATACTTACACAGGTGCAACTCAAATTAATTATGATAGTCCTGTACTAACAGCCATCGAAACCTTAGGAGATGTAGACTTCTATAAATATACGGCTACCGGAAATGGAATTGAACAAGTGAACCTAACTGTCCCCGCAGGTAAGAACTACGATGTCATTATCTACGATTCGGGGCTAAAACCTTTGAGCGCAGGTATTAAAGATGCAAGTGAAAGCGAAGAAGTGATCTATAAAGTTATCTCTGGTGCAACGTATTATATCAAGGTGTTTGGTGTGAATAGCAATTATGGCAATGAATTTTATACATTGAAACTCAGTAGAGCTCCGCTTCGTTATCAAACAAGCTATGAGTATGATGCAAATGGAAACCTCAAACGAAAGGTTACAACGATCCTCCAGTCTTAATAAATCACAGTATTAATATTCAATATTTTAATTTATCGGAGGCCATATGGAAGCAAAATTGCTTAGAAACGCGTTTTTACTCTTAATGAGTTTCGTCATACTGATTTCTGCGTTCAATTTCACAGAAGCTTCGCCGGCGGTGGAGCCCCCCCTAGGACAGCCTACTAATAATCAGGATACGTTAAATGAACAAGATGCAATAAATTCGACTGAAGTGCAAAAGTCCCCATCGCGACTAGCATCTGTTGAAGAAAGAGAAAAAATAACGGCATCGAACATTCTGTTCTCCTCAGATACATCAACTGAACTTAATAAGGCGGATCAACTGAAACAGAGCAAATTACTAAAACCTAATGAACGGATTACTGCCATACAACGTGATTTCACGCCGCTCATGTTGCAGATTGCGGCATATTTCTACCCAGAGTTGCTTGCATTGCTTACTAAAGAACAAACACTTGCTCTACTGGATAGTAGCACGGATACAATAAACCAAAATATTCGCTCACTAACAAACGCGCAATTAGCATTGATGGAGCAATATGCACCAATCGCAATGGGGAACTTCGACTATAACACCAATCGTCAACGTTATTTGCAGAAGCATCCGCAGACATATACTAAAGCGGATGAAGCGGCGGACGAGTTAGAAACCAAAAAAAAGTCTGTGGAGATCCGAGCGCGGCAGCAGCAGATTAAAGAGACGCAGGCATCCGTTAATGGGAGTAAGCCTTCGTCGGAGAAAGTTACGGCTTTGAACTCCTCCCCGTATACAGTAACCGAATTTAAAAATGAATATCGTTATTCTGTTAAAACAGATGGTCTGGTAGACGACCTTTACCTTACAGCAAATCGTACGGTAACTGATCTGTCACTATCAGGAAAAAGCGGCTTGGATATTTCATTAGTACGTAGATACAATTCAATGGACGGGAAAGTATTAACCCCTGAATATACGGCTGCTGCTGGATCCTACACACAACAAGCCGGAAATCACACAAGTCCAATTGATATTGCAAAAAGGACAGGGTATATCGCTGCAGGGTGGTCGTTAAACATCCCATCCATGGAGAAAGCTATGATTGAGGCCGAAGTAGCTGAATCCCATTTTCCAGTTACCTGTCAAGGAGACAGTTATAATAATACAGGCTACTGCTATCAATCCACATACTACTTTCAACCGATTACCGTTTATGAAAAGGTAAATTTTACTTTAGATAATGGATCCAGCTACGAGTTTCGCGATGGTATCATACAAAACTACCCATATCAGAATGTCAGTTACAATAAAACATTAGACGATGGCAAGTTTGTATACACCATTACTCTGAATGGCAAGATAAGCTATAAATTTGACGATCAGGGACGCATTCTTACAAAGAGCAATCAGTATGGTGATCAAGTTGTATATACCTACGGAACAGCGCCGAATAATGATATTACCATCACCGACTCATTCGGACGCATCATTACCATTGCGCGAAATAGCTTTTTAGTTATAACAGGCGTCACTGCTACGCTAGGCGGGACGGTCATTAAACAGTTACAATACAATGTTACACAACCAACGACAAGCATGACGTATCGCAAATGGACCACTAACGGCTATCAGAATGTCACTGAGAACATAAGCTACTGGCAGTTGAACAACATCAAAGACAGTACAATCGCTTCAAACATTGTTCTGCTAGAAGAGTATACCTATTATCCAATTGATTCGACTAAACTAGCGGCATTTAACTTTAAGCCCGATGGGTACACACTTAACCGCGTTGGACCCAATGGGGAAATTGTGAAGGGGAACGGGGGGAATTATACGACTTCTGCCTGGTATTGGGATAATGATTCGGTACCAATAGAATCTACTCAAGTATCTGGGGCCAATGGCAACAGTTATGGGGAAGTTCCCTATCTCTTGCTAAAGCAAATCAATTTTTCTAATGGACTCTCAGCTCATTTTTTCTACGAGAACTATAACACAGCTTGGAATATAGACCCCAATCTTATTCAGCCCTTTTTTGAAGGTCCCGCAAAAGTTTACATGGACAAATACATCTTGCAATATGTTGCCTATCATCCTGTTAGGATCGTGTATTATTCCTACACAGAGAACGGCACGACTAAAGTTAATGTAGACTTTTATAATAGTGTACATTTTGACCATGGACATAACTTTCTCGAATACTGGAAGGCTGATAAGAGCCAAATTGCCCGTTTAGGAAGCACTTCGCGGTTTGGAGACAAGCAGACGCTCAAGGTTCAGAAGTATACATTAGACGATACTTACAATGAAAGCCCTACTTACCGACATTATCGGAACAACGGTAAGGATTTTGTGCTTGCCTTTGAATGGGCAGAATACCAAAACGATTACAATATGTTGAGTTTCACGGAAAATGACATTGCGTATGGAAATCGAAAACATGCCGTTACTGCTTATGCTTACGAACCTAACCAACTCCAGCCGAAGGAGGTATATACTTACGCGGACGATATCCCAAATTATTCGGCTGTTACAAATCCGCTAGTAGATGCCAATGTTCAGAACCCGATTCTTCTCAATATATCTAATAAATCTACGAAAATAAAAAAAACATTTACTTATGACTCTTGGGGAATGCCTCTCACGACAACCGACGAACTTGGTAACACAACGACGAACCAATACAATGGACCGTATCATGGATTAACTCAATCACAAGTAATGGCTCAAGATGGAGCCTCGAGCACTACGACTTCTTACCAGTATTACACTGCAGAAACGACGGAACCTAAGAAAAATCAGTTGTGGAAAACAACTAAGATTCAGAGCTATAAGGATCCCGTTTCTCCTCTAGTCACACGTACTGACACTAAGGTAACGGAAAATCTCCTCTATAATACCAATCATTTGGTCACACAAACGAAGACTTATGGTTCTGGATATCAATATGGAAGAGATAATACAATAACACAGCAAGATTACACATATACAGGAACAGGGCAGACTCTGACTGACTCCACCAAGGTGACGCTGTCGAATGGCGCGCAGCCCGCAACTTTGACCAATACTTATTATTATTTTCTGAACGGCAATTTGCAGAAAGTCATATACCCGGACAATAGTTATGTGGAGTATGAGTACGATTCTTTTAACCGCGTAACATTGAATAAAGTAAAACCAGTTACAGGGAACGCTCTCATTACGTCAGTCCAATATAATAATGCGGAACGTAAGGTAGGTGTGACTTTGCCGGATGGGGAACTTGACGAAACATTTTATTCTCCTTTTGGCTTGGAGTTAAAATCGCAACGTAAAATTAATAATGTCACAAGAGTAACAAAAGTCACTCTATCAAATAATGGTATTCTTCCAAGTCAAACACTGCCCTACGGAGAATCCACGCTTCGTACACAGTACGATTATGACTCACGAGGGCGTCTAAAGATGGTGACGAATGGTCTAGGACAGCAAACCCGCTATTTCTATTCGAATTTCGCAAACAAGAACGGGCCGAATGGCTATGAGTTGCTGCAAAATACAATACAAACCATAGCGCCGGATGGGAAGGTGGAAACGACATATTCGGATGCTTATGGACGTGCAACGAAGCTGCAAGAACGTAATCCCAATGGGGTAAAGCTTATTTCGACAACCTCACAATACTCATCTTTTGGGAATTTAATTCAAAAGGATGCAACAAGTTCAGGTGTTACAGAAACTACGCGTTACAGCTATGATCCGACCGGAAACTTGATCTTTGTTAAGGACAGCCTCGATCAAACTTATCAATATGTATTCAATCGTTTCGGTAATCTAATTGAGAAATACACTAACGGTGCTGCTCAAGCAACACAGAAGTATGTCTACAATGAAGTATCATGGTTATTGTCGAAAGCCGATGCTACTGGTCGTTTAGTCAAAAACCAGTACAAGAATAACGGCTTAATAGACAGATCTGTGGACAAGCAAGGACAGACTTATATTTATAACTATAATGCATTAAATCAGGTGGAACGATCTTCAATACAGAATTCAACGGGAAACGAAATTTATTGGCAAGTAAACAGCTATGATCCTCTCACTCACTTGCAGACGGGCGTCTCTAACAGTGACAATGAAGCGTTAAGTTATCACTATGATATGTGGAAACGAAACGATACCAAAACGGTTGCAGGACGTGTTTATACTTTCGGTTACGACGCGTATGATCGAATGGATCTTTTAACTTATCCAGATGGCACATCAGTAAGTTACCAATACGACGAACTAAACCGTATTAAAAGCGTAAACAGTTCGCAAACAGGCATTATTAACTATACCTATTCTACGGTAAGTGACAACAATAAATATATTTTGACTTACCCTGGAGGTACGCTTAAGGAAGAACAGCAACGTGACTCCTTCGGACACCTGGTTTCCAAGACGCAATACCGAGGTAGCGGGACACCTAGCGCAGAGCAATTCATTGTTAATGGTTTTGGCAATATCACGCAAGTAGTTAAAGACGGCACTTCAAACATTTATGCCTACGACAAGCTTAACCGCATTAAAACAATAAGCGCTCCTTCCGAGCAGGACAGCTATTTTTATGATGCTCAGGGCAATCGTCAAACGTTAGAAACGACAAAGAATGCTGATTTCGAGTCAACAGATCAGACACTAGCATTTAACGCGTTAAATCAGTTACGAGTCTGGCAGGATGCTGCTAATGGAACAACTGCAATCTATACCTATTATGCAGATGGGCTGCGAGCGACGAAAACGGTTAACGGTCAGAAAACTCGGTACGTGTATGTGGAAGGGAAAATCGTCGAAGAACTGGATGGCAGCGGAAACCTTAAAGCGAGGAATATCTGGGGAAACGAACTGTTGTATCGAAAGGATTACACAAACAATCGAGCGGGATATTACTTGCACAATGGACATGGAGATGTCGTGCAAATCGTTGATGCGGATGGGAGCCTGGATGTCTTAAAGTCCTATGAATATGATATCTGGGGCAATATTAAGAAGGTGAGTGGCAATTCTGGCAAGCCCTTCGACAATTCTTTCGGTTACACGGGAGAACTTCACGATCAGGAAAATGGTTATATCTATTTAAGGGCAAGATATTACGATCCAACTGTTGGTCGCTTTATTAGTGAGGATACGTATGAGGGGGAATTGACAAATCCACTGAGTCAGAATTTGTATACCTATGTGCATAATAATCCGTTGTCGAACATTGACCCAACTGGTCATTACTGTGCGTCAGCGGACGGTAAGATAGGTCACTATGGAACTTGTAGTAGCTCTACATCGATGTATATGTCCGACAGTGATGTAAATGCAATATTACAAGCAAGCGGTGGACGAGCTAACTTGAATAGCATTGTCTCAGGTAGTGGGATTAAGTGGAGTGAAGTAAAAGCCTCTTTAGATAGTATTTTGAAGGCTGTTCAGAGTCGAACGCCTCCTGCGGATAGTGTAGCAGCAATGGCGGGTTTCACAACCGATTACGGTTCGGATGTGGTGAGGCGAGCAATAACTCCTTTTTACAGTGAAGTTGGATCAATAAGTGGTTATTCTCTGAATCCAGTCGCGAGTAAACCATATTCAGCTCTAGGTATTGTCTCAAAAGTCACTACTGCTGGATTATTAAGTGTGGATTTATACGGAGTAGTTACTGATTCGACGCTATCCACGGGACAAAAAGTGGGAAAAGCTGCTATCATTGCGACAGGCACTTATGTTAGTTATAAAATTGGTTCAGAAGTTGTGTGGCTATCAACCACAATTGGCGGGCCTGGTGGATTTGCTGCAGGTATAATCCTAAGTGGCGGGCTTGGATGGGGCATTTCAGAATTACAAGCAATAGCAATTCGAGAATTAGTAATGTAGTGATGGAGGTGGTTGGGTGGAAATTTACACTCCAAGTAAAAGATGGATAATAATTGGATTATTTCTGTTAGGTGTAGATGTAGCGATATTAATGCAAATGAATAATTTTCTAGATATGTTTGCACTTTTCTCGACAACTATAGCCGCTGTAGGATTTATCCTTCTAGGGCTCGGTAAATTATCTTATGTTGAACTGTCAAATGACTATCTGGTTTATCATCGCTTATTTAGCATTAAAGTTGAGAAATGGAGGATTGAGGAGATACTTTTAATTAGAACTAAGAAACGCAGAGGGAATACCGTTTATATTTATAACGGTACAGATTGTATAATACTCCCCTCTTATAGTGATCAGTTTCTAACCCATCTTGTACGTAATGCTAAACATGCAAGTTTATCTCATGATGAGTAACTAGTTGTATCTTAAACCACATGCGAGTATAACACCTCCATGTGTTTTCTTTTTTTTAGAATTGCTTGACGTACACGCACTATAAAAGCGATGCTGGACTTTACATATAAAAATGGCGCAAAATATTCGATGGTGACTGTCGAGAAAATTGTACAAGCAGTGCATGCGGTGGAAAGCGATTGCCGGCAGCATCTGCACAACGTCCGATTTGAAAAGTCGCTGCTTTCCTCTTGTTTGAATGGCGGGGAACTCGACGAAACGCATTAAAGGAGGCGGCAACATGGCGACTATTCAACCGTTCGGCGACAAGCGGCCCGACATTCATGACTCGGTCTTCCTCGCCGAGGGTAGCGTCGTGACGGGAGACGTGAAGATCGGCAAGGACACAAGCATCTGGTACAATGCCGTGATTCGGGGCGATGTCGCGCCGACCGTCATCGGCGAAAGGACGAGCATACAGGATAATTCGACGCTGCATCAGAGTCCGGGCAAACCCCTGATCATTGAAGACGAGGTCATCGTCGGACATAATGCGGTGCTGCATAGCTGTATCGTCAGACGCGGGGCGATGGTGGGAATGGGCGCGATCGTACTGGACGGCGCGGAGATCGGGGAAGGCGCGATGGTCGGCGCGGGGGCGTTGGTGCCTCCCGGCAAAAAAATACCGCCGCGTACGCTTGTTGTCGGTTCGCCGGCCAAGCCGATGCGCGAGCTGAACGAAGCGGACGAGGCGGATATGCGGCGAATCGTGAGAGAGTACGTGGAAAAAGGGCAGTTCTATAAAAAGCAGCAGCAGTAGCAAGAGCAATTAAAGTAGCTATGACCGACCGGGCACCGACCCGCACGGCCGAAGCTCCGAATTAATATCCCTACGAAGCCGGCAGGCACACCTGTCGGCTATTTGTATTTTCTGCTGCATTCCACGTCTGTCCGATAAGTTATCGCCCCGTCAAGGCTGGTACAACCGGACCGCATCGCCGAGCGGTCTCAGCGCCATTCTGTTCTTGTACATATGGATGACGATTTGAAAATCGACGTTCGTAATGCCCGGAAGCACGTACAGCTTCGTTTTCAAATAACCTTCCATCTCGACCTGGTCGATGAACTGGCCGTACATATGCAGCTTGCTAGGGCCGCTAAGCTGGTACAGGAGCGTAACCGGCGGATGGTCCATCATTTCCTCGGCGAGCTTCTCCAGCTCTCTGGGCTCGACGCTGATCTCGAAAAACGCTGTGAGGTAGAAGCCGGCCGGCTCCGGATTGACCGCCAGCGTGAAGCGCTCGACGACGCCGTTATCCACGAGCGACTGCAGCCGCAGCTGGACCGCGACGCGCGTCAAGCCGACCTCTTTTCCGATATCGGTGTAGGATAATCTGGCATTGTCGTTCAGAAGATCGATGATTTGGCGGTCGACGGAATCCAAAGTTACGTAAGGGCGATCGTGCAGCGTTTTTATTTGCATTTCGCAAGCTCCTCGCTTGAATGATGGGCGGGCTCTGCCGTTTTGACATTGAAGCCTACAATTTTGCGCTGCGCTTCTTGCGAATCGTAAAAGTCGTCGCTTAAACATGACTTGGATATGTTAATTTATATAACATAAACATAACTCGTGTGGATTGACGGGAATTCTGGAGTGCTCTTATAATGATTTTATTCTTTCTAATAGCAATAATAAAGAGAAAATATTATCGAATCGCAAGGAGGGCCGGGGTGTCTTCTTGGGTTTCAACCATGGATTCGGAGAAAATGTGACATCGGTTTTAGATAATGGGGAGGCGTTCGCATGAAGAAAGCTCTAACATTAATTGTACTCGTCATTTCCGTCATTTCCGTTCTGGCTGCCTGCGGCGGCAAAGAAAACACCAGTACAGCCGCAGGTGCGTCTTCGTCTTCAGCAGGAGGCACGGCTGCCGCGGCCGGCTCGCCGTCCGAGACGGCGGGCGGGAAGAAATTAAAAGTCGCATTCGTCTACGCGACGCCGATCGGGGAGACCGGCTGGAACTACGAGATGGACAGAGGCAGATTGGCGCTGGAAAAAGAGCTCGGCGTAGAGACGATGGCGATGGACAACGTCGCGGAATCGGATGCCGGCCGGGTGTTCGAGGATCTGGCACAGCAGTATGACGTCATCTTCGGTACGACCTTCGGCTATATGGATGCGATGAATGCGGCGGCGGAGAAGCATCCGGACGTCAAGTTCCTGCACGCGACGGGCTACAAGACGCTGCCTAACCTGGGCGTCTACGCCGGGCGCGAATATCAGAGCAACTACCTCGTCGGCATGGCGGCGGGCATGGTGTCGAAGAACGGCAAGCTGGGCTACGTCGGGACGTTCCCGATCCCCGAGGTGATCTCCGCAATCAATGCGTTCGCGCTCGGTGCGCAGAGCGTGAACCCGAACGCCGAAGTTTCCGTCGTGTGGAGCAACACGTGGTTCGATCCGACGACCGAGAAGCAGGCGGCGGACTCGCTGCTGGATACGGGCGTCGACGTCCTGGCCGCTTACCATGACGCGCCGACGATTCTGCAGGCATCCGCCGAGCGCGGCGTATGGGGCAGCGGCAAGGATTCCGACATGAGCAAGTACGCGCCGGACACGTATTTGACCAACTTCGTGTGGAATTGGACTCCGTACTTCGTGGAGACCGTCCGCGCGATCCAGGAAGGGACCTGGCAGGCAGGGGCTTACTATGGCGGCATGAAGGAAGGCGTGACCGATATCGCGCCGCTGGGTAAAAACGTGCCGCAGGACGTGAAGGACGCAGTGGAGGCGAAGAAGCGGGAGATACTTGCGGGAACGTTCGACGTCTTCGCGGGCCCGATCAAGGATCAGTCCGGCACGGAGCGCGCCGCGCAAGGCAAAGCTTTGACCGACGAGGAGCTTCTGGCGATGAATTGGTTCGTGCAGGGCATCCAGGGCAAAATCGAAAGCTGAACGGGAGGCGAACGAGATGGCGGAGCATGACAAAGTGCTAATGCGGCAGTGGCATCCCGTCGCCTACGCGCACGAGATCGGCGAGAAGCCGGTCTCTCGGGTGCTGATGGGGGAGCGGCTCGTCTTGTTCCGCACCGCCTCGGGCATCCACGCCTGGAAGGATCTGTGCGTCCATCGCGGCGCCGCCCTCTCACTGGGATGCGTGAAGGACGACGCGCTCGTCTGTCCGTACCACGGCTGGCGCTACGATGGGACGGGGAGCTGCGTGCTCATTCCGCAGCAGCCGCAGGAGCAAGCGATTACCAAGCAGGCACGCGCGATCGTGTACGAATGCAGGGAAGAAAAGAAGATCGTCTGGGTGCGACTCGGAACAGATATGCAATCGGCGAATCTGCCGTCTTTTCCCGAATGGGACGATCCGGCATATAAGACCGTTTACTGCGGCCCCTACCCGCTTCAAGCCTCGGCGCCTCGCGTCATAGAGAATTTCCTCGACGTCGGCCACCTGGCCTTTCTCCACGAAGGGCATCTGGGCGATTCGGCTTATCCGGAGATCGCGGATTACCGCGTCGATATCTCCGAGACCGGCATCCGCTCCTCCGAGATCGACATCTATCAGCCGGACCCGGACAGTACCGGCAAGTCGGGCATTGCGCGGTACGTCTACGAGGTGCTGGGTCCGACGGCCGCCCGCCTCAGCAAGACGGATCCGCTGACCGGCCACGTCTTTTCCATTCTGTTCGCGGTCAGTCCGATCGCGCAGACGGAATCCGTCGTCTTCGTCGCGCTGGCGCGCAACTATGCGTTCGAGCTGCCGGACGAGCAGTTCGCCGACTTCCAGACCTTCATCCTGCAGCAGGACCAGGCCGTGCTGGAGAGCCAGCGCCCGGAGCTGCTGCCCCTGGACCTGCAAGCGGAGCTGCATCTGAAGGCCGACCGGCTGAGCATCGCCTATCGCAAATGGCTGCGGGCGCGCGGCGTCGTCTGGGGGACGGCTTGAGGGGCAGGTTCTGAAGTACGCGGCCGGGTTCCGCGTCGGCGGTAGGGATGTCGTTGTCGCATCGAAGCGTGAGCGGGTCGCAACGAAAAAACAGGACGAAGCGGAAATTCGGGCTTCGTCCTGTTTGCGCAGCTGACTGCCGGTTAATCTCAAGCTTTATACATACGCCGTCATGCCTTTGTTTTTAAGCAGCACGACGATGTCCTTCACGTCCTGGGCGCGGTCCTTGGCACAGATCAGCAGCGCGTCCTTGGTGTCGGCGATGATGAGGCCTTCGATGCCGATGGTGGCGATCAGCCGCTCGTCCCCGTAAACGATGGAATCGCGCGTCTGGATGCCCAGATGCTCCGCCTTGACGATGTTGCCGTATTCGTCCGGCGGGATGATGGCGCCGAGCGCGTCCCAGCTGCCGATATCGTTCCAGCCGAAGTTGCCCGGGATGACGACCACGTCGACGCTGCGCTCCAGTATGCCGTAGTCGATCGAGGTGCTCTGAAGGGTGGGGTAGACCGCTTGGATCAAGTCCATGCGCCGCTCCGGGTCCTCGCATGCTGCGAAGGGTAGCATCGCGTTGTGCAATCGGGGCAGGTAGCGCTTGAAATTATCGATGATGACCGACGTTTTCCAGACAAATATGCCGCTGTTCCACAGATAATTGCCTGAGTTTAAGTAGCCTTGGGCAACCGCGAAGCTGGGCTTCTCGACGAATTCAGATACTTCGTACACGCGGCAGGGCTCGGTTTGAAACGTATCCGAAGCATGGGAGATATACCCGTAGCCTGTAGACGGGAAGGTCGGCTTGATCCCGATCGTAATCATCTTGTCCGTCTCTTCGGCGACCGAGCACGCTTCGGTTAGCGTCTTCTTGAATTCGTCCACGTCCGTAATATGGTGATCGGAAGGGGAGACGACCATCAGGGAATCGCCGAATTGCCGGTCGATATGCATGGCCGCGAATAGGATGCTGGCTGCCGTATTGCGCGCGACGGGTTCGACGAGCACGTTGCCGGCAGGCACGCTTAAATGCATGATGCTCTCCAACTGGACCGCTTGCGACGAGTTCGTCACGATAATCGTATTCTCCAACGGCATGACGTGCTTGAAACGGTCAATCGTGTCGTTCAGCATAATGTCGTTGCCGCTCAGGTTGATCAGCTGTTTGGGCATCTCCTGACGGGAGAGGGGCCAGAAGCGGGTTCCGCCGCCGCCGGCCAGGATCGTCGCGAACCTATGCATGATGAATCACCGAATGCGCGATGCAATAGGAGACGATATTTTCCGAGCCTTGATTGAGATTCAGTCCGCTGGCGAGAATGCCGTCGTAGCAGCCGCCTGTCTGCGGATCGATCAGGGGCAGCCCGGCTGAATTCCGTCCATGGAACCAGTCCAAGCAAAGATGGGCGTGTTCCAAGTAGGAGGGGGTGCCGAGCATGTCGTAGGCTTCGTACAGAGCAAGCAGCGTCTCGCAGGCCTCGATCGGCTGCTCGTCGTAAGGAGCCGCCGTCTCGCCGCGAACGAGCCAGCCATGGCTGCCGACAGGCTTAAAGTAGCCTTCCTTCGAAAAGGTATGCGACGTCAGGAAAGCAAGGCTTGCCTTCGCCGTATACCGTAGATCGGCCCTGCCGCTAAGTCGCGCCGCCTTGAGCAGCGCCCATGGCAGCATTGCGTTGCCGTAGGTGACGCTGTCCTCGAACCATTGCCAGTCCGTTGTTGCATATTGCTCGAATTGCGCCAGCAGGCGATCTGCCATTCGTTCGATCAACTCGCGAATCTCCCGGTGCGGCAGGAAGGACTCGGCTTCCTTGCTCTTGTCGGTATAGGGATATGGGAAGGCATAATGGAGAGAGTCCTTGGTCTCGAGCATATAGGCAAGTCCGACAAGCGCGTAGGCGATTGCCCGAGGGGAGCGCAGTTCGGCAATGCGCGGAAGTGCCCGATCGATCATGAATCTGCACGTATTTTGCAAATTGTCCGGTACGGTCGGCTCGGAAAGCGCGAAGCCGAGCGCCCATATGCAGCGCCCGAGGCAGTCCTCCGACCCGACCGGCTCGGCGAAGCTGCGGTTGTAGTTCATGAAGTTGCGAAAGCTGCCGTCCTCGTTTTGCGCATGGTGGATAAAGGATAGGTAGGTGCCTGCCAGGCGGAGCCAGTCTTCGCCCGGATGGTTGCGGTGCAGCAAAACGGCTGCGATGAGCGCACGCCCGTTGTCGTCCGAGGTGTAGCCATGGCCGCGGTCGGGCACGCCGAACTTCGTATGCTGGAAAATGCCTGTATCGTCCGTCAGGCTGCGCAAGTAGTCTGCCTGAAGCGGCTTGATTGGGGATAGCTTCATTAGACCACGCTCCCTTGGACGGGATAGGACGAGCCGACGACATCGCGGACAAGCGCGGCATATTCCTTGGCGATCTGGTCCCACATCATCTGCCGCCCCAGCTCTGCCGTTTTCCGCTCCATTTGCAGCTTTTTGTCCGGATGGTCCAGTACGTCCAGTAGCTGCGTCTCCAGCGATTTGGCGTCGCGGAAGTCAGCGAGCAGCCCCCGACCGTCCCCCAGCATCTCCGTCGCATAGCGATACGGGGTCGATACGATGACCCGTCCGTAACCGACGCCATAAGCGAGCGTGCCGCTGACCGCTTGTTCGCGGCCCAAATAGGGCGTCATATAAATATCCGACAGCACCAGCGAATGGACGACTTCCTCTTGCGTCAGCAGCTTGTCGACGAAGCGGACATGTCCGTTCAACCCGAGCCGGTCGACTTGCTCGGCGAGCTGCCGGCGGTATACCTCGCCGACCTGTTGCTTGACGACCGGATGCGTCTTGCCCCATACGACGTACAGCGCGTCCGGATGGCGGGATACGACGCCGCTCATCGCCTCGATGGCATATTCGATCCCTTTGCCCGGGCTCAGGAAGCCGAACGTGGACACGATCTGCCTTCCGGCATAGCCGTACCTGCTTTTTAGGGTGTCCCGCGATTCGACGGACAAGCGAGGTACGCCGTGATGATGCATACGGATCTTGTCGGCAGGAATGCCGTATACATGGCGAAGATCGGCCACCGTGCTCTGCGCCATCGTGACCGAGCGATCGCTCCATTCGCCCAGCAGCGAGACGATGCGGAGTTGGGCGGGGCTCGGAGAGGTCAGCACGGTATGGAAAATGACGATAAAGGGGATCGTCAACCGCTTCGCCAGCTCCAGAACGTATTCTCCGCACTCGCCGCCATAGATGCCGAATTCATGCTGGATGACGAGAAGATCGACATCCGAACGATTGAGCTCGTGCGCGACTCGGGCATATTCGCTTTTGTTCTCTTGCTCGAAGCTCATCATTACGTTTTTGCCGTACGCATAGGTGGAATCGTTGTTGACCGCAATAACGCGCGGCGGATTAAAATCGCCTATGGTTCCGATTTCCTGTATGAGGTCATGGGTGAAGGTCGCCAAACCGCATTCCCGCGGAAGATAAGTTCCCAGAAAAGCTACGTTCATGTTTTTGTTCGTATTATTTTGCAAACAATTACCTCCTGATTTAATAATTAATTCCAAAAAGAAGCAATAAAAAAAGAAATAAAGATGGCCTTCATTTCTCGACATAAACGAAATATGAGATTGGGGGAAGGGGGACAGTGAAAGTGGTTGATTTTCAACTAGCAGAATGGTATTATAAAATATTTTGGAAAATTGTTCTCCTATCAACAATAGCACTGGAAAGTGCATCTGTCAATTTTCGGGTGCCGCAGCACCGTCGATATGACATTTGTCACGTCGCGTCATGACGCTTGTGACTTATGGCGCCTCCCCCTCTGCGTTTACAATGAATATAACGTCGCGGCACTTCTATCCGTCGGACGTTCATCGAGGGGGAATCGTGCATATGAAACACGCAAGCGAGATCGCCGAACTCAAAAAAAGCATGCTTCCTTTTGAGAAAACGGACGCGAAGTCCAGTATCCGGCAGCTGATCAACACGCTAGGACCGCTGCTTCTGCTATGGTACGCCGGTTATGCCAGTCTCTCCGTCTCTTATTGGCTCGCCCTTCCGATCCTGATCGTCGCATCGGGATTTGTCATACGGACCTTTATCTTGTTCCACGACTGCTGCCACGGCTCGTTTTTTAAGAGCAAGCGGGCGAACGACGTCCTGGGCACGCTGCTGGGCGTGCTGACGCTGGTGCCTTACCGGCAGTGGAAAAACAGCCATGCGAAGCATCACGCCACAAGCGGCAACCTCGATAAAAGAGGAGACGGCGATATCTGGATCCTCACCGTGGACGAATATGCGGCGGCTCCCTTGTGGAAGCGCATGGCCTACCGTTTTTACCGCAATCCTGTCGTCATGTTCGGGCTCGGCCCGATCTTCGTCTTCATGCTGCAATATCGCTTTAATGTGAAAGGCGCGCGGCGCAAGGAACGCTTGAACACCTATCTGACCAACGTGCTTATCGTTTCGCTTTATGCGGGAATGATCTGGGCGATCGGCTGGGAAGCGTTCATCCTCGTGCAGGGGCCGATCTTCTTCGTTTCGGGGCTGCTCGGTATCTGGCTCTTCTACGTGCAGCATCAGTTCGAGGATTCGTACTTTGAAAACGATCCGGACTGGAGCTACGTGCAAGCTGCCGTCGAAGGCAGCTCGTATTACAAGCTTCCCCGCGTCCTGCAATGGATCACGGGCAGCATCGGGTTTCATCACGTGCATCACCTGAACCCCAAGGTTCCCAACTACAATCTCGAAAAGGCGCATCTTGCTACGCCGCCGCTTCAGCGCGCCGCTACGCTGACGCTCTCGACGAGCCTGGAATCGTTGCGGTTCCGCCTGTGGGATGAGGAGAACAAGACATTCGTCGGCTATCGCAAGAACAAGCGGCCTGAGCTCGGCTTGCATGCTTCCGGCGTCGTATTAAAGAAGCCGGCCAGAGCCGCGGGCAAATAATTTTTCCATCCGGCCGGATTAGGCTACAATGAGAGGACGACGAGAAACGAGGGGGGTACGGAGTCCGTGCAAAAGTGGTATCACATTTTCCAGCGGAGCACGGGGCTAAGCCCGTATATATGGGTCGTCTTTTACATCCTCCCTTTTTATTTCGTGTTTCGCTCCTCGACGATGTACCACGCGCTGATCGGCATTTTTATGATCGTCGCGTTTTTTGTTTGTTATTTGTTATCGTTCAGTTCGAAGGGCTGGCTCGTTTATTTTTGGACCTCCGTGCAAATTTTGTTTTCGATCGCGATGACGATGATGTTCGGATACGTCTATTTTTCCATTTTTACCGCCTTCTTTATCGGCAATATGCAGCGGAAGGCCGGCTTCATCACGTTGTACACGGTCCATCTGGCGATGACGCTGCTGTCGGTCTACGTCGGCTACATGCACGCCAACTCGGTGCTGATCGAGCAGGCGCCCTTTGTGTTCGTCTGCCTCATCGCGGTGACGTTGCTGCCGGTCACGACCTATAACCGCAACAAAAGCGAGCTTCTGCAGGGGGAGCTCAACGATGCGAACAAGCGGATCTCCGAGCTCGTGAAGCTTGAGGAGCGCCAGCGCATCGCGAGGGACCTGCATGACACGCTCGGACAGAAGCTCGCCCTGATCGGGCTCAAGAGCGATCTGGTCGCCAAATTGATCCGCAAAAACCCTGACCGGGCGGAAGCTGAGATCGACGACGTCCGGCACACGGCCCGCAATGTGCTTAAGGAGCTGCGGGAACTGGTGACGCAGATGCGCGGCACGCATGTCGAGGACGAGATCTATCGCCTGCGGCAGATTCTCGTGGCTGCGGACATCGAGTTCACGCTGAGTGGAGATCCGAAGCTGGCGAACACCTCGCTGCTCAACGAGAACGTGGCGTGCATGTGTCTCAAGGAAGCCGTGACAAACATCGTCAAGCACAGCGGGGCTACCGCCTGCGCCATCGAGATTGAGCAGACAGCGGCCGAGCTGCGCATTCGGGTGCGGGATAATGGCGTAGGCCTGGGCAACGGAGCATCCTTTCATAGAGGAAACGGGCTTCGGGGAATGAAGGAAAGGCTTGAATTCGTGAACGGGTCTCTGGAGATCGCGTCGCGGGAAGGTACGGAGATCGTAATCAAGGTGCCGAACATCTTGATTCAGGCGAAAGGGGAGGCGCAGCCATGATTCGAATCGTCATCGCCGAAGACCAGCGGCTGCTGCTCGGCGCGCTGGCGTCCGTGCTCGACCTCGAGGAGGACATGGAGGTGGTCGGCAAGGCGGAGAACGGCGTGGAAGCGCTGCGGCTCGTCAAGCTCTATCAGCCGGATCTGTGCGTCATGGACATCGAGATGCCGCTCAAGAGCGGATTGGACGCTGCCGAAGAGGTTAGGGGTTCCGGATGCAAGGTCGTCATTCTGACGACCTTCGCCCGGGCGGGTTACTTCGAGCGCGCGGTGAAGGCGGGCGTGCACGGCTACCTGCTCAAGGACAGCCCGAGCGACGAGCTGGCCGATTCGCTGCGGACGATCATGTCCGGCCGCCGGATCTACGCCGCCGAGCTGGTAGACGAGGCGTACAACGAAGAAAACCCGCTCACGGAGCGGGAAAAGGAAGTCATCGGCTTGATGGCGGACGGTAAAAATACGAAGGAAATTGCGAGCGAGCTGTTCCTGTCGAACGGAACCGTACGCAACTATATCTCCGTCATTCTCGACAAGCTAGACGTAAGCAACCGGATCGAGGCCATCAAGCGCTTCAGGGAGAAGGGCTGGTTCAAGTAAGAGGCTTGAGCCGTTGCAAGGCATGAGCCGCAGGGGCCCGCTAGTCCTGCTCCTCGCTTGCGACCGCCGCGTCACGGATCTGCTCGAACGTGAGCGGCGTATAATCCCAATGCTCGACGCAGACGTTGAAGTAATTTTTACCCTCGTACTTCTGGCCGTGGATATGCCCGTGAACGTTGACGTAAGGCATATGCTTGTTCATGTACATGGGCTCGTGGGAGAGGAAGAAGAAGTCCTTGTAGATGATCGGATATTCGCTTACCTGCTCGAATCCGGCCTCCAGCCACCAATTCCTCGAACGGCCCCGGTCGTGGTTGCCCAGGATCAGCGTCTTGCGGCCGTTCAGCCGGGTTACGATCCCCCGCGTCCGCTCCATATTCAAAAACGAAAAATCCCCCAAGTGAAAGACCGCGTCATCCTTGCCGACGACGGCATTCCACCGCTCGATCATGACTTCCGTCATCTCCTCGGCGTCCGCGAAGGGCCTGGATTCGAAGTCGATAATATTGCGATGCCCGAAGTGATGATCGGATATGAATAACGTTTTGGCCACTGGAAGCCCCTCCTCGTCGCAAAAGTTTTAGCGCTTTTTTCGTGTCTCGTCCGTTAACCGCTCCGCGATCCACTCCCGAATCGCCGTCAGCACGGGCTCGCGTCCCAGCTCGTTGTGCAGCTCGTGCATGTAGCCGTGCCATTCCCTGTAGTCGCAGAGGGGGCCGGCCCGCTCCGCGAACTGCCTGCTGGCCGCGACCGAGGTGACCCGGTCGTCGTCCCCGTGCATGAGCAGGACCGGCGCGCTTAACCGGTCGGCGTGCTGGATCGCCCACAGCCCCGCGCGCTGCACGCCGAAAAAGAAACGAACCGTGATGTGCCCATGGCCGAGCGGATCGTTGCGATAACGCTCGGCCATCTCGGGATCGGTCGTCAGATGGTCGACTTTCATGGGCCGCGTGTTCGTGAAGCCCGGATAGAACCGCTCGACCAGCCGGCCGATGGCGACCTGCGCCTGCGGCGGCGCGAACGCCAGCCTGAACCAAGGGCTGCTGATCACCGCGCCGGCGACGTTCGGCTTGCGCCGCAGCAGGTAGTTCAGCGCGACATTGCTGCCCATGCTGTGCCCGTACAAAATAACGGGCACGCCCGGATAGCGGCGCGCCGCTTCCTCGAACAAAAGGTCAACGCCTTCGAGCAGCCCCTCGTAGCTGGGCGTATGGCCGCGCTTGCCGGTCGTCCGGCCGTGTCCGCGCTGGTCGAAGCCGAGAGCAGCGTATCCGGCTTCGTTCAGCATGGACGCGACATGCTCGTAGCGCCCCATATGCTCGCCCATGCCGTGCACGATCAGCACGACGGCCGATGGCGCGGCCGGGGAGGCGTGTTCGTTTTCGCCGCCGACTGTCCATTCGCCGGCCGCCATGACGGTTCCGTCGGACAATGTCCATGAAAAGGGTTGATAGGCCACGGGGGATCGCTCCTTCGCTCCGATAGTCGCCGATGCATTTCTTCTATTATATGCCGACGCATGCCTGGGAAGAAAGCGGACCCGACCGCGTGCCTCCATAGCGCGGGTTTGGCAGATCCGCAGCCGGACAAGCAAAGGAGCCGCCCCTCGGTCATTTTCATGACTTGTGGGGCGGCTCCTTCCGAAGAAGTCGTGCTTCCAAGACTATTCGTTTATGCTTGCGCGGTCAAAGGGGGAGCGCCGCTTCGCCGTTAGCTATCGGCGCCGCCGTCTGCCGTGGCGGACTCCGAGGCGTTCGCCGGTTGCGCGACCAGGGACGCGCCGCCGGAGAACAATGCCGAGATCTCAGTCGCCGACAGCGCCCGCGAGTAAATGCGGAAGTCGTCGATCGCGCCGTTCAGATAAGGATCGGCGTATTGGGACTTGCCGACGTAGTTCAGATTCGTGCTGCCGAGGCTTGAGGGCTTCAGCGTCATGGACGTATTCGTCGCTACCTGGACGCCGTCCACGTACAGCCTGGCCGTCGTGCCGGACAGCGTGACGGCGACATGCTTCCAGGTGCCAGTCGCAAGCGGCGTCGAGGCTGTCATCGTTTGCTCGCTGCCGTTGCCCGAGGTCGTGATCGCGAACCGCAATCCGCCCGTGCCGCCGGACTGCGGGGCGAGGAACATATAGTTGTTCGTCCCGGTTCCGAAGTCGAAGATGCGGGCCCAATCGCTGTTGGCGGTCACCTTGACCCAGGTCGAGACCGTGAAGTCGTTGAGCGAGCTTACAATGCCTGCAGGAAGGCTGGCGTAGGCGTTCGTGCCGTTCAGCGCGAGTCCGTTGCCGGCTTTGCCGGCTACCCACGAGGTGCCGCCGGACAGCGTTGCATGATTGCTATTGCCCGAACCGTCGGTCGCCGTCGTGCCGGACGTTTGGTTCATGTTGTAGGAGGCGATGATCTCGGGCAGAACCGGCGGCGTGCCGGCTTGCAGTTTGACGTCGTAGGTCGCAGCCGTGCCGATGCTGAGCGAGACGGCGGTCGTCTGTCCGTTCACGGCCGTGACGCTGCCGACGACGGCATTGTTCACGAGTACGTTGTACGAGCCGGCGGCCAATCCCGTAAAGGCGACTTTTGTCGTGTGCGCCGTGCCGCTCGTGACGTTTTGAAGCGTGAAGTTCACGTAATTTTTAGCTTGAGCGACGGTCGCTGCCGTATATTTGTCTTGCTCAAGCACCATGCCGAGCTTCTCGGTGATCAGGTTCAACCGCTGGCCGACGCCGTCCTTCGGCGTGATGACGTAATTGCCGCCGGTAAGCGCGACGTCGGCGCCGTAGCCGTACAAGCCGAAGATGGGGTCGACGGCGATGTCCGCGCTCAGGATCTTGATCGCGCCGAACAGGCCGAGATCGGCTTCGCCGGACATGCCGCGCCAGCCGTTGAACAGCGGGCCGCCGTCCAGGCCGAGCGCGCCTGCGTTGCCCTTGGTCATCTGATAGGTCCACGATACGGCGCCGATATTGGCGGCGTCGGAGCTGATCTGGCCGGAGTTGATCGCGCTCACGTTGGCGATCTTGGCTGCGTAGGTCAGCCGTTCTTCGACCTCGGGGCTCGCCGAGCCTGTGCGCACCCAATCGTCCATCGCGTAGCCTGCCAGCGAGACGGTGTACTGGAAGTTCCACCAGGGCTCCCCGGTGATCGTGACCGGTACCGAGTAGAGATACCACAGCGGCATCTGACCGCGCGTGGCCCGCGTTTTCGTATTGATCTTGCTCTTGATCGTGCTGTTGTTGTTCATCTTGGCCAGGGTATAGACGGCTTCCTCTCCCGTATTGTCGTAGTTGTACTCGGAGCCGTACGGATAGGCGGCGCCGCTGAAGTTGTTGTACTTGGTCGCCATCTTGGCGATGATGTCGTTCGCCTGCGTCGTGTAGCCTTCGTCCTGCAGCGCCTTGATGATCTCGGGCGTCGTCAGCTCGCCCATCAAGCCGGTGTTCCAGTTGTAAGCGACAGGACCGTCATATAGTGCCTTCATGATATTGTAAGCCCTAAGCAGATAGGTCGTCCGCGACTGGATATAGGTGACCAGTCCGGGATACAGCTTGGCGATCTTATACATGCTGAAGTAAGTGTTGTAAATGTGAGGGTAGGCGTAGCCGCGATAAGTGGGCGTCGTATTGGGCGAGGCCATCAGGAAGTCCGGCACGAGATAGTCGGTGTGGTGGCCGTTCATCAGATTGGTCCAGACCGCCGTTTCCAAGTATTGATCGAGAGAAGTGACCTCCGAGGCGACCGGCGTCTGCACGTTTTTCTCGGCGAGGAATTGCCCGTGGGTCAGGCCCCAGTCGTCGCCCCAGCCCCAGTAGCCCGCGAAGTTGTTGCGCTTGGCCTTGGTCTGCATCATCCAGTCGTCGTAAACCTTGTCCTTGATCGTGCCGGGGGCGTTCCACTGCTGATTGTTCACCATGAAGGTCGCGTGGCGCTGCAGGGCGAGGTCGATCGGTTCGATCGCGTAAAACTGCAGGACCGTCTTCTCGCCGCTGCCGTAGGTCACGGTGACATTGTTCGGTCCGAGCTTGCTCATCGAGAGCGAATAGAGCTTGTGGTCGGTGCCGGTGGTTCCGAGCGAGGTTATCGTCGTCTGCGAAGGGGCGTCCGAAGTCACGGAGGCGATCGTCTTGGACGTATGGAGGTCGAACTTCGCCGTCTGGTTGGTCGGCACGATCATGCCGGGCACGACGTTGACGTCGATGAGCCCTTCGTTGTACAGCCGGTCTTTGACGCCTTGCTCGCCGTTCGCTTTGAAAAACTTAAAGGCGTAAGTCTTGCTGGCGCCCGGCGCGAGCGTGAGGCTCGTATTGGGCAGGTAGCCGCGGTTCGTGCTCTTGATGACATTGGAGTGGATGTAGAAAACGGTCAAGCCCTCGGGCCAACCGCCCTGATCGGCAGCCCACTTGCTGCCTGGATGCTCCTCGATTCGCCAGTTGTCCATGTATTCGAATCCGGCGCCGGTCGTCGCATCGGGGATCATCAGGAGCGACGGTCCGATGCCGCTCGGACGCTGCGCGGTGATGTAGGAGTTGTTGTTGCCGACGAACGAGTGCGTGACGACGCGGGTCTCGTAGATCTCTTCGTTGTTGCCGCCCGACCAGAATTCATTGAACGGGAGCGGCAGTCCGAAGTCGCCGATCTCCAGCGTCTGCGTGCTGGTGTTCGTGACCGTGATCTGCCAGCGCAGATAGTCGCTCGCGAGGGAGTAGGACTGGTCTACCTTGAAGTTGCGGATGCCTTCGGCATTGGCGGAGTTCTGGTAGGACACGTTGACGGTGCTGCCGGACTGGCTTTGCGTCCGCGCATCCGCCGATTTGCTCGTCCAGGCCTTGGTCCAGGTGCCGCTGCCGAGCCGGTAGGTGAACATCAGCTCGCCCAGCCATTGATGATCCGATGTATTCTGGTTGGGAGCGTTAGTGCCGTTCATCACATAGTTCGTGGCGAACGAATCGCCGGCAATCGTCAGACTGCTGATCTCGCCGTTGGTTCCGGTCGTGACGTTGAAGCTGCCGCTGCTTAGCGTATAGGCCGATGCGTCCTTGGGGGGAGCCAGCCACACTGCTGCCGCCGCCGCCAGGATCGCCGAGTAGTAGAGCGCCTTTCTGCGTGGCTTTAACCCGGACTCGATCATTATCTTATTCCTCCTTTAGTGTGAGGCTCAATGCACAGGATCGTCTCTCTCAACTCCGCTCCCGAGAATGCGCCAAGCTTGACTGAGATCACCTTCCTTTTTTTAAAATGTTTTAAATAAGTCTAAAACTTTTTTTCGATATCATCATATTTCCAGTAAAACGAATTGTCAATCCTGCATTGTAAGCGTTATAAAAACTATTTTCTGGATATTTATCTTGCTTTTCTTATTGGTTTGGCTAAAATCAACCTTGAGGAAGGTTTAAAGTGTTTTTAATTTATTTAAATTGAATGCGGGAAGGCGAATGCGGGAAGGCAAATGCTCCGAAAAGAAGAGGGGGACGTTCGCCTGGATGGGACGAAGGCGGTTCAGAAGTCCCGAGGTTGCGGAGTGGAACGTCGTCTCATAAAAAAATGCCTCCCTTATCGGCCCGATGCAAGGAACGGGGCCAATTCGGGAGGCGGAGGCAGGCCGGGCTGTCGTTATTCTTCCAGATACAGCACGCGGATCAGAATATCGTGATCGTAGTTGCCGAAGTTGCGGCCGAACACGGTCAGCCCTTTCTTGTTCGCCGATTCCGGCTCGACCTCGATCCTGAACGTCAGATCGCTCTTGTAGTCCAGCCCCAGCTCCGGCAGCGTCAATTGGCCGATCCGGTAACCGTCGATGAAGCTGCCCTCGTCGTTGATGCGGACGATCTTGAGCAGGCCGTATTGATTGCAGTTCTGCGGCCACCAATCGGGATTGTAGGTGCCGCGCACGTCGCCGAAGTCGCCCGGACAAGTCCAGGTGCCAAGCTTCATGCCGTTCAGGGAGAAGGTGATATCCGACGGCCAATTCTCGGAGGTGCCCGGCGCTTCAGAGCCGATTTCCATCATGAACTGAAGCTCCTTGAAGCTCTGGGTCGGCTTTAAATAGTTGGGAATCCGGTATTCGAGGAACCCCTCGGTGAGCCATACGATGCCCGCGTCCACGCGGCTCGGATCGGCGAAATAGCGCGGATCGTCGAACGTGCCGATCAGGCTGTCCTTGGTTGCCAGTCCGCAGGTGGGGACGGCGGCATAATTGCTGTAGTGGCCGACCCGCAGCTCCGTTTCGTAGAAGTTGTCCTCTTCTTTGCCCCGCAGTTCCACCAGCAGCTTGTCCTCGTTCAGATGGCACATCTTTTGCAGCCCATGCTTGCCCACGTTGGTGACGATGTGAATGAGCCCGCTCTCCTCCAGCTTTTTGATATGCATCGTGATGGCGCCGTTGGTCAAGTTGAGCTTCTGCGCCAGATCGTTCAGATTCAGGTTATGGTGCTTGACCAGCAGGTCGAGGATCTGGATGCGGATCTCGGAGCTAAGCGCCTTGAATATGTTTATTCCCGATTTGAGTTCCTTGATATGGATCATGAACGGCGTTCTCCTCTGCTTGCGGATAGTCGTCCGGCGAAGACGCGTTTTGGCGTTTTTTTAATTATATTTCATCTAAGGGGTCAAATAAATATTTAAAACAATGATTCTGTTCGGAACGAGCGGAAGCGCATTCAATCTTGTTGACAGGGAAAATCATACAAATTATTATAAACATATAAATTGTTTTAAATAGTTTTAAAATAAATTGGATAAACGAGCTGAAGACGAGGGAGAGAGCGAATTGGAGGCAAAGCAGAGCAAGCTCATACTCGATAAGGATTATACCGCGGGGGAGGTCGATAATAGGCTGTTCGGCTCCTTCGTCGAGCATCTGGGCAGAGCCGTATACGGCGGCATCTACGAGCCGGGGCATCCCGAAGCCGACGAGGTCGGCTTTCGCCGCGACGTGACGGCGCTTGTCCGCGAGCTGCGCATCCCGCTCCTTCGGTATCCCGGGGGCAACTTTTTGTCCGGCTATAATTGGGAGGACGGGGTAGGTCCCATCGCGGAGCGGCCCCGCAGGCTCGATCTGGCCTGGCGCACGGTCGAGCCGAACGCCGTCGGGACGAACGAATTCGCCGCCTGGGCGAAGTCGATCGGCGCGGAGGTGAATATGGCGGTCAATCTGGGGACGCGGGGCATCGACGCAGCGCGCAGCCTGGTCGAGTATTGCAATCATCCCTCCGGCACGTACTGGAGCGACCTGCGCATCGCTCACGGTTATGCGGAGCCTCACGGCTTCAAGACATGGTGTCTGGGCAACGAGATGGACGGTCCCTGGCAGATCGGACGCAAAACGGCGACGGAATACGGCAGGCTGGCTTCCGAGACGGCGAAGGCGATGAAGTGGGTGGACGACGCGATCGAGCTGGTCGTCTGCGGCAGTTCCGCCCGCAAGATGCCGACTTACGCCGAATGGGAGGCGACCGTGCTCGATCACGCGTACGACGAGGTCGACTATTTATCGCTTCATACTTACTACGGCAATCTGGACGGCGATACGGGCAACTACTTGGCCGCCTCGCTGGACATGGACGCTTTTATCCGCGAGGTGACGGCGATCTGCGATTATATCAAAGCCAAGAAGCGGAGCAAAAAAACGATGCGGCTGTCGTTCGACGAGTGGAACGTCTGGTTCCATTCGAATGACGCGGACGCCAAGCAGCGTCCCTGGCAGACGGCGCCGCCGCTGCTCGAGGACGTCTATACGCACGAGGACGCGCTTCTCGTAGGCAGCATGCTGATCACCTTGCTGCGCCATGCGGACCGGGTGAAAATCGCTTGCCTGGCCCAGTTGGTCAACGTCATTGCGCCGATTATGACCGAGACCGGCGGTACCGCCTGGCGGCAGACGATCTTTTATCCGTTCATGCATGCCTCGCTATACGGTCGCGGCGTATCCCTGCATCCGCTGATCGCGTCGCCCAAGTACGACAGCAAAGACTATACGGACGTGCCTTACCTCGATGTCGCGGCCGTATACGACGAGGCGGCGGGAGAGCTCGCGGTGTTCCTCGTCAACAAGGATCAGCTGGAGCCGATGCGGCTGGCGGCGGATATTCGCAGCTTTGGCGACCTTGCGGTCATCGAGCATCAGACGCTGGAGAGCGACGATCCGAAGGCGACCAACACGGCGCGAGAGCCTTCCCGCGTCGTGCCTCATCGCCGCGGGGACGCCACGGTAGACGGCGGACGGCTCGCGGCCACGCTCGGCCCGCTGTCCTGGCATATGATCCGGCTGCGCCTGACCAATCATCCGGCCTCGCCCCGCTCGTGACAGAGGAGCCGTCCGCGTGTCAGGCGGCGAAGCCTGAGCGAGAGAGCGCTTATCCCGCCCGGGAGACTTCGGCCTGTCCCTCGGCTAGCGGGGGGGCAGGCCGGCGCTCGCCGCTCAGCGTGTCCAGGCGCATCCATGTATAGGTCAGCGCCGCGCATTGCGCCAGCGTGAGGCAGGATATCCATATCTCCTGCAGCGCGACCGGGTTCGCGTCGGTCCATCCGAGCACGAGCAGGTCGAGCTTGATCAGCAGCGTATGCCCGAAAAAGGTCACCAAGCTGAACCGGTTGAGAATCCGATGATGCCGCCTGACTGCATCCCAGCGTATGCGCACGATGCCATAGAACATCAATACCGAAGCCGGCAGCGTCGACAAGGCCAGTCTGTAATCGTCGCTCCAGTCCGCCGTTCTCCATAGAAAGACCGTCTCCGCAGCGGCCAGAAGGCTGGTTAGCGCGAGCAGCGGACGGACCGGCAGCCTTTTGAACGCTTCCTCATGCCGCGCCAGCAGCACGCCCGCGCCGACGAAGACGAGTCCGAAGCCGCCGTAGTTGACGAGCGCCTTCGCCGCCATATGCGCGCCTTCGGATTCGAACAGGTCGGGCCAAGCGGCTCTGACCGCTCCGCTCGGCGTGCCGGCGAGGCATTCCGCCATCGCGAGCGCCAGCGCGGCGCATCCGATCAACCGCCGTTCGCGTCCGGCCGAGACGAGAACATAGGATACGAGGATTCCGAAGATCAGCGGAGGGATAAACCATAGCTGCTGGTAAGCGCCCTCGACGAAAATGCGGAGCCCGACTTTTTTTCCCAATGCCAGCAGTCCGCCCGCGCTCGTGTCGCCGTGCAGGATCGCGCCCGCGATCTGGCGACCCGTGTTGAGCAGGCACAACAGCCCGTACACGATCGCGATCCGCGATACATACCTTCGCACATAAGCCCCCGCATGCGCCGCGCGCGTCCAACCTTGATAAGCGAGAAACCCGGCGATCAGGTAGAAGCCCGGCACGACGGTACCGAACGACAGACCGGCAAAAGACAATTGGCGGTTGTCCCATGTCGACATCACTGGAAGGAACAGCTCGTGCGAAAAGACGACGAGGATGCAGCCGAGCACCTTGAACAGCGTAATGCCGGGATAATAGCTACGCATTACGCCTGCTCTCCGCGGGTTCTCCGAGCTGGGCGAGCGCCAGTCCTCGAACGTCCGCCACCGCGATCTTGCCAGTCGGGGACATCGGCAGGTACGGCACGTAAAGGAAATGCGCGGGAATCTTGAAGGCGGACAGCATACCGGCGAGATCATGCCTGATCTTCTCGGTCATGAGCGCGGCGTCGCGGCGGGGGACGATGCAAGCGCATATTTGCTCGCCGTATTTATCGTCAGGCACGCCCACGACAAACGCCGATTCGATGCCGGGGAGCTTGAGCAGCGCCTGCTCGATCTCGACCGGCGAGATCTTTTCCCCGCCGCGGGAGATGATCCGCTTGATTCGGCCTGTAACGACCAGATGGCCGCTCGCGTCCAGATAGCCGAGATCGCCGGAGCGGAACCATCCGTCCGACGACGGACCGGCGTCTTCGGCATCCGGCTGTCCGGCATACCGCATGACGCGATGGCTGCGGATGCGGATCTCGCCTTGTTCTCCTGACGGCATTCGGACGCCGGTCTCGGCGTCTACGATCGCCACCTCGACGTTTTTGTCCACCTTGCCTGCCAAGCTGTAATCGCAGGTCATGAATTGCTGCAATCCGATGAACCCGCTCACGAGCTTCGATTGCATGAACAGGCCGTACAGCGGCGACAGAACCGGATGCGGCTTGCGATCCGTTATGCAGACGCCGTTGGCGACGGCGCCCGCTTCGGTCGATCCGTAGCTGACCATGAAAAAGTAGATGTGCAGCTCCCGCGTTATGCGTTCAAGCATGCGCCGGTCGACGGCGGAAGACGTAAATACGAGTCCCAGCAGGCTGCGCAGGTCGTGCTTGTCCTTCGCCTCCGACGAGAGCATCTGCTCGATCATGAACGGCGTGCCGATAAGCACGCGGCATTTAAATCGTTCGATAAAGGCGAGCGCGTTGCTCGGGCTGTAGTGGCTGAGCATGACGACGCGGATCGAGCAGGCTTTCAAGGTCGTGAAGATCGTACCGAACCCGCCCATATGGTAGAGAGGCAGCAGGCTCATGACGGACAGCTTGCTCGTCAGCCGGTCCGTCAGTCTCATCAGCGCGGCGGAAGCAAGGCCCGTCCGCTTGGGCGATCCGGCGGTCAAAAAGGACGCGGTGGAGCGGAGCACGCCTTTCGGTTTGCCGGAGGTGCCGGAAGTATACAGGAGCACGAGCGGATCGCGGAGATCGCGTCCGGCGGCGGCATCCCGGAATGCATGCGGCCCGGCCCCCGACGCTTCTTCTGCCAGCTCCGCATAGGCGCGGAAAGGCGTGCGGAGTTCGGAGCGGCCCGCGAGCACGAAGAGATGCCGCGGGACAGGACATTCGGCAGGGTTGCCTTGACCTTCTCCTGTCTCCGCGAGCAGCTCGGCGACCATGGTCACGTAGGATTGCCGCTGGCCCTCTTTGTCAAGCAACAAGGCGGCCGGCTTGCAGTCCGCAAGCAGGGCGCGCAGCTCTTCTTTTTTGCTGTATGTATTGAGCGGGACCGCAACGGCCCCGATGCAGGCGGAGGCAAAGATGAGGAGTACGAGCTCCATGCGTCCCTGCATGAGCAGGGCGACTCTGTCTCCGGGACGTATGCCGAGCGCGAGCATGCCCTCGGACAACCGCCTGACTTCTTCCCAGATCGTCCGCCAGTCGTAATGCTGATCGAAGCCCGGAAAGCTGAATGCGATGTCGTTCGGCGATCGACTGGCGCGGTTTCGCAGAAGTTCGGGAACCGTGTCGCGCGGCGCCGTCCATGCCCTGTCTTTCATAGGGCGTCCTCCTCATCGTTCGTGATACAATTAGTATACATAACGTTACAAACTGTTGATATAGGGAAAATGAAGATACGCCGGTATCCGACGGAATCTCCGCCGAACGGTGCGAAATCGACAAAAAAAGCCGGGAGGGGCCGTGTGGCAACGGCTCGAATCCGGCTTGGGAAGGCGGGAGATCGGTCAGGCAAGTGCGGTTTGGCCCCGCAGGGACGAAGGAGAGACGCCGCGATAGCTCTTGAACAGCCTGCTGAAATAGTAGATGTCGCTAAAACCGTGCTCGAGCGCGATCTCCGAGATCGTCTTGCTCGTATAGCGCAGGTCCTGTTCGCAGCGGCCGATCCGTACGAAGTTCACGTAGTCGGTGACCGAGCGGCTGGTGAGCTCCTTGAAGACGCGGCTGAAGTGGTAGCGGCTCATGCCGGCGATGCCGGCCAGCGTCTCGACGTCGAGTCGCTCGGCATAGTTCGCTTCGATATGCGCCAGCACGGGCTCGATGCGGGTCAACCGTCTGATGCGGGAAGCCAGCTCGCCCTCGGGCATGCTCTCCGCGACGTGGCCGCGCAGCATGGCGGTAAGCAGCCGGTACAGGCAGGACTTTACGGAGAGCTCGTAGGCGAATTCTTTTTTTTCGTATTCGCGGATCAACTCGTCGAGGCTGTCCTTGATGGCGGCGTCGCCGGTAATCCGATTGGCGAAGCGGATGCGGGAACGGACGATCGGCGTGATGAACTTCGTCTCGGCAGAGTCGAGCCGGTGGCTATGCAGGAGATCGGGATCGAAGATCACCACATAATAAGTCAAACGGTCCGACATGCACACGCCTTGATGCAGATCGGCGCAGTTCACGACGATGAGATCGCCCGGACCGACATCGTAGCTGTCGGCGTTGCACGTAATGCGTGCCGAGCCTTCAATGATATATAGAAATTCCATATGTTCGTGCCAATGCGCATAAAAAGCGGGCGTGCCTACGCGCTCGAACCGGCAGGTACCGAGCTTCAGCGGAAATTGGGGGTCGGGCATATCCATCGGCTCCAGCAGATCGGGATTGCGATCCATGCGGCGGCACCTCCGTATCGCACAATATTACAAATCGTCAGCATAGCTATTCATGGCTGGTCTGCTCTATTCATTTTATAGTACAGGTAGACAAATGAGTAGAGGGAGGCAATACCTGTGAAAAAGCTGGGCATCGGCGTTATCGGCACGGGCTCAATCTCCGAATCGCACTTGAATGCATACGCTGCCAATCCGAATGCGGCGATCGTCGCGGTCTGCGACCTGAACCGGGAGCGCGCGGACAAGGCGGCGGCAAAATACGGCGCTTCGAGCGTTTATACGAATTATCATGACCTGCTGGCGAATCCGGAAGTGGAAGCGGTCAGCATTTGCACATGGAATCATACGCACGCGGAGATCGCCATCGCTGCGGTCAAGGCGGGCAAGCACGTGCTCGTGGAAAAGCCGCTCAGCATGACGGTGGAGGAAGCTGAAGCCGTACGCGACGCGGTCCGTTCAAGCGATCGTATTTTGCAGGTCGGCTTCGTCCGCCGCTACGACGCGAACGCCCAGCTGGCCAAGCGCTTTACGGAGCAGGGCGAGTTCGGCGAGCTTTATTATGCAAAAGCGTCCCTGATCCGGCGTCTGGGCAATCCGGGCGGCTGGTTCGCGGACAAGGAACGTTCGGGCGGCGGCCCGCTGATCGATATCGGCGTGCACGTCATCGATCTGTCCTGGTACCTGATGGGCCGTCCGAAGGTGAAGTCGGTCAGCGGCAACGTATACAACAAGCTCGGCAACCGTTCGAACGTCAAGGGGCTGTCCTTCTACCAGGCGGCCGATTACGACGCTTCGCGCAATACGGTCGAGGATCTCGCCAATGCGCTTATCCGGTTCGAGAACGGCGCTTCCCTGCTCGTCGAAGTCAGCTACGCGCTGCATGCCAAGAGCGACGAGTCCGCGGTCCGCTTGTACGGCACCAAGGGCGGCTTCGAGATCGATCCGGAGCTGACGATCGTCTCGGAGCGGCATGACACGATTCTGAACGTGACGCCGCAGGTCGACAGCCTGAAGTTCAACTTCCAGCAAGCGTTCCAGTCGGAGATCGACAGCTTCATCGCTTCGGCGACCGCCGGCACGGAGCCGCTGAGCCCCGTCGAGGACGGACTGACGATGATGCGGATTCTGCGCGGGATCTACGAGTCGGCGGAGCAGGGCAAAGAGATCGAACTGTAAGCGGGCGTTATCGTGCGGTATCGCGCGGCAAGGCTACCGCGGCAAGGCCATATAGAGGAGTGAACGGATCATGAAGCTGGGATTGAGCACATATAGCTTGTACCGCGCGATCGAATCGGGCGAGATGACGGTAACTGGCGCGATCGATTGGATGGCGGAGCAGGGCTGCGAGCACGTCGAGATCGTGCCGATCGGCTTCGATATCCGGACGCCGGGACTGATTGAAGAGATCGTGGCCCGTGCGGCCGCTGCGGGGCTCGAGATTTCCAACTACGCGGTAGGCGCGAACTTTGCGGCCGAAGACGATGAGGCATACGAAGCGGAGATCGAACGCGTCAAAGGCGAAGTCGACATCGCGCGCGCGCTCGGCGCGAAGAAGATGCGTCACGACGTCGCGTCACGACAAGGCGCGTCGGTCGGACAATTCTGGCGCGAGCTGCCGAGATTGGCGGATGCTTGCCGCCGCATCGCAGAATACGCGGCATCGGTCGGCGTCGTGACCAGCGTGGAAAATCACGGCTACTACATGCAGTCCAGCGAGCGGGTGCTTGGATTGCTGGCGGAGACGAATCATCCGAACTTCCGCCTCACGCTCGACATCGGCAACTACATGTGCCTGGACGAAGATCCGGCGGCGGCCGTGAAGCGGTCGATCGACGAGGCGTCTATCGTACATCTCAAAGATTTTTATTTGCGGCGCGGCGAGCAAGATCCCGGCGAGGGCTGGTTCAAGACGGCGGCGGGCAACTACCTGCGGGGCTCGATTTTCGGACAGGGCGATATCGACGTGCGCGAGGTGCTGCGCGCCGTGAAGGCTTCCGGCTACGACGGTTATCTGTCGCTGGAGTTCGAGGGCATGGAAGAGTGCAAGCAGGGCTCGCGCATCGGCTTGGCCAACGCGCGGCGCATCTGGTCTGAAGTATAGGACTGGAAGGGTCTGGTCTGAAGTTTAGGACAGGAAGAGTACGGAACTTGAAAGTGAAAGGGGACACACGTATGGTACAAATCGCGAATCCGATCGGCGTCATCGTCGATAGCTTCCGGGTCGGCGTGCGCGACGGGCTGCTGAAGGCGAAGGAGATCGGCGCCGAGGGCGTGCAGATCTACGCGGTGGAAGGCGAGATGGATCCGGACAAGCTGGATGCTGCTGCCAGAGCGGAGCTGCGTGCATACGTAGACTCGCTCGGCCTGCGCATCTCCGCGCTTGTCGGGGATCTCGCGGGACACGGCTTCCAGGAACGTCGCGAGAACGGCTGGAAGGTCGAAAAGTCCAAGCGGATTCTCGACCTGGCGCTCGATCTCGGCACGAACGTGGTCACGACGCATATCGGCATCGTGCCCGAGGACGAGTCGAGCGACGTGTACGCCGCGATGTACGATGCGGTCGAGGAGCTCGGCCGTTACGCGAGCAAGCGGGGCGCCTTTTTCGCGATTGAGACCGGTCCCGAGACCTCTGCGCATCTGAAGGGCTTCCTCGACAAGATGAGCACCAAGGGCGTGTCGGTCAACTTCGATCCGGCCAACATGGTCATGGTGACGGGCGACGACCCGGTGCAGGGCGTCTACAACCTGCGCGATTATATCGTGCATACGCACGCCAAGGACGGCATCCGGCTGCAGGAGACGGATCCCCGCAACATTTACGGCGCGCTCGGCTACGAGGCGATGTCGCACGAGAAGCTGGCGGAGCAGGGCGAGTCCGGCGAATACTACCGCGAGGTGCCGCTCGGCGAGGGCGGCGTGGATTGGCCCGCTTACCTGCAGGCGCTGCGGGATATCGGCTACGAGGGCTTCCTGACGATCGAGCGCGAGGTCGGCGAGAGCCCGGAGCGGGATATCAAGCTGGCCGTCGATTTTCTTCGCGGGTTCAGATAAGAGACAGCTCAGGTAAAGGACAGCTCAGATAAATGGCGTTGCTCCAACCTTGCCGCGATGGTAAGATGATCGCATAGACGCGATACGGACGCAAAGCATGCGCCGCTCGGTTCCTACGGGAGCCCGGGCGGCGTTTTTGCGTTCGGGCGAGGAGGCGCGGAGTTTGAACCTGGATCACGATCAGTTGTTTAAGACGCTCATTCGAACATTTTTCAAGGAATTCATGGAACTGTTTTTTCCCGACGTCGCGAAGGAGATCGATTTTGCGCATACGGTGTTTCTGTCGGAGGAAGTCGCGACGGACTTGGCGGGCGGGCGCAAAGGACGCGTGGATTTGCTGATCGAAACGAGGCTGCGGGGCGAGGAGACGCTGATCATCATCCACGTCGAACCGCAATCCTATTATGAGCCGGCATTCGCAGAGCGGATGTTTTTGTACGCATCCAAGCTGTACGAGACGCACCGCAGGCGCATTTTGCCGATCGCGGTGTTCAGCCACGGACGGAAGCGGGCCGAGCCGGACCGGTTCGGGTGGTCGTTTCCGTTCTTGGACGTCATGCGCTTTCGTTATCTCCGACTGCAGCTCAAGCATCGCAACTGGCGGGAGTTCGTCGGGTCTGCCAACCCGGTCGCTGCTGCGCTGCTCAGCAGTTTGGGCTATAATAAAAGCGAATCGCTGCAGGTCAAGCTGGCATTTTTGCGTATGCTGATCGGCTTGGAGCTGGACCCGGCGCGGATGGAGCTGTTAGCTGTCTTTTTTGAATCGTACATCAAGCTTGATCCGGAAGAGGAAGAGCTGTTCAAACTTGAAATCGACCGAATGAAGCAAGGGGAGGCGAGTCAAGTGGCCAAGATCATGGAATGGGAAAACAGCTGGTGGAAGCAAGGCAGGGCGGATGGTCGGGAGGAAGGCCGAGAAGAAGGTCGGGAAGAAGGCCGAGAAGAAGGTCGGGAAGCTGGGATGGCCGAGAGCCAGCGTGCGATCGCAGTCCGTATGCTAGGCAAAGGCATGGCGCCGGAGTTCATCCAGGATCTGACAGGCTTGCCGATCGACGAGATCGAGCGGCTGCGCACCGAGACTAGATAAGACGCGGACGATAAGCTGTCCAGCCGACATGGCGCATGCTTGGGCGCCTTGCCGGCTTTTCGTGCGGAAGGCGATGGGCCAAAAGCGTGGCGCGCGAACGTGATCGCCTTCTGTAGAGAAGGCGATGGGATGGAAGCGTGGCGCGCGAGCGTGATCGCCTTCTGTAGAGAAGGCGATGGGCCGAAAGCGTGGCGCGCGAACGTGATCGCCTTCTGTTGAGAAGGCGATGGGACGGAAGCGAGGCGCGCGAGCGTGATCGCCTTCTGTTGAGAAGGCGATGGGCCGAAAGCGGGGCGCGCGAGCGTGATCGCCTTCTGTAGAGAAGGCGATGGGACGAAAGCTGGGTGCGCGAGCGTGATCGCCTTCTGTTGAGAAGGCGATGGGCCGAAAGCGAGGCGCGCGAGCGTGATCGCCTTCTGTTGAGAAGGCGATGGGCCGAAAGCGAGGCGCGCGAGTGTGATCGCCTTCTGTAGAGAAGGCGATGGGCCAAAAGCGTGGCGCGCGAACGTGAACGCCCGCTGTGGAGCAGGCGTTTCCCCGAAGGGTGGTTGCGATATCCGGGTAATAGGAGATAATAAGAGAATCGACAGGGTTCGCATAGATGGGAGAGTCGGAATGAGCGCAAGCGCAGAGCAGCCGATCATCCGCTTCGAGCGGGTGACCAAAAGTTACGATGACGGGGAGACTGTCCTGAAGGAAGTGAGCTTCGAGATCCGGCGCGGGCAGTTTTATACGCTGCTCGGCCCGTCGGGCTGCGGCAAGACGACGATTTTGCGCCTGATCGCGGGATTCCAGGAGCCGTCGTCGGGCGAGATTTATTTTGACGGGAAAGTGATCAACCGCGTGCCCGCCAACGAGCGCCAGGTGAACACGGTGTTCCAGGACTATGCGCTGTTCCCGCATCTCGACGTGTTCGAGAACGTCGCCTTCGGCCTGCGCATCAAGCGCATGAAGCAGGCGGACGTCGAGAACAAGGTGCTTGAGGCGCTGCGCTTCGTTAACCTGAAGGGCTACGAGAAACGGCAGATCACCGAGCTGTCCGGCGGTCAGCGGCAGCGGGTGGCGATCGCGCGGGCGATCGTGAACGAGCCGCAGGTGCTGCTGCTCGACGAGCCGCTGTCCGCGCTCGATCTCAAGCTGCGCACGGAGATGCAGTACGAGCTGCGCGAGCTGCAGCGGCGGCTGGGCATCACGTTTATATTCGTCACGCACGACCAGGAGGAAGCGCTGGCGATGTCGGACGAGATCTTTGTCATGAAGGAGGGCACGATCCAGCAGAGCGGCTCGCCGACGGACATTTACGACGAGCCGATCAACCGATTCGTGGCGGACTTCATCGGGGAGTCGAATATCGTGGCGGGACAGATGGTCCGCGACTACGAGGTCCGCTTCGCGGGGCATACGTTCGAATGCGTGGACGGCGGCTTCCGGCCGGACGAGCCGGTCGAGATCGTCATCCGTCCCGAGGATCTCGAGATTACGCCGCCCGAGGCGGGCAAGCTGGTCGTGAAGGTCGACTCGCAGCTGTTTCGCGGGGTCCACTACGAGATCATCGGCTACGACGACGCGGGCAACGAGTGGATGGTTCACTCTACGCGGCGCGCGACGGTCGGCGACCGGGTCGGTCTCGGCTTCGATCCGGAGGCGATCCACGTCATGCGCTTCGGGGAGACCGAGGAAGAGTTCGACCGGCGGCTGCTCGCGTACGAGGAGAGCGCCAATGAACGCTAAGCGCAACGTCTACCTGGCGCCGTATCTGGCCTGGATGGCGCTGTTCATCGTCATTCCGATCGCTCTTATCGTCTACGATTCCTTCTTCGACATCGACGGCGGCTTCACGTTCGGCAATTACGAGAAGTTTCTGACGCCGATTTATTTGAAAATGACGGTCAGCTCGATCTGGTACGCCTTCCTGATCACGCTGTTCTCGCTGCTGATCGCCTATCCGGCTGCTTACGCGCTGACCAAGATGAAGCACAAGCAGCTGTGGCTGCTGCTGCTCATCCTGCCGAGCTGGGTCAATCTGCTGCTGAAGGTGTACGCCTTCCTCGGCATTTTCGGCACGTACGGCTTCGTCAACGGCGCGCTCGAGGCGCTGGGGATCGGCCGCCAGCAGATCTTGTTCACCGACTTCAGCTTCGTGTTCGTATCGGTGTACATTTTTATCCCGTTCATGATCCTGCCGGTCTACAATGCGCTCGAGGACCTCAATCCGTCGCTCGTATTTGCGGCGCGGGATCTCGGGGCGTCCGGCTGGACGACGTTCCGCAAGGTCGTCTTCCCGCTGACGACGGACGGCGTCAAGGCAGGCTGTCAGGCCGTGTTCATCCCCGCGCTGTCGCTGTTTATGATCACGCGGCTCGTCGCGGGCAATCGGGTTATTACGCTCGGTACCGCGATCGAGCAGCATTTTCTGGTCACGCAGGACTGGGGCATGGGCGCGGCCATCGCGGTGTTCCTGATCATCGCCATGGTCGTCATCATGCTGCTGACCGGGACCGGCCAGGCGGGGAGGGTGAGACGATGAGGGCGGCAAGACGCTGGCAGTCGGCCTATTTGATCGCCGTATTCGCGGTCCTGTACGCGCCGATCGCCTACATGATTTTTTACTCGTTCAACAGCGGCGGCACGATGCACGGCTTCGAGGGCTTCACGCTGTCTTATTACGGCGAAGTGTTCCAGGATACGCGCCTGCTCATCATCTTGCTGAATACCGTCGTCGTCGCGCTGCTGTCGTCGACCATCTCGACGATTCTCGGCGTGGTCGGCGCGCTCGCCATCATGCGGACGCGGACCCGGCGCTCGCGCAATGCGCTGCTGTCGATGAACAACGTGCTGATCGTCAGCCCGGACGTCATCATCGGCGCGTCGCTGCTCGTCATGTTCACGATGGCAGGCATCAAGCTTGGCTTCACGTCCGTGCTGCTGTCGCATATCGCGTTCAGCGTGCCGATCGTCGTGCTTATGGTGCTGCCCAAGCTGCAGGAGATGAGCCCGACGCTCATCGACGCGGCACGCGATCTGGGCGCGAGCGGCTGGCAGGTGTTGTCGCGGGTCATCGTTCCGTTTATCAAGCCGGGCATTTTCGCCGGATTTTTCATGGCGCTGACGTACTCGCTCGACGACTTCGCCGTCACCTTTTTCGTCACCGGCAACGGCTTCTCCACGCTGTCCGTCGAGATCTACTCGCGCGCGCGGCAGGGCGTCTCTCTGTCGATCAACGCGCTGTCGGCGCTGATCTTCCTGTTCACGCTGCTCATCGTGCTCGGCTACTACATGCTGAACCGGCGCAGCGCGAAGCGACTCGGAACGGGGGTGCCGCGATGAACAGCCTGGTCCGGACATTTATCGCCGTCCTCGTCATCGCGGGCGGCCTGCTCATCGCCATCGACAGGCTCAATTCCTCGCAGGGCTACTCGGGCGCGGACGCGCTGACCGTGTACAACTGGGGCGATTACATCGATCCCGACCTGCTGGACACGTTCAAGGAAGAGACCGGCATCAAGGTCATCTACCAGACGTTCGACTCGAACGAGGCGATGATGACCAAGATCGAGCAGGGCGGCACGACGTTCGACATCGCCGTCCCGTCCGACTACGCCATCGGCAAGATGCGCGAGGAGAACCTGCTGCTGCCGATCGACCACGCCAAGCTGCCGAATCTGGCGAATATAGATGCCCGTTTCCTGAACCAGTCGTTCGATCCGGGCAACGTGTACTCGATCCCTTACTTCTGGGGAACGGTCGGTATTGTGTACAACCCCGAGCTGGTCGGCGACCTGAAGTTCGACAGCTGGGACGATCTGTGGGATCCGTCGCTGCGCAACAACATCCTGCTCGTCGACAGCGCGCGCGAGGTCATCGGGATGGGCCTCAACAGTCTCGGCTATTCGCTTAACGATACCGACGAGACGCATCTGCAGGAGGCGCTCGCCAAGCTCAAGAAGCTGACGCCGAACGTCAAGGCGCTTGTCGGGGACGAGATCAAGATGCTGCTCGCCGGCGAAGAATCAGCGGTCGGGCTTGTCTGGTCCGGGGACGCCTCGGAGATCATGGACGAGAACGACAAGCTCGACTACGTCATTCCGAAGGACGGCTCGAACCTGTGGTTCGACAATATGGTCATCCCGAAGACGGCTCGCAATCTGGACGGCGCGCTCAAGTTCATGAACTTCATGCTCGATCCGGAAAATGCGGCCCAAAACGCCGAATATGTCGGCTACGCGACCCCCAATGCCAAGGCTATGCCGCTATTGCCGGTCGAAATCTCGGAGGACAAGCGCTTCTATCCGGAGTCCGCATTGACGGATAAGCTCGAAGTGTACGATAATCTGGGCAAGCGGATGCTCGCGCACTATAACGAGCTGTTCCTCGAATTTAAAATGCACAAAAAGTAAATGATTGGGTATAAAAAGAAGCGTAGCATACGCGGAAGGAGCGATAGGGAAAATGAGCCAAACATTTGAAAAAGCGACGTTCGCAGGAGGCTGCTTCTGGTGCATGGTGACGCCGTTCGACGAGCTGCCGGGCATTCACGGGATCGTATCCGGCTACACGGGCGGACATGTGGCGAACCCGACCTACGAGCAGGTGTGCTCGGAAACGACGGGACATCAGGAGGCCGTGCAAATCACGTTCGATCCGGAACTTTTCCCGTATCGCAAGCTGCTCGGCATCTATTGGCAATCGGTGGACCCGACGGACGGCGGCGGCCAGTTTTTCGACCGCGGGGAGTCTTATCGTCCGGTCGTTTTCTACCATAACGAGGAGCAGCGGCAAGCCGCCGAGGAGACGAAGGCCGAGCTGGACGCCAGCGGACGCTTCGACAAGCCGATCGCGGTGACGATCGAGCCCGCCTCCGTATTTTACCCGGCCGAAGACTACCATCAGGATTACCATAAGAAAAATCCGCTTCGCTACAAAATGTACCGCAAGGGCTCCGGGCGCGACGCCTACATCAAGCGGCACTGGAACACGGACAAGGATAAGGAAGCGCTGCGCTCGCGGCTCACGCCGCTGCAGTTCGAGGTGACGCAGAACAGCGCGACGGAGCATCCGTTCCGCAACGAGTTCTGGGACAATCACCGCGAAGGGCTGTACGTGGACATCGTGTCCGGCGTGCCGCTGTTCAGCTCGAAGGACAAGTTCGACTCCGGCTGCGGCTGGCCGAGCTTCACCAAGCCGGTCGAGTCGGGCGGCGTCCGCGAGGAAGAGGATCTCACGCACGGCATGGTCCGCACCGAGGTGCGCAGCCGCGAAGCCGATTCGCATCTCGGCCACGTGTTCAACGACGGCCCGCGCGAGCTCGGCGGCCTGCGCTACTGCATCAATTCCGCCGCGCTGCGCTTTATCCCCGTGGAGGATCTCGAGCAAGAGGGCTACGGGCGGTACAAGAGTCAGTTCGGACTGGCGTAACCCGCCGCCCGCCTTTCAGCGGACCGTTAAGCAGTTCTCAGCTGCCTAACGGTCCTTTTATTTAGAAAAACTTTATAATTCCTTCAGCTTTATCACAAGCTTGATGGAAGGGCCTTTTTTATACTGAAAGGACAAGAAAACGGACAAGGGGGGAACCGGATGAACGCCGCTCAGATCCTGATCGCGGACGACGACCGGGAGATCGCGGACTTGATCGCCATCTACCTGCTGAACGAGGGCTATCGCGTGCTGAAGGCGGCGGACGGCCGCGAGGCGCTGTCGCTGATCCGGTCCGAATCGGTCCAGCTCGTCATCCTCGACGTGATGATGCCCGAGATGGATGGTCTCGAGGTATGCCGCGCGGTGCGCGCCGACGATGCGGTGCCGATCCTGATGCTCAGCGCCAAAGCCGAGGATATGGACAAGATCATGGGTTTGATGACGGGCGCGGACGATTATATGGTCAAGCCGTTCAACCCGCTGGAGCTCGTCGCGCGGGTCAAGTCGCTGCTCCGCCGCACGTTCGGGCTGAACGCCAGGCTGCGGCAGAGCCGCGAGGAGGACGACATCCAGATTCAGACGCTGCGGATCAACAAGAAAACCCACACGGTCATGGCGGAGGACAAGCATATTAATCTGACCTCGACGGAGTTCGATATTTTGCATCTGCTGGCGAGCCATCCCGGGCAGGTGTTCAGCGCCGAGGCGATCTTCGAAGCCGTCTGGAAGGACAAGTACCTGGAATCCAACAATACCGTCATGGTTCATATCAGCAATCTGCGGGACAAGCTGGAGCACGCCCTGGACGGCGCCAAGCCGATCCAGACGGTGTGGGGAGTGGGTTATAAAATTGAACCCTAATCCGCTGTTCGGACTTCGCTTCAAGCTGCTCCTCCTGGTCGCCCTGAGCCTCGGATTCGCGGCCGGCACGGCAGCGCTGCTTTATGTCCTGGCCACTCGGTACGATATTGAGATTCTAAATGCGATGGTGTGGTGGTTTTACGAGCGCTTTGGCAGATCGGTTACGCTGTCCGTCGCGATTCTGTCGCTATTTATCGTCTATTTGATCGTCTTCAGCCATGGCACCATCCGTTATCTGCTGCGAATCACGCAGGGAGTCGGCGAGATCGCCGAGGGCCGGTTCGACAGCCGCATTCCGGTACGGACGAGCGACGAGCTGGGCGTCTTGGCGGATCGCATCAATCGCATGAGCGAGCAGTTGAATCGCTCCATCGAGGAAGAACGCCGGACGGAGCGGGCCAAGACGGAGCTCGTCACGAACGTCTCCCACGATCTGCGCACGCCGCTTACCTCGATCGTCGGTTATTTGGGCCTGATCGAGCAGGACCGTTATCGCGACGAGGTCGAGCTGCGCCACTATACCGGTATTGCCTACGATAAGGCGCTGCGACTGCAAGGACTAATCAACGACCTTTTCGAGTATACCCGCACGAGCGGCGGGCTGCCGCTTCGGCTCTCCCCGCTCAATCTGGTCGAGATGCTGGGGCAGCTGGCCGTTCAGTTCCGGCTTCAGTTCGATCACGCAGGGGTCGAAGGCGTTACGGTTTTCGCGGAGAAGGAGCTGATCGTGTCGGCGGACGGCGACAAGCTGGTGCGGGTGTTCGAAAATCTCATCGACAACGCCATCCGGTACGGCAAGGACGGCGGCAGAATCGAAATCAAGGCGCGGCGAGAAGGGATGGAGGCGGTGGCGGAAATCGTAAATTACGGAGAACCGCTGCCGGCCTCGGCGATTCCGCAGCTGTTCGACCGTTTCTACCGGCTCGAGCAGTCCCGCTCGCGGCATACCGGCGGATCGGGCCTCGGCCTTGCCATCGCCAAAAATATCGTCGAGCTGCACGGCGGCGAGATCGCGGCGACGAGCGGAGAGTCGGGCACGACGTTCCGGGTGCGGTTGCCGCTGGCGAGATAGACCGCGCAAACAGAAGAGGTTTTGCTTGATGAGCCGGATCGATGCCGATCCGGTTTTTTTGACGTTCGCCTCTTCCCGTAGTTCGAATAGAGCCGATTTATTTTCGGCCGTTTGCTCCTATTCCTTCCCGATTTGCGCCTAATTGAATGAATCGACGCAATTTGAAGTATACAGGAACGCGGCAGGACGCTAGATTTAGGCTGCGGAAGTCGTGCTGCATCTTGCATGCGACGGAATAACCTCCGGCCGCGTAGCGTGCAGCACATGTTGCCGGCCGCGAAGCAAGCAGCATCGGTACAGGTAAAGGAGTGCGCAGGATGAAGAAACTGAAGGTCGGGATCGTCGGCGTGGGAGAAATCGCGCAAATCATTCATTTGCCGATTCTGCAATCGCTGCCGGAGCTCTACGAGATCGTCGCCTTGTGCGACATCTCGCCACGGCTGCTGAACGTAATGGGGGAGAAGTACGGCGTCAAAAACTTATACGCAAACGCTTCGGATATGCTCGATCGGACCGCCATGGATGCCGTATTCGTGTTGAACAACATGGAGTACCACACCGAATGCGCGATTGCGGCGCTGCAAAGGAATATTCATGTATTCGTAGAAAAACCGATGTGCGTGACGGAAGCTGAGGCCCGGGACATTATTCGGGCTCGCGACGCTTCGCAAGCGCAGGTCATGGTCGGCTATATGCGCAGATTCGCGCCGGCTTACCTTCGTGCGCTGGAGGAGGTACGAGAGCTGGGGCCGATCAACTATGCGCGGGTACGAGATATGATCGGGCCCAACGCGTACTTCACCGGCCAGTCGGGCACCCATGTGCACCGGTTCGCCGACCTCCCGGCCGAAGCCGTCCGGGACCGCAAGGAGAGAAACGCAAAACTGATGAAGGAAGCGATCGGCGAAGCCTCGGGCGAAGAGTACGCCGCTTACGGTCTGCTGCTGGGTCTGAACAGCCACGATATTTCCGCGATGCGGGAGATGCTCGGCATGCCCCTGCGCGTGAAGGCGGCCGCGTCCCGGCAGGGCGGCAGATTCAAAAACGCCATTCTGGAATACGACGGCTACGATGTCATGTTCGAGACGGGCGTCGACGGGCAGGGACGGTTCGACGCCCATATCGAGGTGTTCGGCGAGCAAAGATCGATCCTCGTACAATACGATACGCCTTATTTGCGGCAATTGCCGACGACGCTCCGGTTGCGGGATACGATCGGGGATGCGCTGCAAGAGACGGTCATTCGTCCGACCTATAAGGACGCGTATACATGCGAGCTGGAATATTTCTACGAGGTGGTCGCGAATGGCCTTTCTCCCAAGACGACGCCGGAGGACTACGTTCAGGATCTGGCGATTATCAAAATGATTATGGATGCGGTCAGGCGGGGGGCGTAGAAATGGTGCCGACAGTACGGCCGGAAACGAAAAAGAAACTCCGGCGGGTCACGCTGGAAATGAGTTTGAAGCCGTTTACGAGCATGGCGCTGCCTGCGATCGAATCGGTATGCGAAGAAGCGATCCGGCAATGGCTGCCGTTGATCGACATGGCGGACGGCTGCTCGATGCTGCTGTGGGTGGCCGACGGCAGCGAGATTTTGGAGTGGGACGACAACGGGGAGCGCGGGATCGAGTGGGGGCGTTATATCGGATTTGCGAACGAGGATCGGTTCGGGCATATTCAGCCGAACGATCCCCGCATCGCCAAGCTTTACCGTCCCGACGCCTGCGAGATTACGTACGATAATCTGCGCACGATCGTCGCGGCGTTCAAACGAATCGCCCGCGACCGGTTCGGCGTCCCGATGGAAGTGGGCGCCACCTTCGATGCCGGTCCCGAATTCGCCTATTCCGACTTTAAGTATACGCGGCATCCGGAGATCAATCGCGCGAAGCTGGGGGACAAGGAAGTCGCGTTGAAGGCCGATTATACGGTTGTCTGCACGTGGTCGGAGCTTTGCGGGGACGCGGTCGCCTATGCGGCCTATCCGGAAGGCATTCCCGAGGGCACCCCGTTCGGCGAATTTCTCGGCCGCCAGTGCGCCAGCTTCCTCCCTGCGCTCGGCTTCGATTATATATGGTTCTCGAACGGCTTCGGCTTCTCCTATTTTCCTTGGACGTACCTGGGAGCGAATTACGACGGCACCTCGATGCCGACGGCGGACTACCGGGAGCTCGCGGACCAGACGCTGTCGTTCTGGGAACATTTCAAAAGAGAATGCCCCGGTTATCGCACGGAGGTGCGCGGCACCAACTTCGGAACGGGAATGGATCTGGCCAAGGATTTCATTCCGCTGCAGGAAATGTACCGCAGAAAATATATCGAGCTGCCGCCTCCGAACTCGCCGTGGGGCGCGCTCAACTTCGACTTCGGCCTGGAGATCGCTTCCTATATGTCCCGCATCGCGGTATTGCCGGGCGAGACCTATCCTTATCGCTTCTATCCGAACGATCCCTGGTTCTGGCAAAATCCCTGGTGGGATCTGTACGACCGGGAGCCGCACGATATTTATTGCCCGATGTCCGTCGCCCGGATGAATAGTTACGGCGAGCTGGAGAATCCGGGCATCATCGAGCTGCTGACGATCGATACGGAGAAAGGCGAGCTGAACGCGGATTGTCCGGCCGAAGTGATCCCCCACCTGCGCAGGGCGATCAAGGACTTTCCCGACCAAGCCGGCATTCTGACCTGGCTGTATCCGTTCAGCGAATACCATGCCGCTGTCGAACGATCGGAGGAAGCCGCCAAGTCGATCTTCTTCGAGGAATGGTTCGTGCGCAACGCGGTGAACGAGGGGCTGCCGCTCAATACGGTGCTCAGCACGGACGACTTCGCGGCGATGCAAGGGGGAACGCAGGGCAAGCTGCGGGATACGATCCTATGGACGCCGGCCTCCTGGCTGACGGGCGCGAATGCCGCACGCCTGGCCGCCTTCGTCCGGGGGGGCGGCAGAGCGATCGTATACGGCAGCGCCCTGGATCCGGAGCTGCAGCAGCTGCTGAACCTCAGGCAGGATGAAGGGCTTCAGGGAGAGCTTCAGCTCTCCAGCACGCTGCCGCAGGACCGATTGTCCGAGGCTTCCGCGTCCTCCGCCGTCTTCCTGCACGATCCGCTGATCGGCGGAGGTGCGTTAGGCGAGGTGCTAAGCGACGCGGACGACTCCGGTACAACGGTATTCGCGACGGGCAGTCAAGGCGATCGGGTGCGCGTCCTGGCGCTGACGCGGGAACTGCCGGCATGGAACGGCGGCAAGATCGGATGGGTTCGCGGTTCCTTGCCGTTCGAATCGGGCGCCGTATCCCATCTGCCGAACCGGCAGCCCGAGCGGTTCAAGGACCTCTCGGTTCTGGCCCGCCAGCTGCTCGCCGAGTTCGGGTACGAACTGCAGCAGGTTAAGCCGGCGGAAGCGGATAAGCCGGCGCTTCTGTTCGTGACGCGCAGCGACAACGGTTATTGGTTTACGGGCTGCCGTCAGGACACGTCCGTCACTCTTCGCCTGCGATTCCCCGAAGGGGTGCCCGCGATCATCGGGCAGACGACGAGGGCGGGGGAAGGCGCCGCGCCCTATGCGCCGGACCGCACCTTCCACGACGAATGCCGCGTCTTCGTCAAGCAGCGCGAGACGACCTCCGTCTCCTGCCGGGAGCTCGCGCCGGGACCGACGCCGAGGAAGAGCTCGGAGCGGATGCTCTTCGTCGCTGGTCTGCTAGAAGCGGAAGTGACAATTTATCCGCCGCTGGCAAGCCTTCGTGCAGGAAGCGTAGAAGTGCGGGGCGAGACTGCGTATCTGGATCTCGCGGACTGCATCCGGGGCGATCGTCTCGTGTTGACGAATATCAGCGGCGCGATCGAGATCACGTGGTAGAGCCGGTAGAAATGAGAGAGACGGCATAGAAGGCAGAGAGGGCAGAGAAGGGGGAAAACGAGTGAAGCGCAAGTTTGCGGTGCAGCTGTACACGCTGCGCAAGGAATGCGAGGGGGACTTTCCCGCCACGCTCCGAACGCTGGGACGGATGGGCTGGGCCGGCGTCGAAACGGCCGGGTTGCACGGCCATTCGGCAGCCGAGATTGCGGAGGTGCTGCGGGAAGCGGGGCTGAAAACGGCGGGCATGCATATTTCAGTCGAGCGTCTGCGGGCCGAGCCGGAGAGCGTAAAGGAGGAAGCGAGACAGCTTGGCACCAACCGGTTGATTTGCCCGTCCGTGCCGCATGAATGGCGCAACGAGCAGGGCTATATCCGGCTGCGTGAGGAATTGAACGCGGCGGCGCGCGAGCTGCGGGACGACGGGTTCACAGTCGCTTTTCACAACCATGCCTTTGAATTCGAGACGCGCGTTGGCACGACGGACGCCCTGTCTTATCTGCTCGATCCTGCGCCCGACAACGCCATATTGGCCGAGATTGATGTATACTGGGTGAGCAAAGCCGGAAAAGATCCGTCGGCATTCATTGCGCCGTATCGCGGCCGCATGCCGACGATGCACCTGAAGGACATGACCGCCGACGAACGCAGAACGTATGCCGAGATCGGTACGGGCCTGATCGACTTCGAGCCCTTGCTTCTATGGGGGGAGCGCAGCGGCGTGGAATGGTATGTCGTCGAGCAGGATATCTGCGAGGGAGACGCGCTGGACAGCGTGCGGATCAGCCTGGACAACCTGCATGCGCTGGCCGACAGACTGGGCGTCTAGATCGTTATATGAGCTCAAAAGCAAGGGGCTGGCGGATGCCGGTCCTCTTCGGCATTTGGCACGCAAGGCAGCGAAGACTATCACCCCTGCCTCGAAGAAGGAGAGGAGATTCCCGCATGAAGCGATTCGGGGCCAAGGCTTACTATATCAAAATGCTTCTATGGATCAGCGTGGCGATTCTGCTCATCGTCGTCGTGCTGTCCGCCGTCGTCTACATCAACGCCCAGAAGCTGCTCGTCAAAAACGAATACGCCTCCAACCAGAAAATACTGTACCAAGTCAAATACAATATGGAATTCATGGATCAGACGATAGCGAGCCTGTGCCAGTCGCTTTATCTGAACAGCGACGTAGCCGCGGTTATGTATGCCAGACAAGAGAATATGGTCGAGGTGGCCAACAGGCTGAACAAAGTCACCAGCTCCGTCACCTCGGCCAATCCATATATTCATTCGCTCACGATCTACAACCGGAACCTGGATCAGACGTACAATGCGGGCAGACCATTGTTTTTTGAAGACCAGCTGCTCGGCGAACTGTACGATTCGGACCGGCTGCTTCCCAAGATGAAGCCGATTTTCCGCAACATTCAGAAGCTCGTGAACGGGAAGACCGAGCCTGAGTACGTATTCTCCTATATGATGTACGAGACATCGGCGAGCGATCAGAAGCCGGACGGCGTCATCGTGGTCAATGTCCGGTCCGAATGGCTGCTCGACAACATCGGCGAGATCAACATGATCGACAAGCGCAAGGGCGACAATATATTCATTATGGACCAGGCCGGCGAGTACCTGGACGACGGTACGGGCGACCGGGAGATCATGAAGTGGCTGAAAAGCGACTTTTCGGCCTACCAAGCCGCGCATCCCGAGGCCGATTCGGAAGGTTTTTTTCAGCGCAAGCACGGGGGCAAGCCGTATTTGATCACGTATTCGAACGTCGACGGCGCCGGTATGACGCTGCTTAAGACGCAGCCTGTTCTTGAAGTGTATCAATCGATCGACAGACTCCGGACCAGCATTCTGCTCATTACGCTGATCGCTTTGCTGCTGGCGTTCGTCGTATCGATCCTGATCTCCCGGACCATTTACCGTCCGATCGGCAATCTGGTGAACGCGGTGAAGCAGAACAGGCCGGGCAGAGCGGTCGAGGGCGAGGGGGAGGTCGGCGACGAGATCTCTTATTTAAATTCCGTTTATCGGCAGTCGATGGAGGAGCTGAATCTTTTTTACAAGGAAAAAGATCAGTACAAGGATGTCATGAAGCATTATTGGCTGAGCCGGCTGCTGGCCGAGCGCTTTTCCATCCCTGAGCCCGAGCTGGCATCGTTGTTCAGGGAGATGAGGATCTCCTTGCCGCCATCCGGCGCGTATACGGTCTGCTTAATGAAAATCGACAACTATAAGGAATTCCAGCAGCGCTTCTCCGCCCAGGATAAAGAAACGATTCGGTTCGCCCTGATCAATATCGCCTCCGAGATCGTGGCCGGCAAGTATGCGAACGAGGGCATCGACATGAAAGAAGATCATGTCCTGCTGATCGTGAGCGTACCGGAGGAACATGCGGCTTGGCAAGACGGACTCGCAGCGCTGATCGCCGAGGCGCAGGACACTTTCTCCCGTTTTTTCAAGGTGACCTTCACCGCTTCGATCAGCGGCAAGGCCGAGGCGCTCAGCGGATTGCACGCGCAATACACGCAAGCGATGGACCAGTCGATGTACCGTTTGCAGCTGGGCCATGGCTCCGTCATCACGCAGGAGCGCCTTCGGGGATGCGCCGACAACAAAAAAACGGGCTATTCCAAGGAATTGGAAGATTGGCTCATGGAGACGATCAAGTCGGGCAACGTCGCAGCGATGCGGGACGTGCTCTCGAACTTGTTCGAGGAGATGGCGGCGCTCAATTATCACAACGCACTCGTCTCGATTCTCCGCCTGGCGGATGCCGTGATCGAAGGGCTGGACAAGGCAAAGGTCGCGGCGGCGCCTTCCTTGCAGAAAGCTTCGATCGGCAGGCATATCTTGGAGAAGGAGACGATGGAAGAGATCGAGCGCATCGTCTGGAGCGGCTTGCAGGATTCGTTCAATAAGGAAACGTCGGAGGAGACCGAAGCGCTCAACTACTTTGTCGTGGACGCGGTGACGGAATACGTCAACCGCAATTACCAGGATCCTTCCCTGAGCCTGTCCTCGATCGCATCGATGATGAAGATCTCTTCGCGAAGCTTGAGCAAGATCTACAAGGAAGCGACGCAGCTGTCGATCGCGGATCTGATCAACGGCGTGCGCCTGACCAAAGCGGCGGAGCTGCTGATCCAGGAGGACTTGAGCGTCTACGAGATCGTGCAGAAGGTCGGCATTACGAACGAGACGTATTTTTTCAGCCTGTTCAAGAAGAAATACAAGATGACCCCCAAGGAGTACGCGCTGCAGCGCAACGCGAACCAGATCAATTAGCTTCATGCGGAGTCCCGCTGAAGTGCACTTGAAGAGAAAGGTACAGTCCCGTGGAAAGCTCGGGGACCGTACCTTTTTTGCATGGCATTTTAAGTTTGGGAGACCGTTTGAAGTCATACTTCTTTGGACGGCAATACATGGAAGGGGAAGCGCGCTTTTTAGCGTACCGGAGCTTTTGCGATGTTTGGCTGGCCAAAAGCCTGCATTTGTACATGTATTTTCTAACGGCTCGCGCTACTTGATGAAATGCCTGCGAATGCGGCTAGGCCCCCTAAAACTGGAGTCATGGCCTACAATGATTCGATCTTTACAGCGTAGGTCTTTATTTCGCGCGATTACACCGATCTGTAATAGTCTGAAGCGTCTTCCAATGTCTTGACCCATGC